>SFQY01000067.1 GCA_004562395.1 bacterium | reverse complement strand
CAAGCTCCTGGCGGAAATTCTGGAGCTGGATGCGGAAATGACCGTTACCATGCACATTCAGACGGTGGATCAGCTCAAAGCCATTAAGACCATCAAGGGCAAGCTCTCCGACATCGGCAAAATGAAAGTGGAGGAACAGCGCAAGGCGGTGCGGGCCGGGTACGATCCCGACATTCTGCCCCCTGACCTCATCACATTCAGTAAGGACGCGGCGGAGCTCCTGGCCGATCTCCAGTCCCGCAACGAGCGGATGTTTCTGCTCACGTTCACGGTCATCAATATCGCCCCCACCCGGCAGCGGCTGGAAAACGATGTGTTTACCGTGGGCGGCATCGCGCAGAAATACAACTGCGCCTTGAAGCGGCTGGACTGGCAGCAGGAGCAGGCGTTTGTGTCCTCGCTGGCCCTGGGCTATAACGAGGTGGAAATCCAGCGGGGCATGACAACCAGTTCCACGGCCATCTTCATTCCCTTTATGACCAGGGAGCTCCGTATGGCCGGGCCGTCCCTCTACTACGGCATGAACGCCCTTTCCCATAACGTCATTATGGCTGACCGCAAAAAGCTGAAATCGGCCAACGGCCTGTATCTTGGCTCAACCGGATCGGGAAAATCCTTTGCCGCAAAGCGTGAGATCATCAACGTGTTTCTCACTATCCCAAAGGATCGCATTATCATTGTCGATCCGATGGGCGAATATGCCCCGCTGGTGCGGCGGCTGGGCGGCCAGGTGGTGGAGATCGCCCCCGGCTCTCCCAGCCATATCAACCCTATGGACATCCAGCTTGACCTGGACGATGACGAAAGCCCGCTTTCCATGAAAGCGGATTTTTTGTTGTCCCTGTGTGAGCTGGTGGTGGGCGGCAAGGACGGCTTGCAGCCCATCGAAAAGACGGTGATTGACCGCTGTGTGCGGCTGATCTACCGGGATATGGCCCTGGGGATCGGGGACGGCAAGCCGCCCTTGCTCCAGGACTTGTACGAGGAGCTTTTGAAGCAGCCGGAGCCGGAGGCCCGCCGTGTGGCAACCGCCCTGGAGCTCTACTGCACCGGCTCCCTTAACCTGTTCAACCACCAGACCAACGTAAAGCTCACGTCCCATATCGTGTGCATCGTTCTCAAAGGGCTGGGAGAAAACCTCCGCAAGATTGCCATGCACGTTACCAACGACTTTGTAACTTCGGCGGTCAATGTGAATTTTCACAGCGGCGTTTCTACCTGGTGCTATTTTGACGAGTTCCATATCCTGCTCCGGGACGCGCTTACCGCCAGCTACTTTGTGGCCGTGTGGAAGATGCTGAGAAAGAAAGGCTGTGTCCCCTCAGCCCTGACGCAGAACGTCAAAGACCTTTTGGCCAGCCGGGAGATTGAGGCCATTCTGGACAACACGGATTTTATGATTCTGCTGTCCCAGGCCCAAAGTGACCGGGCAATTCTGGCAAAGCAGCTCGGCATTTCGGAGCACCAGCTCTCCTACATCACCCACAGCAATTCCGGCGAGGGCCTGCTGTTCTATGGGGATGTGACGATCCCCTTTGTGGATCGGTTCCCCCGTGGAGAAATCTATAACCTGCTGACTACCCGCCCGGAGGATTTGAAGAATGAAGCGAAAACCGAATAAGCCCAAACAGGAGCCCAGGGAGCGCCCCGGCTCCTGGGAGAGCGCCGCCGATCCTGGCGGGGCCGCTGGGGGCGGCTCCCCAGGTTGTGCCGGGGCTGCGGACAGCAGCACTTCTGGACAAAGTGTCCACAAGTCAAAGTTCAGGCAGAAAAGCAAACAGGAGCAGGCCGCCGCGTCCAAGCTCCGCATGGAGGAGCGCGGGGAAAAGCTGGAACGGGCAAAGGATAAGCTGGCAAAACAGAAGCCGCCCAAAAAGCCCGGCCCGGTGCGGCGGATAGGCGGGGCTGCTGGCGGGGCCGCCCACGGTTTTGTGCATGGCAAGATTTATGAGAATGAACAGGAAAACGTGGGTATCGAGGGGGCCCACCGCTCCGAGCTGGTGGGCGAGTCCGGCCTGCGGCATGGCAAGCGGTTTGTGCAAAAGAAGATCAGGCAGCACCCGGCAAAGGCTGTCCAGCGGGCCAAGTCCAAGTATGTTAAGGCGACGGCAGACTATCATTTCCGCATGGCCGTCCAGGAACACCCGGAAATGTCCGGCAACCCCGTTTCCCGGATGTGGCGCAAGCACCGCTTGAAAAAGCAGTATCAAAAGCGGGCGCGGGAGGCGGCAAAGACGGGAGCGGCAAGCGCGGCCAAAAAGACCGCCGCCGCCACGGAAAAGGCCGGAGCGAAGATCGCGGGCTTTGTGAAGCGGCATCCCGTGGGGGTGCTGCTGGCTCTGGCCTGTGTGCTCCT
The DNA here is from genome assembly GCA_004562395.1 of bacterium. Classification (GTDB taxonomy): domain Bacteria; phylum Bacillota; class Clostridia; order Oscillospirales; family Oscillospiraceae; genus Faecousia. The sequence goes on along the minus strand of SFQY01000067.1, from coordinate 2,683 downwards.
GCTCTTTATGATGCAGTCCTGTTCTTCTTCCCTGGTGATGCTGGGAAATTCCGGCGCGGGGGCCGTGGGCGCTACCACCTACCCCTCGGAGGACGGGGAGATCCTGGCGGCGGAGGCAGCCTATTCCGGCATGGAGGCCGAGCTGCAAAACTACCTGGACACCTATACCGCCACCCACAGCTATGACGAATACCATTTTGACCTGGACGAGATCGAGCACGATCCCTATGTGCTGATCTCTATCCTCTGTGTGCTCCACGAGGGGGAATGGACGGCGGACGAGGTGCAGGGCACCCTGGAAACCCTCTTTGACCGCCAGTATATCCTGACGGAGCGCGTGGTGCGGGAAACCCGGTATGACAGCGACGGCGATCCCTACTCCTGGTACATCTGCTATGTCACGCTGGAAAACAAAAACCTTTCCCATCTGCCCCTGGAAATCATGGGTGAGGAACAAATGGCCCGTTATTCCCTCTATATGTCCACCCTGGGGAACCGGCCTGACCTGTTCCCGGAGTCGGCCTATGTGGGGAAATACATCACCAACCCGCCCGCTGACTATGACGTGCCGGAGGAATATCTGGACGATGAAACCTTTGCGGCCATTTTGGGCGAGGCGGAGAAATACCTGGGCTATCCCTATGTGTGGGGCGGCAGCTCTCCGGCCACGTCCTTTGACTGCTCCGGCTTTGTGTCCTGGGTGATCAATCACTCCGGCTGGAATGTGGGCCGCCTGGGAGCCCAGGGGCTCTATAACATCTGCACCCCTACCAGCAACCCGAAACCCGGCGATCTGGTGTTCTTTGTCGGCACCTATGACACGGCGGGCGTGTCCCATTGTGGCATCTATGTGGGGGACGGGATGATGATCCATTGTGGCGATCCCATCCAATATGCAAACCTGAATACAAGCTACTGGCAATCTCATTTCTACGCCTACGGGCGTTTACCCTGACAAGGAGGTTATTTATGGCGGCAAGTAAGAGCCAAAAAATCCAGGCCGAGATTGATAAGGTCAAGGCCAAAATCAGTGAACAGCAGGCCCGGCTGAAAGAGCTGGAGCAAAAGCACCGGGAGGCGGAAAACGAGGAGATCGTGGACATCGTGCGGGGCATGAGCGTTTCCCTGGAGGAGCTGCCCCTGGTGCTCCAGCGGCTCCGGGACAGCGGCACCTCTGGACAAAGTGTCCAGAAGTCCGAGGACGGCGGAAAGGAGGAAAATTGAAGATGAAACGCTTTCGGGTGATGGCGGCGGCGCTCTGCGCCGTCGTTCTTTTATGCGGCTTTAGTGTCCCGGCGTATGCCTACGCGGACGGCGGCGAGGGCGCGGACTACGGCGATCCCACCATGACGGAGGAAACTCCCGCCCCGGAGCCCACCATTGAGTCCGACGAGGGCTTTTCCGAAGAGGGCAACCTTGTGACCCGCGATCTGCTCTATGACGAGCACACCAACAAGCAGTTTATTACCGTCCAGACCAGCGGCGGCAATACGTTCTATATCGTCATTGACTATGACAAGCCCGTGGACGAAGAGGGCGAACAGTACGAAACCTACTTTTTCAGCGTGGTGGATGAGGCTGATCTGCTTGTTGCGGCGGAGGCCGCTGGCGTGGAACAGGCGGTGTGCTCCTGCTCTGAAAAATGCGAGGCGGGGGCCGTCAATACGGATTGTGCCGTCTGCTCCGTCAATATGAGCAAGTGCGTGGGCGTTGAGCCGGAGCCGGAGCCCACGGAAACCGAGGAGCCCGCCCCGGAGGAGGCCGAGCCGGAAACGGGCGGCAACATGGGGATGCTCCTGGCGGTGCTGGCTGTGGCCCTGATGGGCGGTGGTGCGGCGTTCTATTTCAAGCGAGCTCACGGACTATGACGAGCCGGACGGCTACGGGGACGAGGACGATGACGGCCCGCCCTGGGACGAGGAGGACGATGACGGAGAGGAGGCGGACAAATGAGGTTTACCAACAGCCCCTATGAAAAGATGATGCAGCAGAAGCCCCGCCCCCAGGCTCCGGCCCCGGCAAAGCCGCCCAGGGGCTCCCGGTGTTCCGGGTGTCCCTACTGGCGCGGGATCGGCTGCGTGTCCTGCTACCGGGAGCTTATGGCCCCGGCTGGCGGGAGGTGACGGCTTGGCCCGTGAACTGACACGCGAGGAAAAACGGGCGATCCGCGCCCTGGTGACAAAATGGTGTGCCAACTATGACCGGGAGTGCGGCTGCCTGCCCCTGGACTGTGAGTGATATATGCTGGGGAAATGCTGGACGGGGGCGCTGTGCCGCTACTTTCGGGAGGCGGTGCTGCCCCTCGATCCGGCGCTGGAGGCCGCTCTCTTGACCGAGGGGCCCAGGCCGGATTTTAAGATTTGCCCTATCTGCGGCGGGCCCGTTGCCCCGGATCGGCGGCAGGCTTACTGCTCGGCGGCCTGTGCAAAGAAAGCCCACCGCCGCCAACAGCGGGAATATATGCGGAAAAAGCGGGGCTGGGGCGTTGACAATTAGGCCCTCGAAACCCGCTGATTACAAGGCTTTTCGGGGCCGCTTTTGGGGCAGGCCGTATGTTTCTACGGCCTGCCCCTGTTTGGCCCGGATGCTGTCAACATCAAGGAGGTGTTATTCTGGAAGAAAATCAAGGCTATGTGATCCGCCGCACGATCCTGTTTGATAACAAATGCGGCTTTGTGCTGGG
>SFQY01000066.1 GCA_004562395.1 bacterium | reverse complement strand
GCTACACCGTGGAGGCCACCATCGCCGCCACCACCAACTATCAGGAAACCGTGGTTCCCGCCGATTTCACCATTGCCAAGAAGGAACTGACCGTCACCGGCCTGACGGCCACCGACCGTGTCTATGCCGCGGGCAACACCACGGTCGAGTTGGCCGGCGGCGTGCTTTCGGGCATTGTGTCCGGCGACGAAGAACAGGTTGCGGCCGCAATGCCTACCACGGGTACCATCACGGACGCCAACGCGGGCGAAAACAAGATCGTTACCTTTGCCGAAATTACCCTGACCGGTGAAAAAGTGGGCAACTACACTCTGACCCAGCCCACCGTCACCGTGACCATCTCCAAGGCTGATCCCGCCGTGGGCACTGTCACGAAGGCCAGCCCTAATACTATCTACACCAGCACCACGCTGGGCGACATCTCCCTGAGCAGGACCAGCGAGACCATTGATGGAACGCTGCAGCTGACCGCTGGTCAGGCCCTGACGGCTGGTACCGCTGACTACGGCTGGACCTTTACCCCCACCGACAGCACCAACTACAAAACCGTTACCGGCACCATCAGCCTGACCGTGGAATCTGATACGCTGAGCGATATCAGCATCGGTGGCACGACACCCGCCAAGACCAGCTACAAGTATGGCGAGACCTTCCAGACCAACGGCCTGACCGTCACCGCTACCTATGCCAGCGGAAACACAAGGGATGTCACCGCTGAGGTAACCTTCGGCACTCTGGCCGTGGGTGATACCTCCATCGAGCTGTCCTATCAGGGTAAAACCTGCGTCGTCAGCGGCCTTACCGTCAAAAAAGCTGACGCACCGACGCTGGCTGATATTTCTGTCTGGCAGAAGTACACCGTGACCACTGAGCAGAGCAAGGATATCGGCCGCGCGGGGATGCCCGCCGACGCCGGCACCCTGACCTATGCCAAAGGAAGCGCGGCCTGGGGTGATGTCGTTTTTATAACCGGCTGGGATGTGGACAGCACCGGAAAAGTGACCTACACCATGTTCGGCCAAAAGCCCAGCCGCGCGACCCTGCGGGTAGTCATCAGCTCCACCAACTATGAGGACGCCACCGTCAATATCAATATCGAACTGACGGCAAAGGACGTTCCCACGGTCAACGCTAACGACATTACCGTGACCTACACCGGCTCCGCTGTTCCTGACAGTGTTATCACCGGCACCGCCAGCGTGGACGGCACATGGAGCTTCAAAGCTGCGGCTCCCGTGAGTGTTACGGACAGCAGCGACAGTGTGACCGTGGTGTTCACCCCCACGGACACGGACACTTATGAAACGGTTGAGGATACCATCAAGGTGACCATCAACAAGGCCACCCCCACCGGAACGCCCGCTTACACCGCCATCACCACCGGCGACAAGACCCTGGCGGACGCGGCGCTGACCGTGGGCACCATCACCCCCGCCGGCGGTTCCATCGCGTGGGATCTGGGCGACAGCCAGACGGTTTCCGCCAACACCGCGTACAACTGGACTTATACCCCCGCAGTGGCTGACCAGGCCAACTACAACAACCTGACCGGCAGCATTAAGCCCTATGTGGTGTCCTCTTCCGGCGGCGGCTCTACTCCCACCTATCCTCCCACGGTGACCCAGCCCGAAAACGGCAGCGTGACCGTCAGCCCCAAGTCTCCCAAGAAGGGCGACACCGTCACCATCACGCCCAAGCCCGATGCCGGCTATACGGTGGAGCAGATCCTTGTCACAGACAAGAACGGCAATGCTGTGAAAGTCACCAACAACGGCGACGGCACCTACAGCTTCACCCAGCCCGCAGACAAGGTGAATGTCGAGGTCATCTTCATGGAAGACAACACCATGTTGAACTTCTTCGTGGATGTGCCCGCCAATGCTTACTACTACGACGCGGTGCTGTGGGCCGCCGAGAACGGCATCACCGGCGGCGTGGATGATACCCACTTTGCACCCAACGCCCCCTGCACCCGGGCCCAGATTGTCACCTTCCTGTGGCGCGCGGCGGGAAGTCCTGTGGTGAACTATGCCATGGACTTCTCCGATGTTCCCGCTGACGCCTACTATACCGAGGCGGTCCGCTGGGCTGTCAGCCAGGGCATCACCACCGGCACCGGCGACGGCACCACCTTCAGTCCCAACGCCACCTGTACCCGCGCCCAGGCCATGACCTTCATCTACCGCAGCGAGCAGGCCCAGGGCGGCGGTATGCAGGGTGAGTGGATGTTCCTGAATCCCTTCTCCGATGTGGACCTGGAGAACTACTACGGCGAGGCGGTCATGTGGGCGGTGGCCAATGGTGTCACCAGCGGCACCACTGACACCACCTACAGCCCCAACAACAACTGCACCCGCGCCCAGATCGTCACCTTCCTGTATCGCTTCTTTGTGAAGTAAGCAGCATCTGAAACCGAATGGCGCACTTCTATACAGGGTAAACCCTGTATGTGCGCTCTGCGAGGCGAACAGCCCGGACACTCGAATGTCCGGGCTGTTTTGCGTCACTGCGTTCCGTACAAGGGGCTGCACCCCTTGCGATGCCTGCGGCATCTATCCCAGCGCACTTTGCAGCAGGAACAATCTGCTGACGCAGACAGTCCCCGCCGCAAAGTCTGAAAATCCCATACCGTCAGTCAGACCGTCTACTGAAATTGTAGGCGGTCTTTTTATATCACTACATCTAAATCAAGGAGGACTAATCATGCCGAAACAAAAGACCATCCCCGAGCTGAAAGCCGAGATCGCTGACAATGAGCGCCAGCTTACCCAGCTCCGGCACAAACAGCAGCAGCTTGAAAATCGCCGCAGCTACTACGAGAAAGGCGACCGCCGGAAACGGGCACACAAGCTCATTACCCGTGGAGCCGCTGTGGAGAGCGTGGCTCCGCTTGTTAAGGTTTTGAGCGAGACCGAGTTCTATTCCTTTGCGGAAAAAGCCTTCGCCTTGCCGGAGGTCAAGGGCTTGCTTATGGCGGCCGTCAACGAACACAACCGGGCTGAATACGAAGGGAGGTCCTGACCATTGCGTTATTCCATTTTCATGTAACCCAGATCAAGCGCAGCGCCGGACAGTCTACCGTGGCTGCTGCCGCCTATCGCTCCGGCGAAAAGCTGCACAGCGAGTATTACGGCGAGGACAGTGACTACACCCGCAAGGGCGGCGTGATCTGTTCGGAAATCCTGCTGCCATCTCACGCTCCGCCTTCTCTCTCTGACCGGGAAACACTCTGGAACGCCGTGGAGAAAGTTGAGCGAGGAAAGAAAGCGCAGCTTGCATACAGTTTCGATATTGCCTTGCAGAATGAGTTTTCCATGCGGGAAAACATCGAACTTGCAAGGCAATTTTTGCTCCAAAACTTTGTGAGCCGGGGTATGATAGTGGACTTTGCCGTTCATTCCCCCGACAAAGAGAATGGTGGAATCCAAAACCCGCATTTTCATGTCATGTGTCCCATCCGCCCTGTCGAGCCGGACGGAAAATGGGGCAACAAGCAACGCCGGGAATATGTGCTGGATGAGGACGGCAACCGCATCCGGGACGAGACTGGCAACTATGTGTTCAATGCTGTCCCTATCACCGACTGGGGCAGCCCGGAAACGCTGGAAGCGTGGCGACAGGCATGGGCTGAACTTTGCAACGCCAAGTTTGCCGAGAAAGGTTTGGATTGCCGCATCGACCACCGCAGCTTTGAGCGTCAGGGCGTGGAGCAGATACCCACCCAGCATGAGGGGCCAACCGTCCGGGCCATGGAAGCCAAGGGCATCCGCACCGACAAGGGCGATCTCAACCGCTGGATCAGGAAAACCAACGCCATGCTCCGGGAGGCGAAACAGGAAATTGCCGCCCTGATCGACTGGCTCAAAGAAGTGAAAGCTGAGCTGTCCAAGCCCCAGCCGCCTACGCTGGTGGAGCTTCTGTCCGCCTACTATGACAACCGCAACAAGGGTGCATACAGCAGCAAAGCCAGGATCGCTAATCTGAAAAAGCTGTCTGAGGCGGTCAGCTATCTGGAAGCCAAAGGCCTCTACACAGCTGACGATCTGGACGCAGCTCTGCATACCATGCAAGGCAAAATCGACACGCTGAAAAAGACCGCTTCCGGGAAACAGGCCCGCATCAAAGAACTGGACGAGCTGCTTCGCATGGCGGATTACTACAAGGCCGGAAAACCCGTTGCCGACAAGCTGAAAACCATCCGCTTTGAGAAATCCCGCCAGAAGTACAAGGTTGAGCATGATGATACGCTTCGCCTATTCTACATGGCTGAGCGCAAGCTGAAAGGACAAGTGGTGGACGGCAAGCTTCCCGTTGCTGCATGGCGTGCGGAAAAGGCCCGTCTGGAAACGGAGTACAGGGATTTGCAGCAGGAGCTTACCCCCCTGTATGCCGACACGAAAAAGCTCTGGGCTATCCATTACAACATCTATGAGGTGCAACATGAGAAAGAACGCCAGAACGCCGTTAC
>SFQY01000013.1 GCA_004562395.1 bacterium | reverse complement strand
TTGGTTGAACGGAAAATGGCTCGTTCATACCGTAGGGCTTATGGCTCGCCCCCGCCAAAACGTAACTTTTTTCTGGCGATTCCGTTGAATGATCCCCGGGTATAAATCGGAACCTGGTCGGCGGGGTCATGACCCCGCCCTACGAAACATCCCTGCATATTTCAATTAATCGGGCAGCTGAGCAAAGCTGATAAGCACATTTTATATAATACCATACCCTGGGACCGGTGGCAAGACTGTATGATTTTTGCGTGGTTCCCCCTTTCTTTTTCCGGCGGTCGGTGCTAAAATAATGTGGCATTTTTTGACGAGGAGTGTCATCTATGGAAAAGGAATTTCATATGGGAAACCGGCAGCGGCTTTACGCCCGGCTGGAGCCGGAAAGCCTGCTGGTTCTGTTCGCTGGGACGGAGCTTCGCAAGTCCGCGGATGCCTGTTACCCCTTTTTTGCCGACCGGAATTTTGTGTACCTGACGGGTGTGGAGCAGAAGCAGTCCGTGCTGCTGGCCCGGAAGGATGCCGCCGGGGCGGTTTGTGAGAGGCTGTACCTTTTGCCCAAGGATCCCATGGCGGAGCGCTGGACGGGAACGCGGCTGGAGCCTGGTCAGGCGGAGGCCCTCTCCGGAGTGTCCGACATCCGGGACCTGGAAGCCTTTGAAAAGGAACTCCACGCTCTGGCCATGAGCGGTAAGTACCGGCGGTTGTACCTGGATCTGTTCCGCCATGCCCCGGAGGACCCGGACCGTCAGGGCCACGTCTTTGCCCGGATGGCGGCAAAGCAGTACCCCTTCCTGACGCTGAAGGATGCCAGTCCCTTTGTCCGGGGACTGCGGACCATCAAGCAGCCCTGCGAGATTCAGGCGCTGCGCCGGGCAGAGGAGATCACCCGGGCCGGAATCCTGGCCATGATGCGCGCCTCCCGGCCCGGCATGTACGAGTATCAGTATAAGGCGGAGTTTGACCATGCCCTGGGCCAGTTTTCCCCCAAGGAAGCGGGCTTCCAGTCCATCATTTCCGCCGGAGACAACAATTTCTGCATCCACTATGACGCCTATACCGGCCAGGCCCGGGATGGGGACATGATCCTCAACGATGTGGGCGCCCAGTTTGACAACATGATCACCGACGTTTCCCGGAGCTATCCCTGCAACGGCAAATTCACTCCCCGGCAGCGGCTGCTGTACGAATGCGCCCTGAAGACCTCGGACTACCTGTTCAGCATCATCCGCCCCGGCATGAAAATGGCGGAGGTGGACGCCACCATCCGGCGCTATAACGCGCGGCTGCTGGTGGAGGCCGGGGTCATGGCCTCTGTGGACGAGGTCGGGACCTATATGTGGCACGGCGGAGCCCACCACATCGGCTATGACACCCACGACGCGGTAGAGCGGCCGGAGGTGATCCTGCCCGGAATGGTATTCTGTGTGGATGTGGGGATCTACCACCAGCAGTGGGGCATCGGCTTCCGGCTGGAGGACAACTGCCTGGTGACGGACAGCGGCTGTGAGAACCTGTCCGCCGGCATCCCCAGAACGGTGGAGCAAATTGAGGCAGTGATGGCGAACTGATCCCCGCCGGACCCCGGACCAAGGCGGAAAGGCGGTCCCTAAAAACCTTTCAGCGCGGGAAAAAGCCTTTGCGCCGCGCCCGCGTCTCCGGGAAGAAATTCCCGGACAAAAAATAACATTGGAGGCGTTTCAACATGTATCTCCCGGCAGAAAACCGTTATGACACCATGACCTATCACCGTGTGGGCAGAAGCGGCCTGAAGCTCAGTGCCGTTTCTCTGGGCCTGTGGCACAATTTTGGGGACACAGGCTGTTTTGACACCATGAGGCGCATGTGCTTCACGGCATTTGACAACGGAATTACCCATTTTGATCTGGCCAACAACTACGGCCCTGAGGCAGGCAGCGCCGAGCGGAATTTCGGCCGGATCCTGAAGGAGGATCTGATGCCCTACCGGGATGAGCTGATCATCTCCACCAAGGCAGGATACTACATGTGGCCCGGCCCCTACGGAGAGTGGGGCAGCCGGAAATCCCTGCTGGCCAGCCTGGACCAGAGTCTGAAGCGGCTGGGGCTGGACTACGTGGACATCTTCTACCACCACCGGCCGGACCCGGATACGCCCCTGGAGGAAACCATGGGCGCCCTGGCCACGGCAGTCCAGTCCGGCAAGGCCCTGTACGTGGGCCTGTCCAACTACGACGGTCCCCGGCTGGAGCAGGCGGCGGCCATTCTGGATGAATGGAAGGTCCCCTTTGTGATCAACCAGAACCGCTATTCCATTTTTGACCGGACCATCGAACACAACGGCCTGAAGGAAACCGCCGCCAGACTGGGAAAAGGGATCATTGCCTTCTCTCCCCTGGCCCAGGGACTGCTGACGGACCGGTATCTGAAGGGGATCCCTGCCGACAGCCGCATCCGCACGGACGGCCGCTTCCTGAAGGAATCCGCCCTGACGGAGGGCCGCCTGGAGCAGATCCGGGCGCTGAACGCTCTGGCCGCCCGGAGGGGGCAGACCCTGGCGGAGATGGCCCTGAGCTGGGTGCTGCGGGATGGGGTGGTCACCAGCGTCCTGGCAGGCGCCTCCAGACCGGAGCAGATTCTGGACAACATCCGCGCGGCAGGCAATACCGCCTTTACGGAGGAAGAACTGGCCCAGATCGACCGCATCAGCCTGGAAGCCTGATCTTTTTCCGATTCATTCCCAATCTTTCCCGGAGGGATGCTCCGGATCCAAGAAAACCCCGGGATAAAAAGTCTCCGCTTTTTATCCCGGGGATTTCTGGCTGTCATACGATACGCATCCCACTACCGGGCGGGTTTGGGACTTTCCCCTTTGGATTTTGCCCATGCCGGGCGCAAAGCAAAACACCCGTCCGCTAACGCGGGCGGGTATTCAAAGAACACTGTCAGGCGGGGGACAGCCAGCGCCCTACGGTATGAACGAACCTTTTTCTATTCAACAAACCGATTGGAAACAGGCAGCGGGATCAGAACTTGGTATTGTCGTTTTTGGCGTTGAAGCTGCCTTCGAAGCCGATGATCAGGCCGCCGGCCTCGGCGTAATAGCTGCACAGGCCGGTGGTGGGCTCCAGATGGAACTGAAGATGGGGGAATTCCTCCAGAAGGGCATCCCGCAGGGCCAGAGCCGCCTCCTCGGCGAAGCAGTGGGCCACCCGGAGCTTGGCTCCGTCCTTCAGTCCCCGGTCCCGGATCATCTCCACCAGCTGCTGGATGGTCTTCTTCGGCCCCCGGGGCTTATGGGAGGGGGCAAGCTTGCCGCCCTCGGCGGCGCCCGCCACCCGGATGCCCAGCATTCCCGCGATCTTCGCCACGGCGGGATTCACCCGGCCGTTTCTTGCCAGATTGTTCATGGACTCCAGGCAGAACAGGGTATGCAGATGGTTCTGATAGTTCAGGACCTTTTCCTTTGTGGTCTCGAAGTCGTCTCCCGCGGCCTCGCACTGGCGGATCTTATCCGCCATCAGCATCATCTCCGGGCCGGTGGCCAGGGAATCAAAAATATACGCCTTCCGGTCAGAATGCTCCTGGATGTAGGTCTCAGCGGCATGGCGGGCGGCATTGAAGCTTCCGGAGAGGTGCTTGGTGATGGTGATGCCGAACACGTATTCCGCCTCGCCGAAGGCCTCCAGCCACTCCCCCACGTTGGGACAGGAGGAGCTGGACTTTCCCTTGTGATTTTTCAGCGTCTGCACCATATCCGCCACGTCCAGGCTGGCATCATCCACATATTCCCGGTCCGCGACGATCTTCATGGGAACGGCGGCAAAGTCGCTGTCCATGGACATAATATTGGAAGAGGAGTCCGTAACGATTCTGTATTTCATGTTATCCCTCATTCATGTTCTTTTCATCGGTTTTTCGATAACCGATTGCATTATATCAATATTCCATTACATTGTCAATAGAATCTTAAGATAAGTTTTTTCATATTGACTTTTTCCTGGGGATTCGGTATAATACCCACGGTGATAAAAATGGAACAGGAAAGTACGCAGCAGTTTACCGCCGCTATCAGAGACTTCCGGCTGCCCCGTTACCAGGAGATCCCAAACGTCGGACTATACCTGGAGCAGGCGTCCAAATATATCGGAGAATACCTCTCCCCTCTGGGAGATTTCTCCCTGACCTCCTCCATGATCAGCAATTATGTGAAGAAGGGACTCATTCCCAATCCCGTGAAAAAGCAGTATGGCCGGGATCAGGTGGCCTATCTGTTTTTCATCGCGGTGGCCAAGAGTGTTCTGTCCCTGGATGCCCTGTCGGTCTTCCTCCGGCTTCAGCAGCGGACCTACCCGCTGCAGAAGGCCTATGACTATTTCTGCGACGAATTTGAGAACGTTCTGCAGTTCACCTTTGAAATCAAGGACTGCATAGAGCTTCGGGGCGAAGACAGCTCCGACGAAAAGCGGCTTCTGTACACCTGCATCGTGGCCGCGGTGCAGAAGATCTATCTGGAAAAATGTCTGAAGGACCTCTCCCATTCGGAAAGCGAAGCCTCCTGAAAAAAATGACCCCGGCATTCCGTTTACGGAATGCCGGAGGTTTTTTATTCAGCCGTTTCGGGGGCGGGGAGCTGGTTCTTTCCGGCGTTGACGTAGGCCATCAGCTCGTCTCCGGTGATGGTCTCCTTCACCAGAAGGAACTCGGAAATCTCGTCCAGCAGGCTCCGGTTCTCGGTGAGAATCCGCTTGGCGTCGTCATAGGCAGACTCCAGGAAGCGCTTTACCTCCATATCCACCTCGGCGGCGGTACTCTGGGCGCAGTCCATATAGGCCTGGCCGTCCAGATACTGGTTCTGGACGCTGGCGGTGGACATCAGTCCCAGCTTGTCGCTCATGCCGTACTGGGTGACCATGTTCCGAGCCAGGGCGGTGGCACGCTGAATGTCGTTGGCGGCTCCCGTGGTCTGGACGCCGAAGACCACCTGCTCGGCAGCCCGGCCGCCTACCAGAGTCCGCAGCTCCGTGCGCAGCTCGTCGGCAGTGGACAGGAATTTCTCCTCCTCGGGCATCTGCATGGTGTAGCCCAGGGCTCCGGAGGTGTGGGGAACGATGGTGATCTTGGACACCGGCTGGGAGTGCTTTTCCAGGGCGGCCACCAGGGCGTGACCCACCTCATGATAGGCAACCAGCCGCTTCTCCATATCCGTCAGCACGGTATTTTTCTTCTCGGAACCGGCAATGACCGTCTCGAAGGACACCAGCAGATCCTCCTGGTTCACCGCCTGGCGGCCCTTGCGGACGGCCCGGAGAGCGGCCTCGTTGACCAGATTGGCCAGGTCCGCGCCCACGGCTCCCGCGGTGGCCTGGGCGATCTTGCGAAGATCCACATCCTCGCTGAGCTTGATCTTCCGGGTATGGACCTTCAGGGTATCCAGACGGCCCTGGAGATTGGGCCGGTCCACGATGATCCGCCGGTCAAACCGGCCGGGACGCAGCAGGGCCTTATCCAGGATCTCCGGGCGGTTGGTGGCCGCGAGACACACGATGCCCTTGCTGGGCTCAAAGCCGTCGATCTCGCTGAGCAGCTGGTTCAGAGTCTGCTCCTGCTCGGAGTTGCTGCCGTAGCGGTTGTCCCGGGAGCGGCCCACGGCGTCGATCTCGTCGATGAAGATGATGCAGGGAGCCACCTTGGCCGCCTGCTGGAACAGGTCCCGGACACGGCTGGCGCCCATGCCCACGAACATTTCCACAAAGTCGGAACCGGAGATGGAGAAGAAGGGTACGTTGGCCTCCCCCGCCACAGCCTTGGCAAGCAGGGTCTTGCCGGTACCGGGAGAACCCACCAGCAGAGCGCCCTTGGGCAGCTTCGCGCCGATGGCGGTATATTTCTGGGGATTGTGCAGAAAGTCGATGATCTCCTGCAGGGATTCCTTGGCTTCGTCCTGTCCGGCCACATCCTTAAAGGTGACGCCGGTCTGTTTTTCCATGTAGACCTTGGCCTTGGACTTGCCGAAGCCGCCCATCATGCCCTCGCCGCCCATGCGTTTGGTCAGCATGTTCATCACCAGGAACAGTCCGCCGATCATGACCACATAGGACAGGATCATCATGATCATGGAATTATCCTCCACGATCTTCTCGTTCACCGTCACGCCCATGCCGTCAAGCTCTTCCGCCAGGGCCATCAGGTCGCCGCCGCTGGGCAGGCCGGTGTAGCAGGCCTTCTGCTGGGAGGGATCCTTGGCCGCTTCCGCCTTGGTCATGTAGAGGATCCTATCATACTGCAGCTCTACCTCCGCCAGCTGGCCCGCCTTCTTGGCGTCCAGGAAATCGGAAAAGGTGGTTTCGGTGTACTGGCTCTTTTCCACGGAATTGAAAATCCAGCTGAACAGCAGCACAATCACCAGGGTGATCAGCAGCGCCGTGCCGATATTCCCCTTGGGGCGCTGGCCGTCGCCCGGCTTTTTATTGGGGTTATTGTCGTTGTTGCGATTCGATTCCATCGCTGATTCGCCTCCTTGGGATGGCATTTGCATCATCATAACACATTTTGTCGCCGTAGGCAACGAATGATTCCTGTTCCATGGGTAAATTTTCTGTGAATTCCCCCCGCAGGAGCGGGATTTATCCGTTCCGGGAAAAAATAAGAGTTGAGAATTCCCGGAAAATCTGTTATACTGTCAGAGATTATGAACATGTGCCGGGAAATCGGCAGGAAAACAGGTCAATTAACGGAGAATACGGTTATGAATGAAAAACGCCGTCCCCAGGGACGGGAAAATTACCCCCGCCGGGAGGACCGGGAACGTCCCGCCGCCCCGGAAGAAACGGAAGGCCAGCTGGAGGGCCGCAATGCCCTGCAGGAGGCCCTGAAAAGCGGCAGGACCATTGACAAGGTGTTCATCGCCGCGGGCGATACCGACCGGGGCCTGCAGCGGCTGGCCGCCCAGGCAAAGGAAGCCGGAGCCGTGGTGGTACCGGTGGACCGGCGGAAGCTGGACACCATGTCCTTCACCCACGCCCACCAGGGCGTCATCGCCCTGGCAGCCGCCCGGGATTACTGCACCATCGACGACATTCTGGCGGAGGCCGCCTCCCGGGGCGAACCGGCCCTGATCGTCATCTGCGACGAACTGTCCGACCCCCACAATCTGGGAGCGATCCTCAGAAGCGCCGAGTGTGCCGGCGCCCACGGTGTCATCATTCCCAAGCGCCGCAGTGTAGGACTCACCGCCACCGTGGCCAAAGCCTCGGCAGGGGCGGTGGAATATATGAAGGTGGCCCGGGTCACCAACATCAGCGCCGCCATCGGCCAGCTGAAGCAGATGGGCGTCTGGGTATACGGCACCGCCGCCGAAGGCTCCATTCCCATGTACCAGGCGGACCTGACCGGCCCCACCGCCATCGTCATCGGCAGTGAAGGCGACGGCATCAGCCAGCTGGTCCGCAAGAACTGCGACGTGATGGTGCATATTCCCATGAAGGGAAGGATCAGTTCCCTGAACGCATCCGCCGCGGCTTCCATTTTATTGTATGAGGCGGTACGCCAGCGCAATTAACCAGGAGGATACCCATTATGGACAACAACAACGAACCCCAGGAATTTGACCTGGAAGACATTCTGAGAGAATTCCACGACTATTCCAAGGACGATCAGCCCGAGACGGAGCCGGCTGCGGAAACCGCCCCGGAGCCGGAGGCCGAAACCCTGCCGCAGTTCTCCGCCACGGAGGAAGCCCCGCCTCAGTCCTCAGCCCCGGAGGAAACCCTGCCCCAGTTCTCCGTCCCGGAGGCGGCCCTGCTGGAGGAAGTCCTGACGGAGGAAGCCCAGATCGGAGAAAAGAGCGGGGAGGCCCCGGACGCGGTCCCTCAGGAGCCCACCGGCATGCCTTCTCTGGAGGATACCATTCGCTTCTCCCCCGAGGACCTGGAAAAACCGGAGGAAGAAATTTCCGCCTCCGAGGATGACACCATCCGCATCGATCCCCCCGTGGTCAATACCGAGCCGGTCAAGCCCGCCTTTGAGGTGGATGAACAGTTCATTCCCGCCCCCATCGTCTTCACACCCCGCTCCCGGCTGAAGGAGCTGAAGAAAAAGCTGGTGGCAGGACCGGAAAAGCGTTACTACGAGCTGTCCGAAACCGGATTGGGAAAGCTTCAGGCCGCGATCCTTTTGAACCTTCTGATCGTTCTGCTGTGCGCGGGCGTCACCACCCTGTTCGTGCTGGGCATGGTGCCGGAGAACCGGCTGCGGCTGGTGATCTTCAGCCAGGTACTGGCCATGCTGCTGTCCGGACTGCTGGGCTGCCAGCTGATGCTGGACAGTATCGGGGAGCTGTTCCACGGCCGCTTCACCGTCAACACCTTGCTGACGCTGACCTTCGCCGCCTGTATCGCCGACGCCGTAAACTGTCTGGCGGAGCTTCGGGTCCCCTGCTGCGCGGCCTTCAGCCTGGAGATGACCATGGCCCTGTGGGCCCGGTACCAGAGCCGCAGCACCGAGATGGCGCAGCTGGATACCATGCGTAAGGCCGTCCGGCTCAACGGCATCGTCAAGGTCGGCAATTTCTATGAGGGCAAGCCCGGTCTGCTGCGGACCCAGGGCGAGGTAGAGGATTTCATGGACAACTACCAGAAACCCTCCGGCCCCGAAAAAACCCAGAGCCTCTACGCCGGACTGAGTCTGCTGGCCTGCATCGCCATTGCCATTTTCGCGGGGCTGACCCACGGCGTGAGCATGGGCGTACAGATTCTGTCCACCAGCCTGCTGGTGGCGGTTCCCGCCAGCTTCTTCGTCTCCATCACCCGTCCCATGGCCATTCTGGAGCAGCGGCTGCACATGGTGGGCAGCGTTCTGTGCGGCTGGAAGGGCGTCAAGGGTCTGAGCGGCAAGGCCGCCTTCCCCCTGGAGGACCAGGATCTGTTCCCCCAGGGCTGCACCAAGCTCAACGGTGTGAAATTCTACGGCGACCGGAACCCTGACGAGGTGGTTTCCTTCTCTACCGCCCTGATCTGCGCCGCCGGCGGCGGACTGGTGCCGGTGTTCAAGCAGCTTCTGGCCAGCCGCAACGGCCTGGAGCACCCTGTGGAAAACTTCCAGAACTACGGAGGCGGCGGCATCGGCGGCGAGGTCTGCGGCGAACCGGTGCTGCTGGGCAGCCTGAACTTCCTGCAGGACATGGGCGTGGAGATCCCCGAGGGCACCATGGTCAACCAGGCGGTCTATGCCGCCATTGACGGGCAGCTCTGCGCCGTATACGCCATTTCCTACGCCAAAATGCGCTCCGCCGCCGCGGGACTGGTGACCCTGTGCGGCTACCGCAAGCTGACCCCCGTGATGCTGTGCAGCGATTTCATGCTCACCGACAGCTTTATCGGCGCCAAGTTCGGCGTCAAGACCAGCCGCATCGCCTTCCCCTCTCTGCCGGTCCGGGCAGAGCTGAAAAAGATCCGGCCCGATCCGGAAGCCCCGGTGCTGGCAATGACCACCCGGGAGGAGCTGGTGTCCTCCGCCTACGCCGTCACCGGAGCCAGAGCCCTGCGGCTGTCCACCCGTCTGGGTGTCACCATCCACATGGTGGGCGGCATCCTGGGTATGCTCATCATGCTGGTCCTGGCGATCCTGGGCAACACGGAGCTGCTGACCCCCACCAACATTCTGCTGTACCAGCTCATCTGGGCGATCCCCGGCCTGCTGGTCACCGAATGGACCAGAACCGTCTAAAAACGATCCGGCCCCGGAGCATTCCGCTCCGGGGCTCCGCTTATCGGACCTTCCCGGGGAATTTTCTGTCCGCGAAGGGTGTTTTTTCAAAGGCAATTCTTAAAAAAACGGAAAGATGGTTGCAAAATGTCATTTTCCGCGGTATAATGAAAGCTAACATGGAATGAATCCGGGATTGACCCTTACAAAGGAGGAACCGAAATGAAAAAGAAAAAGCTTCTGGTCCTGGCGGCGTTGATCGCTGTCTTCGCCCTGACCTTCTGCGCCTGCGGCTCCAAGACGGAACCGACCCAGCCCACCCAGACCGCTGCCCAGACCAACGTCCCCGCCCAGCCTCTGGGGCTTGCCAGCTGGGAGATGACCGCCGCCACCTGGAGCAGCCCCAACGGCGCTACCGTCATCCTGTCCGCCGTTCCCACCAGTCATACCGACGGTGACAGCGCCCTGTTCACCGTCCGCATGGAGGGCGAGGAGGTGGCCAGCGTGGCCTGCGAATACAAGGACGGCTGCTACACCGGCTCTCTGGACCTCAACGCTGCCGACGGCTACTGCTATTTTGTCATTCTCACCGGCGCCGACGGCACCTCCACCGAGGTGGCCGTGAATACCCCCACCGCCCCCACCGACGAGGCGCTGATCAATATGGAGTCCTCCCTGAACTCCTACTGCAGCCTGATGGTGTCCGACTTCGTCTTTGACGGCAAATGGCTGACCGTCACCGGCGGCCAGGTTCAGGTGCAGCCTCCCCGGATCACCAACGCGGGAGAAACCATCACCTGCGCCGAGGCCACTCTGGTCCTGAGCATGAACGGAGCGGAGATCGGCACCGTCCAGCTGGCGCTGCCGAAGGATGCCGGGGACGAAAGCGTTGACATGCCCCTTACCGGCGCGGCTTTCCAGATCCCCGAACTGGAGGACGACCAGCAGCTGGCCCTGCGGCTGGACGCCAAGCTCTCCAATGGTCAGGTCCTCACCGCCCCCGGCGGCAGCTGGACCTACAACGACGGCGAGCTTCTGCTGATCGCCGGCTGATCTTCCAAAAAATCATCCCCGTTTCCCATTGGGAAACGGGGATATCTTTGTTATACGCGAATCAGCTCGTAGGAATCCTCACCCAGGCCGATCTTTTTGGCGTGCTCGATCTGGCTGCGCCAATTGGTCTCGGGGAAGGAGCCGGTGAGGTTGTCCAGATCGGAGCGGTTGGCCTTGGCCAGCTTGGAGCCGGGCATGACGGTCTGGGCATTCACCGCCTCGGCACAGGCAAGATCCAGAGCCACGGGATCGAAGGAAGCGAACATGCCCACATCCGGAACGATGGGAACATCGTTCTCCGGATGGCAGTCGCAGTAGGGGCTGACATCCCGCACCAGGCTCACGTGGAAATGGGGCCGGCCGTCCAGGACCGCCTTGGTGTACTCGGCGATCTTGCAGTTGAGGATGTTGTTGGACTGGGCGTAGGCGGAGTGGATGGCTCCCACGGGGCAGACGTCGATGCAGCGGCCGCAGCCCATGCATTTGGTCCAGTCGATGCGCATCACCCCATCGGAAAGCTGGGGGCCTTCATGGGCACAGTACTTGGCGCAGGTGCCGCAGCCGACACACTTTTCCTCGTCCACCACGGGGCGGCCCTCGGAGTGCATCTCCCGTTTTCCGGCGTTGGAGCCGCTGCCCATGCCCAGATTCTTCAGCGCGCCGCCGAAGCCTGCCTCCTCATGGCCCTTGAAGTGATTCAGGGAGATGACGATATCCGCGTCCATAATGGCCCGGCCGATCTTGGCGGTCTTGACGTATTCACCCCCCGCCACGGGAACGTCCACATCGTCGGTACCCTTCAGGCCGTCGGCAATGAGGATGTGGCAGCCGGTGGAATAGGGGGTAAAGCCGTTGAGATAGGCAGTCTCCAGGTGGTCCAGGGCATTCTTCCGGGACCCCACATACATGGTGTTGGCGTCCGTCAGGAAGGGCTTGCCCCCCAGATCCTTCACAAGATCCACAATGACCCGGGCATAACCGGAGCGCAGGTGAGCCATGTTGCCCAGCTCACCGAAGTGGATCTTGATGGCCACGAACTTGTCCTTAAAATCAATGCTGTCCATCCCGGCACTGAGGCAAAGCCGGGCCAGCTTCTGAGGAAGGGTCTCGGATGTGCCCGTACAGAAATCGGTAAAATAAACCTTGGATGCCATAGAAAATCCTCCTGTTTTTTTCTTCCAGTTTACCCCCGTATAGGGAAAAAGTCAAGGCCATCCCATCTGCGCCGGAAAGGATGCCGGGGATCCTCCTGCATGGGAATCAGGATTTTTTCCGCTGAGTGTTGTTTTCCCGGAATACCTGTGATATAATACGAAAAATCAGTTTTCTTACAGAAAAAGGAGGATCCATCATGGCGGCACCACAGAATTTCCGCAGCGCATTCAACGGTTTCAACCGGGAGGATGTGGTCCATTATCTGGAATATCTCAACAGCAAACATCAAAATCAGGTCAACCAGCTGAACGCGGAGCTGGAGGAACTGCGCTCCCAGCCCCGGCAGCCGGAGGCTCCGGAGCAGACCGAAGCCCTGCAGGCCCAGCTGGAAGAGCTGACCGCCCGGCTGGAAGAGGCGGAAGCCGGAAAGGCGGAATTGGAGGCGCGCTGCCGGCAGCTGGAAGAGGCTGCCGGGGAGACGGAGCAGTCCCTCCCGGAGCCGGATGCCCGGTTGGAAGCGCTGATCGCCCGGCTGGAAGAGGCCGAGGCCGCCAAAGCGGAGCTGGAAGCCCGCTGCGCCCGGCTGGAGCAGGCACCCCAGGAGCCGGATGCCCGGTTGGCAGAGCTGGAAGCAAAGCTTGCCCAGGCCCAGGACCAGAAGGCCGAGCTGGAGGCCCGCTGCGCCCAGCTGGAGCAGGCCATCCAGGTTCCCCCCATCCAGCCCGTTCCCGCAGCCTCCGGCCAGGAGCTGGAAGCCTACCGCCGCGCCCAGCTGGTGGAGCGGGAGGCCCGGCAGCGGACGGAGCTGATGTATTACCAGGCCAACGGCGTGCTGAACCGTGCCACCTCCCGGGTGGAGGCCGCCTCCGCCCAGCTGACGGCCATGGCCGATCAGGTGTCGGAGCAGCTGACGCAGCTTCAGATCGCGGTCAGCTCCGGCAAGCAGGCCCTGCAGGACGCCGCCTCCATCATGGAGGCCATCCGTCCCAACCAGTGACCTCTCCATGCTGGTAACGAAGCCCGAATATTTTGACCGTTTCCGCTGCGCCGCCGGCGCCTGTCCCGACAGCTGCTGCAAGGAGTGGGAGGTACAGGTGGACGAAGCCTCCGCCCGGTATTACCGGTCCCTTCCGGGATCTCTGGGCCACCGGCTCCGGGAGGTCCTTCACACCCGGGACGGCGAAACGGTGATGGAAATTACCAGCGGCCGCTGCCCCATGTGGCGCGCCGACGGTCTGTGCCGCATTCAGGCGGAGCTGGGGGAGGAAGCCCTCTGCGCCACCTGCCGGGAATTTCCCCGGCTTTCCCATGACTACGGCGATTTCCTGGAGCGGGATCTGGAGCTGAGCTGCCCGGAGGCGGCGAAGTGGATTCTCGGCGCCGGCCCCGGTGGGCTGGTCACGGAGGAAATCCCGGGAGGCACGGAGCCGGAATACGACCGTCAGGCCATGACGGTTCTGAAATCCGCCCGGGAAGCCATGCTGGCGCTGCTGTCCGACACGGCTGTGCCGGTGGGCCAGGCCCTGGCGCTGGTTCTGCTCCGGGGCTGTCAGGCCCAGTCGGAGCTGGACGGGACCGAGGCGGAGCCCTTCTCTGCTGAGGATGCTCTGGAAACGGCCCGGGAGCTGGCAGTCCCCGGAGACGGGGAAGAAATGCTGGATTTCTTCCTGTCTCTGGAAATTCTCACTCCCCAGTGGGAGGCCATGCTCCGCTGCCCCGCTCCCGGCCCCTGGGATGCGCGCACCCCGGCGCTGGCCCGGTATCTGCTGCGGCGCTACACCCTGCAGGCGGTATCCGACTATGACCTGTACAGCCGGGTGAAGCTGGCGGTGATCGCCTGCCTTCTGGTCAAAAGCCTCGGGGGCGATTTCCTTCGGACCGCCCAGCTTTTCTCCAAGGAGATCGAGAACGACGCGGACAACGTAGACGCCATTCTGGACGCCGCCTATTCCCACCCCGCCTTTACGGACGCGAAGCTGCTGGGAATGCTCCTTGTCGGGAGTTGACAACTGGCCGTGGGAATCGTATGATGATTCCGGCCCGGGACCTTGTTCCCCCGCCGCAAAAATAAGTTCATATACGTTTTCAGTGCCGCCGGCTCCGAAAGGGATCCGGCGGAGAATAGGAAATCCGGTCAGAATCCGGAACGGTACCGCCACTGTATGCGCGGAGGCCGTACACAAGGCGAAAGCCGGCCATTGGAGCATTCCGAGAAGGCCGTGTACGTGCCGGTGAGGCGCAAGTCAGGAGACCTGCTGAAACCGATCCCCCAGTCATTCCGGGGGATCGGAAAAACGTTTCGTCCCGCGCTCTTCCGGATCAGAAGCGGCGGGCACTGTAGTTCTGCAGAAAACCGGCTGCGGCAGTCTTTTGGCTGCCGCGGCTTTTCTTTTTTCATCCCCGCCTCCGATGCTTTTCTCCGGAGGCGGGGAGCTTGGGAGGAATATCCATGGAATACACCATTCCCAGAGTGGTCATCGCCGGTACCGGCAGCGGCTGCGGCAAGACCACCGTCACCTGCGCCCTGCTGCAGGCTCTGGTAAACCGGGGAAACCGGGTGGGGGCCTTCAAATGCGGGCCGGACTACATCGACCCCATGTTCCACAGCCGGATCATCGGGGCGGAAAGCCGGAATCTGGATCCCTTTTTCTTCGACGGGGAGACACTGCGCCGCCTGCTGGCAAAAAACGGAAAAAACCGGGATATCAGCGTGATCGAGGGCGTCATGGGCTTTTACGACGGTCTGAGTCCGGACTCTCCCCGGGGAAGCACCTGGGATGTGGCCCGGATCACGGGCAGCCCGACGGTGCTGGTGGTTGGCGCCAGAGGCGCGTCGGTGTCCATCCTGGCGGTCATTCAGGGTTTCCTGACCCTGTTTCCGGACAATCCCATCCGGGGCGTGATCCTGAACCAGTGCGCCGCCGGGACCTATCCGGCACTGGCGAAGGCCATCCGGGAGCGGTTCGGCCTTCGGCCCCTGGGGTATCTGCCCCGGATGCCGGAATGCGCCCTGGAAAGCCGCCACCTGGGACTGGTAACGGCGGCAGAGGTAACGGACCTGCGGGAAAAGCTGGCGTTGCTGGCCGCCCAGGCGGAGCGCTCCATCGACCTGGACGGTCTGACGGAGCTGGCCCGGGAGGCCCCGCCGGTCCGGTGCTGCGACGCTCCCCTGCCCCGGTTTTCCGAGCCTGTCTGGATCGCCGTGGCCCGGGACAAAGCCTTCTGCTTTTACTATGAAGACAGTCTGGACATTCTGCGGCAGCTGGGCGCCCAGCTGGTGCCCTTCAGTCCCCTGACGGATGAAGCCCTGCCCCCTGACATCCAGGGAATCTATCTGGGTGGGGGATATCCGGAGCTATACGCCCGGCAGCTTGGAGAAAACACCTCCATGGAGGCCTCCCTGAAGCAAGCCCTGGAGCGGGAGGTTCCCTGCATCGCCGAGTGCGGCGGCTTTATGTACCTGACCCAGGCCATTGGGGAATGCCCGGCGGTGGGCTTTCTGCCGGGGCGCTGCTTTGACACCGGGAAGCTGACCCGGTTCGGCTACGTCCGTCTCCGGGCCAAGCAGGACAACCTGCTCTGCCCTGCCGGGCAGCAGATCCCGGCCCACGAGTTCCACCACTGGGACTGCACCTGCCCCGGTGAAGCCTTCACGGCGGAAAAGCCTTCCGGAAAACGCTGGGACTGCGCCGTGGCCACCCGGCGGCTCTACGCCGGCTTTCCCCACTTTCATTTCGCCTCGGACCCCTCTCTGGCGGTCCGGTTTTACGAAGCCTGCCTGGAGGAAAAACACGCCCATGAATGAACCTGCCTACATAGAAAAGGACGGCAAGCGGCTCCGGCTGGGCTACACCACCGGTACCTGCGCCGCCGCGGCGGCAAAGGCCGCGGCCTGGATGCTGCTGACGGGCCGGGACCTGAAAACCGTCACCATTGCCACACCAAAGGGGATCTCCCTGGAGCTGGAGATCCGGGAGCCCTGCCGGGAACCGGAGGCGGTCCGCTGCGCCATCCGGAAGGATGGCGGCGACGACCCGGACGTGACCAGCGGGACTCTGATCTTTGCCCGGGTATCCTTCCGGGACGCACCGGGGATCCACATTGACGGAGGCGAGGGCATCGGCCGGGTCACCAAACCCGGGCTGGACCAGCCTCCGGGAGAAGCGGCCATCAATTCCGTTCCCCGGCGGATGATCCGGGAGAACGTGGAGGAAATTGTCCGGCTCACCGATTACCGGGGCGGGCTTTCTGTGGTGATCTCCGCGCCGGAGGGCCAACGGCTGGCCGAAAAGACCTTCAATCCCCGGCTGGGCATTGTGGGCGGCATCTCCATTCTGGGGACCACCGGCATCGTGGAGCCCATGAGCGAGCGGGCGTTGGTGGACACCATTCGGGTGGAGCTGCGGCAGAAGCGGGAGACCGGCACCCAATACGTGCTGCTGACCCCGGGAAATTACGGCTCCGACTACATCGGCCACGCCCTGGGAATTGACCCCAAAACCGCCGTGCTGACCTCCAATTTTATCGGCGACGCTCTGGACAGCTGCGTGGAGCTGGGCTTCCGGGGAGCGCTGCTGGTGGGCCACATCGGCAAGCTGGTGAAGCTGGCCGGAGGCATGATGAACACCCACTCCCGGTACGGCGACTGCCGCATGGAGATCCTTGCGGCCCTGGCCGGAGCGGCGGGACTGGCCCCGGAGGGCATCCGGGCTATTCTGGACTGCGCCGCCTGCGACGAGGCGGTGCGGATCCTGAAGGAAGCGGGCCTGTGCGGCCCGGTGCTTGAGCGTCTGGCCGGACGCATCGGCGACCAGCTGGACCACCGGACCGGCGGCGCCATCCGGACCGGCGCGATTCTGTTTTCCAAGGAATACGGGTTCCTCTGCCAAACGGCACAGGCCCGGACACTTCTGGATCATATTTTGGAGGAATGAGCCTATGGTACACTTTGTCGGCGCCGGAAGCGGCGCTCCAGACCTGATTACGGTGCGGGGAGCAAAGCTCCTGAGCCAGGCGGACGTGGTGATCTACGCGGGTTCCCTGGTAAACCCCGCCCTGCTTGACTATACCAAGCCCGGCTGTGAAATTCACGACAGCGCCCGGATGACTCTGGAACAGGTGATGGACGTGATCCGATCCGCCGAGGCCGCCGGGAAAACCACCGTCCGCCTGCACACCGGGGATTCCAGCATCTACGGCGCGGTGCGGGAGCAGTTCGACCGGCTGGATGCCCTGGGGATCGACTATGACGTCTGTCCCGGGGTCAGTGCCTTCTGCGGCGCGGCGGCATCCCTGAAAACCGAATACACCCTGCCCGACGTGAGCCAGACGGTGATCATCACCCGGGCCCCGGGCCGGACCCCGGTGCCGGAGCGGGAGTCCATCCGTTCCCTGGCGGCCCACCGGGCCACCATGGTGCTGTTTCTCAGCACGGGTCTGACTGAACTGCTTCAGCGGGAGCTTCTGGCAGGCGGATATCCCGAAACCACTCCGGCGGCGGTGGTCTACAAAGCCACCTGGCCGGAGGAGCGGATCTTCCGCTGCACCCTGGGAACGCTCCATAAGACGGTGACGGAAAACGGCCTGACCAAGACCGCCCTGATCGTCGTAGGCGACTGCATGGGGCAGCAGTATCAGCGGTCGCTGCTGTACCATCCCGGCTTTACCACGGAGTTCCGGGAGGCCACCCAATGAAGCTGGCCCTGTTCGCCTACAGCCGTCAGGGCTGCCGCACCGCCCGCCGGGTGATGGAATGCTTCCCGGAGGCTGAGATCAGCGCCTACACCGTGGAGCGGTTCGCCGGAGAGGGATTTCTCCCTCTGGAAAAGCCCACGCAGCCCCTGTACGCGGAGCAGTTCGCCCGGGCCGACGCCCTGATCTTCGTGGGTGCCTGCGGCATCGCCCTGCGGAGCGTCGCCCCCTTCGTCCGGGACAAGCGCCGGGATCCGGCGGTGCTGTGCGTGGACGAGCTGGCCTCCTTCGTGATCCCCCTGCTCAGCGGCCATATCGGCGGGGCCAACGCCCTGGCCCGGACCCTGGCGGCATTTCTGGGGGCTACGGCGGTGATCACCACCGCAACGGACATCAACCGCCGGTTTTCCGTGGACACCTGGGCATCGGAGCAGGGACTGGTCATTGAAAATATGGCCCTGGCCAAGAAGGTGTCCGCCGCGGTTCTGGAGGGAGACGTTCCCCTCTGCAGCGATTTTCCGGTGGTCACGGCCCTTCCCCCGGGAATTACCGCCGGCAGCGGCGGGAATCTGGGAATCTGTATCACCTGTGAAAAAAAGTCTCCCTTTGCGCAAACCCTGCGGCTGATCCCTCCGGTGCTGCACCTGGGGATCGGATGCCGGAAGGGCGCTTCCGCAGCGGACATTGCCGCTGCCGTGGAGACGGCTCTGGAAGCGGGGAATCTGGACCGGCGGGCCGTCCGGCAGGTGGCGTCCATTGATCTGAAGGCCCGGGAGCAGGGGCTGTTGGATTACTGCCGGGAAAACCGCTGGCCGGTTTCCTTCTACCCGGCCCAGGCCCTGAGGGCTCTGGAGGGAGATTTTACCCCCTCGGAGTTCGTGCAGAGGGTGACCGGGGTGGACAACGTTTGCGAGCGGGCAGCCCGGATGGGCGCGGCCCGGCTCATTGTGAAAAAAACCGTCCTCAGCGGCGTCACCGTCGCCGTGGCGGCAGAAACGATGGAGGTACGCTTTGGGTAAGGTAATGGTAGTGGGCATCGGTCCCGGAGATCCGGAGAATATGACTCTCCGGGCAGACCGGGCCCTTCGCAATTGTGATGTGATCGTCGGTTATCACGTATATGTGGATCTGGTCCGGGACCGGTATCCCGGCAAGGAATTTCTCACCACCCCCATGACCCAGGAGGCCCGGCGCTGTGAGCTGGCGCTGGAGCTGGCCCGGGAGGGTAAAAACGTCGCCATGGTCTGCTCCGGGGACAGCGGCATCTACGGCATGGCGGCCCTGGTCTATGAGCTGCGGGGGGAGAACCCCTCTCCGGAGGTGGAGGTGATCCCGGGTCTCACGGCAGCCTGCAGCGGCGCGGCTCTGCTGGGGGCTCCCCTGACCCACGATTTCGCGGTGATCAGCCTCAGTGACCGGCTGACCAGCTGGGAAACCATCGAAAAGCGACTGGAGGCGGCGGCGGATGCGGATCTGTCCATCGCCCTGTACAACCCCGCCAGTCGGGGCCGCCCCGACTATCTGAGCCGGGCCTGCGGGATTCTGCTGCGCCGTCTCCCGGAGGACCGCCCCTGCGGCATTGCCCGGAACATCGGCCGGGCCGGGGAAAGCCGGGAGATCCTCACACTGGGACAGCTTCGCCGGGCTCAAGTGGATATGTTCTGCACCGTTTTCATCGGCAACGCCTCCACAAAGGTCATCGGCGGGGAGCTGGTGACCCCCAGAGGATACCGCCATGGGTAAGCTGTGTGTTTTCGCCGGAACCACCGAGGGACGGCGTCTGGTGGAATTTCTCGCCGGGCAGGATCTGGCGGTCACCGCCTGTGTGGCCACGGAGTATGGGGAAGCCCTGCTTTCTCCGGCGGAGAATATCACCGTTTCCGCCGAACGGCTGACCCGGGAGCAGATAGCGGCGCTGTTTTCCCGGGAGGGCTTCGATCTGGTGGTGGACGCCACCCATCCCTACGCCGCCGCCGTGACGGAGAACATCCGCGGAAGCTGCCTGGACACCGGCACCCCCTACCTGCGGCTGCTGCGGGGGAACTCGGAGGTGTGTCCGGAGGCCGTTTACGTGCCGGGCATTCCCGAAGCCCTGGCCTTTCTGGGGCAGACCCGGGGAAATATCCTGCTGACCACCGGCAGCAAGGAGCTGGCCCGGTTTTCTCAGCTGGAGGATTTCGCCCAACGGGTCTATGCCCGGGTTCTGCCTCTGGAATCCTCCCTGACCGCCTGCCGGGAGACAGGTCTGCCCGCCTCCCATATTCTGGCCATGCAGGGTCCCTTCTCCCGGGAGCTGAACACCGCCCTGCTGCGGCAGATTGGTGCTGCCTTTCTGGTGACCAAGGACGGCGGGGAGCCGGGGGGCTTCGAGGCCAAGGCCGCCGCCGCCCGGGAGGCCGGCGCGGAGCTGGTGGTCATCGGCCGCCCGCCCCAGGGAGAGGGCCTAAGCTGCGCCGAAACCCTGAAGCTGCTGTGCAGACGGTTCGGTCTGACCCCCAGGCCGGAGGTCTTTCTGGTGGGCATCGGCCCCGGAGATAAGGACGCCATGACCGCCCAGGCCCGGCACGCCCTGGAGTCGGCGGACTGCCTCATCGGAGCAAAGCGGATGCTGGAAGCGTCGGCGGTGCCGGGACAGGCGGTCTTTGAAGCCGTGGCTCCCGGGGCCATCGCGGAGTATATTACCGCCCATCCGGAGTTTTCCCGGTTCGCCGTGGCGCTGTCGGGAGACCCGGGCTTTTTCAGCGGGGCAAAGAAGCTGCTTCCCCTGCTGGAAGGGTGCCGGGTGCAGGTTCTGCCGGGCATCAGCTCTCTGTCCTGCCTCTGCGCCAGACTGAAAACCTCCTACGAGGACGCGGCGGTGGTCAGCGTCCACGGCCGGGATCACGATATTGTCCCGGATGTACGCCGCCACCGGCGGGTCTTCGTTCTGGCCGGGGGCGAAAACGGCATGGGGAGCCTCTGCCGCGCCCTGACGGAAAGAGGCCTGGGCCACGTCCGGGTCAGCGCCGGGGAGCGGCTGAGCTACCCCGACGAGAAAATCACCCAGGGCACCGCCCGGGAGCTGGCCGAAAAACGCTTTGGCTCCCTCTGCGCGGCGCTGATCGAGAATCCCGCTCCCGACGCGGTGGTGACCCCGGGCCTGCCGGACAACGCCTTCCTCCGGGGCGGGGAAACCAGTCCCGTTCCCATGACCAAAAGCGAGGTCCGAGCCGTCTGCCTGTCCAAGCTCCGGCTGACGCCCCAGGCGGTCTGCTGGGACATTGGCGCCGGAACCGGCTCCGTGTCCGTGGAAATGGCGCTGCTGTGCCCGGAGGGCCGGGTCTACGCCATTGAGCGCCGGGAGGACGCCCTAGCACTGACGGAGGAAAACCGGCGGCGGTTCTCCCTGGAAAACCTGATCCCCGTCTCCGGCTCCGCTCCGGAGGCCTGCCGGGAGCTGCCCGTCCCCACCCACGCCTTCATCGGCGGCAGCAGCGGGAACCTGCGGCAGATCCTTTCGCTGCTTCTGGAAAAGAACCCCAGGGTCCGTATCGTCGCCACCGCCGTCACCCTGGAATCCATCGCCGAACTGACCCAAGCCATGAAAGACTTCCCCCAGGCCGAAGCGGTGTGGCTCAGTGTGGCCCGGGACCGGAAGGCCGGGGCCTATCATCTGATGGCGGGACAGAATCCGGTGATGATCGTCACCCTGTCAGGAGGAGAAACGGCATGAAATGGTCCTTGCTGGCGTTGATTTTTGGATTTTGTATCGATCTGCTTCTGGGAGATCCCCAGGGGTTTCCCCACCCGGTGGTGCTCATCGGCAGGCTGATCTCCTCCCTGGAGAGGCTGCTGCGAACATGGTTCCCCAAGACCCCCGCCGGGGAGCGGACGGCAGGAGGCATCCTGTGGCTTCTGGTGGCCGCCGCCTCCACCGCGGTACCGGCGCTGCTGCTGTGGCTGTGCCGCCGGATCAGTCCCTGGCTGGCCCTGGCAGTGGAAAGCCTCATGTGCTGGCAGATCCTGGCCGCGAAATCCCTCCGGGATGAGAGCATGAAGGTCTATGCCGCCCTGGAAACCGGGGATCTGGAGCGGTCACGGCAGGCAGTCTCCATGATCGTGGGCCGGGACACCGCCGCTCTGGACGATGCCGGAGTGACCCGGGCCGCCGTGGAAACCGTGGCGGAGAACACCTCCGACGGAGAGGTGGCTCCGCTGGTGTTCCTGGCTCTGGGCGGCGCGCCTCTGGGCTTTTTCTATAAGGCCGTGAATACCATGGACTCCATGCTGGGCTACGTGGACCCGCCCTACCGGGACATCGGTCTGGTCCCGGCGAAAATGGACGATGTCATGAATTTTCTTCCCGCCCGGCTTTCCGCCCTGCTGATGCTGGGAGGGGGGTGGCTTCTGGGGCTGGACGTGAAAAACGGCTGGAAAATCTTCCGCCGGGACCGGTTCAACCACGCAAGCCCCAACTCCGCCCAGACGGAATCGGTCTGCGCGGGACTGCTGGGAGTCCGGCTGGCAGGAGACGCCTGGTACCACGGGGTTCTGCACAAAAAGAAATACATCGGCGACCCCCTGCGCCCCATCTGCCATGGGGACATTCCCACCGCCTGCCGGCTGCTGTATGTCACCGCGTTCGTGACCCTGGCCCTGTGCTGCGCCGGAAAACTGCTGGCAGGAATGGTCTTTTGACCAACCGGCCATCCCATCCACGCAGGGAAAGGATCGTTGCGCTCGTACCCCCGCGTAGGGGCGACCCTTGCGGTCGCCCGTCGCCGAAGGCGCAGGGAACCGAGATTTAAGATACGAGATATAAGATATAAGTGAAGGTATCCCCTTCGGGGATGATTTTGAAATGTGCTTACCGACGTTGCCCAGCGTTCGACAAATTGGAATTTGTAGGGATGAGTGCCGCACAATACCTTCCCCCGGGGGGAAGGTGCCCCAGTGCGCACACTGGGGCGGATGAGGAATGGCGATATGTTCCAAATTTGTATGCATTTCGTTAAAAAGGTACATTGATACCGTTTGAATTGACCGCATTGCGAATGGGAAGGTGTCGCCATTCCTCATCCACCGCTTCGCGGTCCCCCTTCCCCCCGGGGGAAGGCATTGCGCTCCGGCATCCCTGCAAACACCAATTTATCGGGCTGCTGGGGAGAAACGATATACATATTTTTTAAATACATCCCCGGAGGGGATACCACATCTTATATCTGATATCTCATATCTCCCTACGCGAAGAGTGTCCGTTATTTCGATAAACGATCCCTTATCCGGGATTTCATTGGGCTGCCATTTCCCTCACACCATCACCGGCGGGACGGGCCGGAGAAAAGGAGAACACAATGCTCTATCAAACCCCCAATCCCCACGGCGGGGATATCTACCGGGAGCCAATCAGGCTGGACTTTTCCGCCAACACCAACCCCCTTGGAACGCCCCCAGGGGTGCTGGATGCCATCCGGGAAGCCCTTCCCAACATCCACCGCTATCCCGACCCCAACTGCCGGGAGCTGGTGAAGGCCATCTCGGCCTTTGAGGGCCTTCCGGAATCCTGCATCCTCTGCGGAAACGGCGCCGCGGAGCTGATCTATGCCTACTGCGAGGCGGTGAAGCCCCGGGTGGCGGTGGAGCTGGCTCCCACCTTTTCGGAATACTCCCTGGGCCTGGCACGGACCGGATGCCGGACGGAACGGTATTATCTCCCGGAAGCATCGGACTTTACTTTGGACGAAAGCTTCCCGGCCTTTCTGGAATCCGTCCGCCCGGATGTGATCTTTCTGTGCAATCCCAACAACCCTACCGGAAAAACCGCGCCCGCGGCCCTGCTGGACCAGGTTCTGGACTACTGCCGGACCCGGAACGCCAGACTGTTTCTGGACGAATGCTTCCTGGACCTGTCCGACCGGCCGGACAGCCGCAAGGGTCGTCTGTCCGACGTTCCCGGGCTGTTCATTCTGAAGGCCTTCACCAAAAGCTACGGCATGGCGGGTGTCCGGCTGGGCTACGGCCTGTGCGCCGACGCGGGTCTGCTGCGGGCCATGTCCCGGGCGGTCCAGCCCTGGAATGTCTCTCTCCTGGCCCAGGCGGCGGGAACAGCGGCCCTGAAAGAGACCGCCTTCCTGGAATCCACCAGAGCCCTGATCCAGCGGGAACGTCCCTGGCTGAAAGAACAGCTGGAGGGCCTCGGCTTCCGGGTCTGTCCCTCCGAGGCCAATTACCTGCTGTTCCGGGCACCGGCAGAGCTGGGTCAGGCCCTGCGGCAGCGGGGCGTGGCCATCCGCTGCTGTGACAACTACTTTGGGCTCGGCCCCGGCTGGTTCCGGACGGCGGTGCGGACCCATGAGGAAAACAGGCAGCTGATCCAGGCCATGGGGGCTGTTTTGGGAAAGGAGTGCCTATGAGCAAAAACATTATGATTCAGGGGACCATGTCCAACGCGGGGAAAAGCCTGCTGGCCGCGGGCCTGTGCCGGGTCCTGCATCAGGAGGGCTACCGGGTGGCCCCCTTCAAAAGCCAGAACATGGCCCTGAACTCCTTCATCACCCGCTCCGGCGGGGAAATGGGCCGGGCTCAGGTGGTCCAGGCGGAGGCCGCCGGGATTCTGCCCGACGTGCGGATGAATCCCATTCTTCTCAAACCCACCACCGACGTAGGCAGCCAGGTCATCGTCAACGGCCAGGTCCTGGGGAACCTGCGGGCCATGGAATACTACCGCCGGAAGCGGGAGTTTATCCCCGCCGTGCTGGAGGCCTACCGGTCGCTGGAAGAAGAGTATGACGTCATCGTCATCGAGGGAGCGGGAAGTCCCGCCGAGATCAACCTGAAACAGGACGACATTGTGAACATGGGCCTTGCCCGGCTGGTGGACGCGCCGGTGCTGCTGGTGGGCGATATTGA
The DNA here is from genome assembly GCA_004562395.1 of bacterium. GTDB lineage: Bacteria > Bacillota > Clostridia > Oscillospirales > Oscillospiraceae > Faecousia. The sequence goes on along the minus strand of SFQY01000013.1, from coordinate 17,920 downwards.
CCGGGGCGGCGTCTTTGCCCAGCTTTACGGAACCGTGGCCCTGCTGGACCCGGAGGAACGGGCCCGGATCAAGGGGCTGGTGATCAACAAATTCCGGGGCGACAGGGCCATTCTGGAGCCGGGACTGAAAACTCTGGAAACTCTGTGCGGTGTGCCGGTGGCGGGGGTCGTGCCCTATCTGCATGTGGACATCGACGACGAGGACAGCCTGACGGAGCGGTTCCAGCGGGATACCGCCCGGAGGCTCATCGATATCGCCGTGGTCCGCCTGCCCCGGATCTCCAATTTTACGGACTTCGGTCCCTTCGAGCGCTGCGAAAACGTGTCGGTCCGGTATGTGGACCGGGCCGCCCAGCTGGGACAGCCGGATCTGGTGTGCCTCCCGGGCACCAAAAGCACCATCGCCGATCTGCTCTGGCTGCGCCAGTCCGGACTGGAGGCCGGGATCCTGAAGCTTTCCGCCGCCGGAACGCCGGTTTTCGGGATCTGCGGCGGCTTTCAGATGCTGGGCCGCAAAATCTCCGATCCGGACCAGGCGGAGGCTGCCGGGATCACGGAAATCCGGGGCATGGGCCTGCTGGACATGGAGACGGTCTTTCATCCGGAAAAGGTGCAGACCCAGACCCAGGGGGTTCTCCGGGATGTCACGGGATTGTTCTCCTGCCTCAACGGAGCGGCCTACCAGGGCTACGAGATCCACATGGGCCGGGGACAAGAACACGCCCCCGCGCTGATGGGCAGCGGGAACGTGTACGGCAGTTACGTCCACGGCATCTTCGACGCTCCGGAGGTCAGCGGCCGGATCCTGACAGCCCTGTGCAAAAAAAGAGGGCTGGATCCCGGGCTGCTGGGGACCTTCGACCCGGGAGAATACCGGGAGCGGCAGTACGACATGCTGGCCCAGGCCCTGCGGGAAGGACTGGACATGGACTTCGTCCACCGGATCCTGGACCGGAGGATCTGAGTTTCGCGACGATCTCCCTGCCCCCTGTCCGCAAACCCCCCAGAACTGACCGGGCCAGCGCGGGATAGCCATAAATGATCGTTTAGCGTCTCCAAGGCCCCCTCTGACGAGGGGGCTGTCGACGGAACATGTTCTCTCCCTCAGTCGCTTCGCGACAGCTCCCTCATCAGAGGGAGCCTTGTGGGTGCGCAGCAACCAACGAAGATAAACGATCATTTTGCCGAGTTCAAGCAATACGTATTTTACTGTTTTCAAAACCGAATATTTTCCGTGGAACGGTATTGACAGATACCCCACGGGGGTATATAATTCAGATACCCCCGTGGGGTATCTCTGCTGAAAGGAAGCTTGTTATGGAAGAACGGGAATGCTGCGCCCACAAAACGAAGGATCGCACCCAGGAGGAATATACGAGCCTGATCCACCGGCTGAACCGGATCGAGGGCCAGGTCCGGGGGATCCGGGGCATGGTGGAAAAGGACGCCTACTGCACGGACATTCTGATGCAGGTGGCCGCGGTCAACGCGGCTCTCAACGCCTTCAACAAGGAGCTGCTGGCCCAGCACATCCGCACCTGCGTGGTGCAGGACATCCGGGCCGGGAAGGACGAGACCATTGACGATCTGGTGTCCACCCTTCAGAAGCTTATGAAATAATGGAAATCCCGGAAACGGGAAATACTGGCTGTGGAATCAAGCTTGGGAGGATCGATATGAAGCAATACAATGTTACGGGCATGAGCTGCGCGGCCTGCAGCGCCCGGGTGGAAAAAGCCGTATCCAAGGTGCCGGGGGTCACGGCCTGCTCCGTCAGTCTGCTGACCAACTCCATGGGCGTGGAGGGAACCGCCCCGGACCGGGAGATCATCGCGGCGGTGGAGGGCGCCGGGTATGGCGCTTCCGTAAAGGGCGCGGCTCCGGAAACCAACGGCTCCGGTCCGTCGGAGGCGGAGGAGGCCCTGCGGGACCGGGAAACTCCGGTGCTGAAGCAGCGCCTGATCTGGTCCGTGGGATTTCTGATGGTTCTGATGTACTTCTCCATGGGTCACATGATGTGGGGCTGGCCCCTGCCGCCCTTCTTTGAGGGAAACCATGTGGCCATGGGCCTGGCGCAGCTGCTGCTGACGGTCATCATCATGGTCATCAACCAGAAGTTCTTTATCAGCGGCTACAAAAGTCTGTGGCACCGTGCCCCCAATATGGATACCCTGGTGGCTCTGGGCGCCACGGCGGCCTTTGTTTACAGCACCTATGCTCTGTTTGCCATGACCGACGCTCAGGTGAAGGGCGATATGGAGGGCGTCATGGCCTACATGATGGAGTTCTACTTTGAGTCGGCGGCCATGATCCTGACCCTCATCACCGTGGGAAAGATGCTGGAAGCCCGCTCCAAGGGCAAGACCACCGACGCCCTGAAGAGCCTCATGAAGCTTACCCCCAAGACCGCCACCGTGGTCCGCAGCGGCGCCGAGTCAGAGGTTTCCATTGATCAGGTGCGTAAGGACGATATTTTTGTGGTCCGCCCCGGCGAAAGCATTCCCGTGGACGGCGTGGTCCTGGAGGGCAGCAGCGCGGTAAACGAGGCGGCCCTGACCGGTGAGAGCATCCCCGTGGACAAAGCCCCGGGAGACGGCGTCTCCGCCGCCACCATCAACCAGTCGGGCTTCCTCAAATGCCGGGCCACCCGGGTGGGCGAGGACACCACCCTCTCCCAGATCATCCGGATGGTCAGCGACGCGGCGGCCACCAAAGCCCCCATCGCCAAAGTGGCGGATAAGGTCTCCGGTATATTCGTTCCCGCGGTCATCACCATTGCCGCGGTGACCATCCTGGTCTGGCTGCTGCTGGGCCAGACTCTGGGCTTTGCCCTGGCCCGGGGCATTTCCGTGCTGGTCATCAGCTGCCCCTGCGCCCTGGGCCTGGCCACGCCGGTGGCCATCATGGTGGGCAGCGGCATGGGCGCGAAAAACGGGATTCTGTTCAAAACCGCCGCCTCCCTGGAAACCGCCGGGAAGGTGCGTGTCGTGGTGCTGGACAAGACGGGCACCATCACCGAGGGAGAGCCCCGGGTCACCGACATTCTCCCCGCCGGGGATGTGGAGGAGGAAGCCCTGCTCCGGTTTGCCCAGGCGCTGGAGAAGAAAAGTGAGCATCCTCTTGCCAAAGCCGTCCTCAAGGCCGCCGAAGCCCGGGGCCTGGACGCCGGTCCGGTGACGGATTTCCAGGCACTGCCCGGCAACGGCCTCACCGGCCAGCTGGACGGGGACACCCTGGCAGGGGGCAGTCAGCGCTTTCTGGAAACCCTGGCCCCCATCCCGGACTCCGCCGTTACCCAGGGCGAGGCACTGGCGGAGGAGGGGAAGACTCCCCTGTATTTCAGCCGGAACGGCCGTTTCCTGGGCATCATCGCCGTGGCGGACACCATCAAGGCGGACAGCCCCCAGGCTGTGAAGGAGCTGCGGGATATGGGCATCCGGGTGGTGATGCTCACGGGAGACAATCAGCGGACTGCCGACGCCATCGGCCGTCAGGCCGGTGTGGACGAAGTGGTGGCGGGCGTGCTGCCTGAGGGTAAGGAAAACGTCATCCGCTCCCTGAAACGCCAGGGCCGGGTGGCCATGGTGGGAGACGGCATCAACGACGCTCCCGCCCTGACCCGGGCGGACCTGGGCATCGCCATCGGCGCGGGGGCCGACGTGGCCATCGACGCGGCGGACGTGGTGCTGATGAAGAGCCGCCTGTCCGACGTTCCCGCCGCCATCCGGCTGAGCCGGGCCACTCTGCGCAACATTCACGAGAACCTGTTCTGGGCATTTTTCTACAACACCATCGGCATTCCCCTGGCCGCCGGTGTGTTCATTCCCCTGGGACTGACCCTAAACCCCATGTTCGGCGCGGCGGCCATGAGCCTGAGCAGCTTCTGCGTGGTGTCCAACGCCCTGCGGCTGAACCTGTTTGACCTGCGCAACCCCTCCAAGGATCATAAATTCAGACAGAAAAAGGAGATACAAATTATGGAAAAGACATTGACCATCGAAGGAATGATGTGTTCCCACTGCGAAGCCCGGGTCAAAAAGGCCCTGGAGGCCCTGCCGGAGGTGGAGCAGGCCGCGGTGAGCCATGAGGCCGGCACCGCCGTGGTGACTCTGAAGTCCCAGATTTCCGACGAAGCCCTGAAAAAAGCCGTAGAGGATCAGGACTACACCGTCACCGGCATCCGCTGACCCCGCAGCGGAAAGGGTATGGCGTAAAGGACCGCTGTGGTTACCGGCTTCCGTCAGCCCCGTACCATTATGCACGAATCAGGAACTGATGTAACATTGCGCCGGTGAAAGGACTGCTGCACCAGCGCAAGCACCACACAGCGGCATACCGGTATTGAGCCGCAAAAAACGAACAAAGTTGACATGAAAACGGAGTGGGATTTGCTTCCCACTCCGTTTTGCGTCAGTTATACCGAATCATTTATTTCAATAATTCTTTCCATATCCACTGGTAATTTCAGTTGGATTGGTGTATAATTCATTTCTGTAGTTTTCATTTTTGGTGGTACTTTAATGATACTGCAAAACGGCTGCAACCTCAACTGGCTGCAGCCGTTCCTTATACTTTTTGTAGCCAGTGCCTTCCGGCACTGGCTACCTTGCTGAGGGACTTTTTTAACAGCCCCCTTTTGTGTCTTTGCAACACTTTAGATACACATTATTTTAAGTTGCTTTTTGCCGTGTTGATGGAAGCGATCAGGAGCTTCTTCACTTCGATGCATTGCTCCAGAATTGTTCGATTGTCATAATACCCGCTTTCAATCAATAATTCCAGCCAATATTCACTTTCTGAACATTCTTTCAAAGCAATTTGCAGCTTTGCAATAAAATCCGCCCTTCCGTGGGCATAAAATGCCTCTCGGATATTGGCTCCAATACTGGTTCCAGAGCGGATCAGTTGATTCGTCAGAACAGATTCCCGTTTGCTGCTTTTTACGTCATTACACACCTTGATGACTGCAAGAGCAAATGCTTTTGATTTTTCAAGCAATGGGCTGGACATAGAATCGTTCTCCCTCGTAACCTGCTTTTTCACTATTCACTATTCCTTCTTACTTTCCAAAAATCCCGAATGCGCAGATTCATGAAGAGTGAATAGTGAAAAAGGAAGAAGTAAAAATCCCGAACGCTGGCGCATTCGGGATTTTTGGTGACCCGCCGGAGATTCGAACTCCGGACCCACTGCTTAAAAGGCAGTTGCTCTGCCGACTGAGCTAGCGGATCATAAATTTGGCTGGGATGGCCGGATTCGAACCGACGAATGCCAGAGTCAAAGTCTGGTGCCTTACCGCTTGGCGACATCCCAATAGGGAAGCGGCGCCCGCCCTTTGATCGGACACACTGAGCATTATAACACAGCTTTTCCGCTTTTGCAATCCCTTTTTTGCAATTTTTCCGTCCTCCCCCGCCGGGGCAATTCCGGACGGAAAGCATCCTCCCTTCCCACTCCGGCAGGGTATGTTTTTTCTTCCGGCATATCGTGTTATGGAAACTGCTACATTTTCACAAATTTCAGCCTTCTCCCTTCTTTTTTATGTGAATACTATAAAAAAGTGAAAAAAACAGTATTTTTGAGATTGATTTTACAGCCGGTTTGGCATACAATAGGGAACGAACGGATTTTGGAAACAGGATCCGACGCGCTTTGACAGAGGTGACGCTTCTTGCTGAACATCGTGCTGGTGGAACCTGAGATTCCCCAGAACTGCGGCAACATCGCCCGCACCTGCGCCGCCACCGGCGCCAGGCTCCATCTGATCCGCCCCCTTGGCTTTGACATCTCGGAAAAGGCCGTCCGCCGGGCAGGACTGGATTACTGGCATATGGTGGAGGTTCTCGAGTATGAGGATCTGCAGGATTTCTTCCGGAAAAACGAGGTCAGGCAGATGTGGTGTCTGTCCACGAAAGCCCCCCGGAGCTATACCGAGGCGGAATTTCAAGACGGCTGCTATCTCTTTTTCGGCAAGGAGACCAAGGGCCTTCCTGAGTCCTTTCTGGCATCGCACTATGAGCAGTGCCTGCGCATTCCCATGCGCCCGGAGGCCAGGAGCCTGAACCTGAGCAACGCGGTGGCCATCACCGTGTACGAAGCGCTGCGGCAGCTTTCCTTTCCGTCGCTTCAGGATTTTGGCAGAATGCGGAAGTAAACTTCCCACATAGATTGCAATGGAGGATTGACTATGAACTACAACAAGAAGTCCATTGAAGACATTGACGTAGCCGGCAAGCGGGTGCTGTGCCGCTGCGACTTCAACGTCCCCACCAAGAACGGCGTCATCACGTCCGACAAGCGGATCGTGGCCGCCATGCCCACCGTCCGTTATCTGGTTGACCACGGTGCCAAGGTGATCCTTTGCTCCCACATGGGCAAGCCCAAGGGCGAGTACAAGCCCGAGCTGAGCCTGAAGGTGGTGGCTGACCGGATCGGCCAGCTGCTGGGCAAGGAGGTCGTTATGGCTTCCGACGTGGCCGGCGAGGATGCCCGGGCCAAGGCCGCCGCTCTGAAAGACGGCGACGTCATGCTGCTGGAGAACACCCGCTTTGAAAAGGGTGAGACCAAGAACGATCCCGAGCTGAGCAAGGCTCTGGCTTCCATGGCCGACATTTTCGTCAACGACGCCTTCGGCACGGCTCACCGGGCCCACGCTTCCACCGCCGGTGTGGCTGACTACCTGCCCGCCGTCTGCGGCTACCTGGTCCAGAAGGAAGTGTCCATCATGGGCAAGGCTCTGGCCAACCCCGAGCGTCCCTTCGTGGCGATCCTGGGCGGCGCCAAGGTTTCCGACAAGCTGAACGTGATCAACAACCTTCTGGAGAAGGTGGACACCCTGATCATCGGCGGCGGTATGGCCTACACCTTCCTGGCCGCCAAGGGCTACAGCGTCGGCAACTCTCTGCTGGATACCGAGAAGATCGGCTACTGCAAGGACATGATGGCCAAGGCCGAGAGCAAGGGCGTCAAGCTGCTGCTGCCCGTGGATACCGTGGTGGCTGCCGGCTTCCCCAACCCCATCGACGGCCCCATTGATGTGCAGACCGTGGCCGTTGAGGCCATCCCCGCCGACAAGGAGGGCCTGGACATCGGCGAGAAGTCCCGGGCTCTGTTCGCCGACGCCGTGAAGAACGCCAAGACCGTCGTCTGGAACGGCCCCATGGGCGTCTTTGAGAACCCCACCCTGGCAAAGGGCACCATCGCGGTGGCCCAGGCTCTGGCCGATTCCGACGCAGTGACCATCGTCGGCGGCGGCGACTCCGCGGCTGCCTGCGAGCAGCTGGGCTTCGCAGACAAGATCACCCACATCTCCACCGGCGGCGGCGCTTCCCTGGAATTCCTGGAAGGCCTGGAGCTGCCCGGCATTGCCTGCCTGCAGGATAAGTAAATCACCGGATGTCCATAGGGAGGGCGGCAAGCCCTCCCGGGCATCCGCGGCGATGCCCAATACCGTTGGCGCATAACTTCGTAAATTTGCATCGTACCTCCCCGGTTCCGATGTTCTGATAAAAGGAGAAAAGGAAATGAACAGAAAATACCGTAAAACCGTCATCGCCGGTAACTGGAAGATGAACAAGACTCCCTCCGAAACCAAGGAGTTTATGACCCAGCTGAAGGCTATCATGCCCAAGGGCCGCTGGTGCGACGTGGCTCTGTGCGTCCCCGCCGTCTGCATCCCCGCCGCCGTCCGCTCCATGCGGGAGACCCGGGTGGGCATCGGCGCCGAGAACTGCAACGCCAACCCCTCCGGCGCCTACACCGGTGAAATCGCCACCAACATGCTCACCGACGCCGGCTGCAAGTACGTCATCATCGGCCACTCCGAGCGCCGCGCCATGGGCGAGACCGACGCCGACGTCAATGCCAAGGTCCTGGCCGCTCTGGAAGCCGGTCTGATCCCCATCATGTGCTGCGGCGAGAGCCTGGAGCAGCGCCAGAACGGTGTCACCGCCGAGTGGATCACCATGCAGATCAAGCTGGGTCTGAAGGGCGTGCCCGAGGACAAGATCCGCAAGGTCATCATCGCCTACGAGCCCATCTGGGCTATCGGCACCGGCCTGACCGCCACTCCCGAGCAGGCGGAAGAGGTCTGCGAGATGATCCGCAGCGTGGTCCGCAAGCTGTACTCCTCCAAGAACGCCCGTGCCATCTCCATCCTGTACGGCGGCTCCATGAACGACAAGAACGCCTTCGAGCTGCTAGCCCAGCCCGACATCGACGGCGGTCTGATCGGCGGCGCTTCCCTGGTGCCCGAGAAGTTCGTCAAGATCATTGAGGCAGCCAACCAGCCCACCGTGTAATCGCAAATCGCAATCCCGGGCAGCTGCGCAAACCGCAGCTGCCCAATTCTTACTTTGAGGAATTGAAAGTGGAAATAATGATCGTTCCCTCATGCCGCCGGGAAATGCCGTAAATGATCGTTTAGCGGCCTAACGGCCCCCTCTGACGAGGGGGAACATTTTCTCTCCCTCAGTCGCTTCGCGACAGCTCCCTCATCAGAGGGAGCCTTGTGGGTGCGCAGTAACCAACGAAGCATAAACGATCATTTACGCAATTATCTTTGTCTCTGTGAAATTATTAATCTGCGAAGCAGCGTATTCATTTTCATTTTCAATTTCTGACCGAGGTGATCCTATGCAGACTTTACTCTTATCCGCCCGGGAGCCGGGAACGCCTGCTCTTGCCGCGGAATTGATCAAGCGCGGAGAGCTGGTGGCCATTCCCACGGAGACGGTTTACGGTCTCGGTGCCAATGGTCTGGATGAAGCCGCCGTGGCTAAGATTTTTGAAGCCAAGGGCCGTCCCCAGGACAACCCTCTGATCCTGCACATCTGCGGCCCGGAGCAGATCGAGCTGTTCTGCCACCATATTCCGCAAAAAGCCTACGACCTGGCCCGAACTTACTGGCCCGGCCCTTTGACCATGGTGCTGCCAGCCCGGGACAGCGTCCCCCGGCGCACCACCGCCGGTCTGGATACGGTGGCCGTCCGCTGTCCGGACAACGCAGTGACCCGGGAGATCATCCGCCTGTCCGGGGTACCCATTGCCGCTCCCTCCGCCAACCTGTCCGGGAAGCCCTCCACCACCACGGCGGAGCATGTGCTCCACGATCACGACGGACGGATCGCCGCCGTGGTGGACGGAGGTCCCTGCCGGGTGGGGGTGGAATCCACCATTGTGGACCTGACCGAGGACCGGCCCCGGCTGCTGCGCCCCGGCGGCATCACGCCGGAGCAGCTGATCGCCGTTCTGGGGGACCTGGTAGTGGACAAGGCCGTCACCGCCCAGATCGACAAGGATGCCGTGGTCAAGGCTCCCGGCATGAAATACCGCCACTATGCCCCCGCCGAGCCGGTGGTCATCGTCTCCGGCAGCCGGGAGAAGGCCGCCGCATACATTCACCGCCACTTTGTCCCCGGGGACCGGGTACTGTGCTTCCAGGAGGAACTGCCTCTGTATGAAGGCTGTGCCCCCCTGGCCTACGGACGGGAGGCGGACGTGAACACCCTGTCCGCCGGACTTTTTGCCGCCCTGCGGGAACTGGATGATCCCAGCATCCACCAGGTCTACGCCCGGTGCCCCGTGGGCGGCGGCGTGGCCTACGCCGTTCAGAACCGGCTGAAAAAGGCCGCCGCCTTCCACATCGTGGACGCGGAGGCGGAGGTATGATCCTGGGCATCACCGGCGGAAGCGGCTGCGGAAAGACCACCCTTCTGAAGCTCATCGGCCAGCAGGGCGGACTGATTCTGGACTGCGACGCCATCTACCATGAGCTGCTGGCCACCGACAGGGAGCTGCTGGCTGCCATTGAAGGCCGGTTTCCCGGTGTGGTCGCCGGCGGCGTGCTGCAGCGCAAAAAGCTGGGCGCGCTGGTCTTTTCCGATGAACAGGCGTTGGAGGATCTGAACCGGATCACCCACGGCGCCGTGAAGCGGGAGGTCCTGCGCCGGCTGGAAGTCAAACCCACCCTTGCGGCCATTGACGCCATCGCCCTGTTTGAGGGAGGACTGGCGGAGCTCTGCGATCTGACCGTAGCCGTCACCGCCCCCACGGAGGACCGGGTTCGGCGGCTCATGGCCCGGGACGGCATCTCCGAGGAATACGCCCGCAGCCGCATCGCCGCCCAGCACAGTCCGGACTGGTTCCGGCAGCGCTGCGGGGCCGTGCTGGAAAACGACGGCACGGAGGCCCGGTTCCGGGACAAATGTCTTGCTTTTCTGCGGCGATCCGGTATAATAGAGTCATAAACCGGGCGGGGGACCACTCCCGCCCTTCCTGTGCCATTTTCAACTGTAAAGGAGAGAACGATCATGACGACAGATGAACTGCGCGAATCCCTGCTGATGAAGCCCACGAACGGCTACACCAGCCTGACAGCGGAGCAGCGCACCGAAATGGAAGGCTACAGCAAGCGCTACATGGCCTTCATGGACGCCTGCAAGACAGAGCGGGAAGCCACCGCCTGGGCCGTCCGGGAGGCGGAAAAGCTGGGCTTCAAGCCCTTTGTCTCCGGTATGGAGGTCAAGCCCGGCGACAAGATCTACTACAACAACCGGGACAAGTCCATCGCTCTGGCGGTCATCGGCACCGAGCCTCTGAGCAAGGGCGCCAATATCTGTGCCGCCCACGTGGATTCCCCCCGGCTGGACATCAAGCCCAATCCCCTGTACGAGGATGCCGAGATCGCCTACTTCAAGACCCACTACTACGGCGGCATCAAGAAATACCAGTGGACCACCGTGCCCCTGGCGCTTCACGGCGTGGTCTACCGCAAGGACGGCACCGTGGTCACCATCACCATCGGCGAGGACGACAGCGACCCTGTGCTGATGGTCTCCGATCTGCTGATCCACCTGGCCGCCGACCAGATGCGCAAGACCGCCGCCGAGGTCATCGCCGGTGAGCAGCTGAACGTGATCCTGGGCACCGAGCCCATCGAGGGCGAGGGCGCGGATCTGGTGAAGCTGAACATCATGAAGCTGCTGAACGAGAAATACGGCCTTGTGGAGGCCGACTTCCAGTCCGCCGAGCTGACCGTGGTCCCCGCGGGCCGCTGCCGGGAGGTGGGCCTGGACCGGAGCCTCATCAGCTCCTACGGCCACGACGACCGGGTCTGCGCCTACGCGGAGCTGGAGGCCCTGTTCACCATTTCTCAGCCTGCCAAAACCGCCGTGTGCATCCTGGCAGACAAGGAGGAGATCGGCTCCGTGGGCATCTCCGGCATGCAGAGCCACTACTTTGAGCATTTCATGGGCGGTCTGTGCGATGCCCAGGGAGTGAAGCTGGAAGATTGCTTCGCCGCTTCCTTCTGCCTGTCCGCCGACGTATCCAACGCCTTCGACCCCAACTTCCCCGAGACCTGCGACCGCCGGAACAACTCCCAGCTGAATTACGGCATCTCCATCTGCAAGTACACCGGCTCCCGGGGCAAGGGCGGCGCCTCCGACGCCTCCGCCGAGGCCATGGGGCACGTCCGCACCACGCTGAACAACGCCGGGGTCCTGTGGCAGATCGCCACCCTGGGCAAGGTGGATCAGGGCGGCGGCGGCACCGTGGCCGCGTACATGGCAGACCGGAACATCGTCACCGTAGACGCCGGTGTGCCCGTGCTGAGTATGCACGCCCCCCTGGAGCTGGTCTCCAAGCTGGACTGCTACGAAACCATGCTGGCATGTAAGGCCATTTACCTGGCGTAAGCACAGGGCAGGGATAACGAACAGAAAAGTGCCGGGGCATCGGAAGACCAGTCCCGGCACTCCATCGTTCTGATATCCCGTATCGCAGCATTCAGCCGCAGGAGCGTACATCGGATAAATGATCGTTTAGCGGCCTAACGCCCCCTCTGACGACGGAACGTTTTCTCTCCCTCAGTCGCTTCGCGACAGCTCCCTCATCAGAGGGAGCCTTGTACGTTCACAGCAACCAACGAAGATAAACGATCATTTACCAAATTGCCGCACCCATGGTCGAGGGGCCCAGAGGATGTAAGTCCAGCGCGGGAGTTCGTAACGCTTTAGCCGCGGGCCTTGCCCGCATAAACGATCATTTACGGCAGTGTTATCTTCTTCCGTTTTTATTGACATTCCCCTGGCTTTGGTGTATAATGTACCCATAATTTCATAGGACAGTTCGTGACCATCCTGTCGGTAAACAAAACTAGGGATTTTTTGATGGGCGCATTGCGCCCATCTTTTGTTTGCTGTGGGCGCGGACTGCGCCCATTTTTCTTTTTGGAGGTCTTTCCATGAACAAACGTACCCGTTATATTGTCCAGGCCGCAGTCATCGCCGCCCTTTACGCGGTGCTGACCCATCTGCAGAACCTGATCCTCCCGGGCAGCGCCACCTGGATGATCCAGATGCGGCTGTCGGAGGCCCTGTGTGTGCTGGCCTTCTTCACCCCGGCGGCGGTTCCCGGCCTGGCTCTGGGCTGCCTGGTATTCAACATCACCTTTGCCGCCGCCCTGCCTCTGGATTTCCTGATCGGCTCCCTGGCCACCCTTCTGGCAGCCCAGGGTATGTGGATGACCCGGAACCTGTGCGTCAAAGGCTATCCCCTGGCGGGAATGCTGATGCCCGCCCTGTCCAACGCCGTTCTGGTGGGCTGGGAGCTGGCGGTCTACATCGGCGGGGGCTTCTGGCTCAACGCCCTGTACGTGGCCATCGGTGAAGCGGCGGTGCTTCTGGTTCCCGGTTCCGTGCTTTACTTTGCTCTGAAAAAACGGCATCTGGCAGGCAAGCTCTTTAACGCCTGACCCCCTTGACAATGCGTTGTGCATCCTGTAAAATTACTTTGTATATTCGCTTCGTTTTTTATGAAAAACGTTAAGCAACACAAAGGAGAATGCACATGAAGAAAAATCCCGTCACCTTTGACCCCGCCATGAAGGACGGCTACATCCCCGCGCCCTACGTCCTGGAGGAGGGCGAACACATCAACGACTTCTATCTGGAGCCGGTTCTGTTCCGCAACGAGAACGGTCCCACCATCGGCGTCACCACCTGCGGCGTCATCGTGAAGGACGGCCTGTTCTTCAAGGACATGGACAACGACGGTGTTCTGTCCCCCTATGAGGACTGGCGACTGGACAACGAGACCCGTGCCAAGGACATGGTGGCTCACCTGCCCCTGAAGCAGCAGGCCGGTCTGGTGCTGAACACCCTGTGGAACACCCCCATGTCCATGACCCGCGAGGGGGCCAAGGACGAAAACGGCAATATCGTTCCCAGCAAGGTTTTCAAGCGCTACGATCCCAGTGAGCCCATCCCCAAGGGCATTCTGCCGGGTCTTGACAACCGGGTGGACGACGGCCAGGTGCTGGAGCAGAAGCTCACCGCCGGCGTTTACCGGGGCGAGATGCGGGCCGAGGCCGGTATGGCTGCCCTGTATCACAACCTGGGCACCCAGTATGTGGAATACGAGGCCTGCCAGGGCGGCGTGGCCATTCCCTACTCCCTGCACACCAATCCCATCAACATCGGCTACCCCGACTTCCTGGGCATGGGCGCCGCCTGCATGGGCGACGGCAATTTCGACATGGTCTACCAGATGGCCGAAACCGACCGGAAGATGATGAGCGCCTGCGGCCTGAACATCATGTACGGTCCCCAGGTGGACGTGTCCACCGACCCCCGGTGGCCCCGCAATTCCGGCACCTACGGCGAGCGTCCCGAGATCACCGCCGGAATTACCCGGGAGCTGGTCCGGGGCTACCAGGACGGCGAGGACGGCCTGAAGAAGGGCTCCATCGTCCTGACCGTCAAGCACTTCCCCGGCGACGGCCCCGCCGAAAACGGCTTCGAGCCCCACCTTCCCATCGGCCAGTGGCGGCTGTACCCCACCGAGGGTTCCATGGAGAAATACCATCTGCCCCCCTTCCAGGCCGCCTTTGACATGAAGGCCTCCGCCATCATGCCCGACTACTCCCGGGTGGGCACCGACGGCCGCAGCAAGCCTCAGTATTACCGGGGCAAGCTGACCTCCACCGAGCAGGTGGGCTCCACCTACTCCAAGGAGCTGATCACCGATCTTGCCCGGGACACCATGGGCTTTACCGGCTACGTCAACTCCGACTCCGGCATCACCACCACCCAGATTTACGGTGTTGAGAATCTGTCCGTTCCTGAGCGCTACGCCAAGGCCATCTCCGCCGGCACCGACGTCATCGGCGGCAACTACGATGCCGAGAACATCGTCAAGGCCGTGGAGGAAGGGTATCTGCCCAAGGCGGACCTGGACCGGGCCAACTACCGCCGGCTGCTGGCCATGTTCCAGCAGGGCCGGGTTGACAACCCCTATCTGGATCCCGATGAGGCGGACCGGGTCCGTGCCGAGAACTTCGAGGGCGCCAAGAAGGCCGCCTATAAGGCCTGCCAGAAGGAAGTGGTCCTGGCCAAGAACCACGGCGGCGCCCTGCCCATGGTCAAAGGCAAGAAGGTCTTCATCGCGGTCTTCTCCGGCGAGGATGCCGGTGCCGCCCTGGCCCAGATGATGGGTGCGGGCGTCGCGGGTGAGGACGACAACGAAAAGCTCCGGACCCAGCTGGCGGAGCTTCTGAAGGCAAAGGGCTATGAGATCGTGGATACTCCCGAGGAATGCGACTATGCCTACCTGCATGTGTGGCCCAAGCAGAACAACATCGTCTTTATCCAGCGGTCCATGCCCGTGCTGGAGCTGGTGGACGGCCTGATGCACGAGGAGCGGGAGGTCAACAAGTCCCAGAAGAAGACCGGCAACAAGATCTCCATCAGCACCCTGCGGGGTGTCGGCCAGATCCCCGGCATCGCCGAAACCGTCCACGCCCACGGCGGCAAGGTCATCGCCACCTGCGTGGTCTGCAACCCCTGGATCCTGGACAAGCTGGAGCCCTACTGCGACGGCCTGACCTTCCAGTACACCGTCAGCCCCGTGGCCATGGGCAACGCCCTGGGCGCTCAGATGGACGTTCTGTCCGGCGAGTATAACCCCACCGGCAAGATGAGCCTGACCATGGTCTCCTCTCCGGAGGTCATCGCCATCACCGAAAAGGAGATCGACGGCGTTACCCGGGAGATCTGCGTTTCCCCCAACGATGTCCCCGGCTACGACAAGGATCAGTACATCGATCCCGAGATTCTGAAGCATGTCAAGGGCGGCAGCTACGCCTACTGCGATGCCGACGGCAACTACTACCGCAGCGGCTTCGGTCTGCGCTATTGATCTTCCCCTGTGAACCCTTCCAGCAGCCCCCTCACCCGAGGGGGCTGTTCTGTTTTCCGGGATGGAAATCAAAAAATTGCTTCGCAGGCACGCCGACCTGTTCCATATCGTTTCTTCTGTAAATGATCGTTTAGCGTTGGTTAGTTGCTGTGAACGTACAAGGCTCCCTCTGATGAGGGAGCTGTCGCGAAGCGACTGAGGTACCAGGAATGCGAAAGCTTTCAGGCTTTCTCTCCCCCAGTCAGCTTCGCTGACAGCCCCCTCGTCAGAGGGGGCCTTGGGGACGCTAAACGATCATTTTTCCACCGCTGCACCGGCGGGCCATCACTTCTTCCGTTTTTCTTTCCTGCGGCGCCCGAAACATTCTTCGGGCGCTGGGTTTTACACGGATTTTACATTTCGCCGGTAATGGATTTGACATTTTCCTGATAGAATGAAGGAGGATGATCGGGTTCGTGGGCCAATCCGGGCTTTCCGGAAAACCCGGACCGGGTAATACACAGGAAAGGTGAAAGCAAATGGATATTTTCGACATTCTCACCATGATCGGCGGACTGAGCCTGTTTCTGTTCGGCATGAACATCATGGGCGAGTCTCTGGAACGCCGGGCAGGCAGTTCCCTCCGCGCGCTTTTGGGCAAGCTCACCACCAACCGGATGCTGGGCTTTCTGACGGGACTGGCCGTCACAGCCGTGATCCAGTCCTCCTCCGCTACCACCGTTATGGTGGTGGGCTTCGTCAACTCCGGCCTGCTGACCCTGGGACAGGCCATCAATGTCATCATGGGCGCCAACGTGGGCACCACCGTTACCGCCTGGATCCTGTCTCTCAGCGGAATTGAGGGCAGCAGCCTCATCGTCCGCCTCCTGAAGCCCAGCTCCTTCACTCCGGTGCTGGCCCTGGTGGGTATCATTTTCTACATGTTCCTGAAGGACAGCCGGAAAAAAGACACCGGCATGATCCTTCTGGGCTTTGCCACGCTGATGTTTGGCATGGAAACCATGTCCGGAGCCGTCAAAGGACTGAAGGACGTACCTCAGTTCCAGCAGCTGTTCCTGCTGTTCTCCAATCCCGTTCTGGGCACCCTGGCCGGAGCGGTACTGACCGCCGTCATTCAATCCTCCTCCGCCTCCGTGGGTATCCTTCAGGCCCTGTCCGCCACCGGCCAGGTGACCTATGCCGCCGCCATTCCCATCATCATGGGACAGAATATCGGTACCTGCGTCACCGCCATGCTCTCCTCCGTGGGCACCACCAAAAATGCCAAGCGGGCAGCCATCGTCCATCTGATGTTCAACATCATCGGCACGGTGGTATGCCTGGTGCTGTTTTCCATGGCCAGGGCCCTGTTCCACCCCACCATTCTGGGGGAAAGCGCAACCTATCTGGGCATTTCCGTGTGCCACACCGCCTTCAACGTGATCTGCACCGCCATGCTGCTGCCCTCCGGCAATCTGCTGGAGAAGCTGGTATGCCGGATGGTTCCCGATGCCCGGCAGCCTGAGGCCGTGGCGGAGTTGGACGAGCGTCTGCTGACCACCCCCTCCATCGCTCTGGAGCGCTGCCGGACACTCACCGGAGAAATGGCCGACACCGCCGCCCTGGCCCTGGGTCAGGGGCTGCAGTCTCTGCTGGACTTTTCCCCAGAGCTTTCCCACTCCGTCCGGGAGGATGAAAACCGGACGGACCATTACGAGGATATTCTGGGCACCTATCTGGTGAAGCTCAGCGCCCTGCAGATCAGCGAGGCGGACAGCGCCGAGGCTGCCATGCTCCTAAAGGCCCTCAACGACTTTGAACGGATCGGCGACCACGCCCTGAATCTGGTGGAGTCAGCCGAGGAGCTGCAGGAAAAGAACCTCAGCTTCTCCGAGGCCGCCCGGCATGAGCTGTCCGTGCTGACCCGGGCCGTCAGTGAGATCGTGGAGCTGTCCTTCTCCGCGTTCCGGGAAAACGACCTGACAAAAGCCTATCAGGTGGAGCCTCTGGAGCAGGTCATTGACGATCTGAAGGAAAAGCTCCGGGTCCACCACATCCTCCGGCTGCAGCAGGGCAGCTGCAGCATTGAAACGGGCTTCGTCTGGTCCGATATCCTCACCGCTCTGGAGCGGGTGGGCGACCACTGCTCCAATATCGCCGGATGTATCATTGACCTTGCCCACCACGATATGAACACTCACGAAGCCCTCCGCTCCGCGCAGGTGGAAAACGAGAATTTCGGCGAGCAGTATCGGATGTACGCAAAGAAGTACAGCCTGAAGCAGTGAGCCATCAAAAATGCCCATAGAAAAGCGCTGCCATCCCCGGAACGGGAGGGCAGCGCTTTTCTTCTGATTGCCGGGTTCTGTAAATGATCGTTTATGCGGGCAAGGCCCGCGGCTAATGCGTTACGAACTCCCGCGCTGAACTTACATCCTCTGGGCCCCTCGACCATGGGTGCGGCAATTTGGTAAATGATCGTTTAGCTGTGCAGTGGGCAATACCTTCCCCCGGGGGGAAGGTGCCCCAGTTCGCAAACTGGGGCGGATGAGGAACGGCGACATCTTACCATTCGCAATGCAGTCAAATCAAACCGTACAGCCTTTTTCAATGTACCTTTTTAACGAAATGCATACAAATTCGAAACATATCGCCGTTCCTCATCAGTCATGAAAATCCGTTCCGAAGAGCGGATTTTCATGCCAGCTTCCCCCCGGGGGAAGCCATGGGCGCTCCCGCGCCA
>SFQY01000012.1 GCA_004562395.1 bacterium | reverse complement strand
GCTGATTCGCCCTCCTGCGCAGTTCCATCCCCAAAACAGGATTGCTACCGGCGAATTCATACAAGCCTATAATGTGGGTGGGACATTTCCCATTCAACAAACGGGTTGTCAATCTACAGCGGGTCGGCGGGGTCATGACCCCGCCCTACGAAAACATAAAGTTTTGGCATTAACACGCTAGTAGGGGCGACCCTTGCGGTCGCCCCTACGCGGGGTTCCTCCGTTATTCAGCCAAACAATCTTTTTCTTCTCCAAATCAGCAAAAATCCCGTCCGGGCCTGGCCCGGACGGGTTTTGGGGTTAGTTCAAAGCGCTGTCGATCATTTCTTCGGGGATGCGGGCCTCGGGGGTGGCGCCGGGCTGGTAATCCCGGTAGGCCATCAGGCCGGAACCGGCGGGGATCAGCTTACCGATCAGCACGTTCTCCTTCAGGCCCACCAGATGGTCCACCTTGCCCTTGATGGCGGCATCGGTCAGGACCTTTGTGGTCTCCTGGAAGGAAGCCGCGGACAGGAAGGAATCCGTGGCCAGAGCGGCCTTGGTGATGCCCAGCAGCACCGCACTGGCTTCCGCCTTGCGCAGCTCCGTCTCTCCCGCGTCGATGCGGGCCTGGATAGCGGCGTTGGCGTCCTCGAATTCGAAGGTGTCCACGGTGCTGCCTGTGAGCAGCGCGGTGTCACCGGGATCCTCAACACGGACCTTACGCATCATCTGACGGATAATGACCTCGATATGCTTATCGTTGATCTCAACACCCTGCTGACGGTACACCGCCTGGACGGACTGGACCAGATAATCCTGGACCGCCTCCACGCCGGAGATCCGCAGCACGTCCTGAGGATACAGGGCGCCGTCGGTAATGGGCTGGCCCTTCTCCACGACCTTGCCGTGGCTAACCTTCAGGCCTACGGAGTAAGGCACCTGATACACCTTGACCTCTCCGTCCTCGGCAGTAACGGTGATGTTACGCAGGGCGGTACGGTGGGTATCGTCGATGCTGACGGTACCGGTGATCTCGGAGATCTGAGCCATCTTCTTGGGACGGCGTGCCTCAAACAGCTCTTCGACTCGGGGCAGACCCTGGGTGATATCGTCACCCGCGACGCCGCCGGAGTGGAAGGTACGCATGGTCAGCTGGGTGCCGGGCTCACCGATGGACTGGGCCGCGATGATACCGACTGCCTCGCCCAGATCCACTTCCTTGGAGGTGGCCAGGTTCATGCCGTAGCACTTGGCGCAGACGCCCACCCGGGCACGGCAGCCCAGAATGGTACGGATATAGATCTTATTGATGCCGGCCTTCTCAAACTTCTCGGCATCCTCGGGCATCATCATCACATCCTTGGAGTGCAGCAGTTCCCCGGTCTCGGGATGCAGCACATCATGGACGGGATAACGGCCCCGGATCCGGTTGCCAAAGGTATCGATGACATCGCCGTTCTTGTCGTAAACCGCGCCGACCCAAATGCCATGCTCAGTGCCGCAGTTGACCTCCCGGATGATGACATCCTGGGAAACGTCCACCATTCGGCGGGTCAGGTAACCGGAGTCCGCGGTACGAAGGGCCGTATCGGTCATGCCCTTACGGGCGCCTCTGGAGGAGATGAAGTACTCCAGAACGGACAGGCCTTCACGGAAGTTCGCCTTGACGGGGATCTCAATGGTACGTCCGGCGGTATCGGCCATCAGGCCGCGCATACCGGCCAGCTGACGGATCTGAGCCATGGAGCCACGGGCGCCGGAGTCGGCCATCATGTAGATGGGGTTGAACTCGTCCAGGTTGCCCTGCAGGGCGTCGGTGACTTCCTTTGTGGTCTTTTCCCACTGCTGGACCACCAGACGGTAACGCTCGTCGTTGGTGATGAAGCCCTGGCGGTAGTAGTTTTCGATCTCCACCACCTTGCCCTCGGCCTGCTTGACCAGCTCGTACTTGATCTCGGGAACCACCATATCCGCGATGGACACGGAGATGGCGCCCTTGGTGGAGTACTTGTAGCCCAGGGCCTTGATCTTATCCAGCATCTCGGTGGCGACGGTAAAGCCGTGACGGCGGATGCACTTGTCGATGATCTTGCCCAGCTGCTTCTTGCCCACCAGGAAGCTGACCTCCAGGTCAAACTCGTGGCCGGGAACGCTGCGGTCCACAAAGCCCAGATCCTGGGGGATGGGCTCGTTGTAGATCAGGCGGCCCACGGTGGCGTTGATGATGCGGTACTCCATCTTGCCGTCAATGAGCTTTCCGTAGCGGACCAGAATGGGGGCGTGCAGGCCCACGGCGCCGTCGGCATAGGCGGCGATGGCCTCCTCGGCAGAGGAATAGCTGTGGATGGGGCGGAACTTGGCCTCGGCCTTGCCCTCCGCCTTGGCCTTCTTGTTGGCGGCCACAAACTCGTCGGCATCCACGATCTCGTTCACCGGCAGGCCGGTATCGCCGGCATCGGTGACATAGACCTGCTCGGAGCCCTTCTCCGCCTTGCCCAGACGGGTATAGGTCAGATAGTAGGCGCCCAGGATCATATCCTGGGTAGGCACGGTGACGGGCTTGCCGTCCTGGGGCCGCAGCAGGTTGTTGGCGGACAGCATCAGCATCCGGGCCTCGGCCTGGGCTTCGGGAGACAGGGGCACGTGAATGGCCATCTGGTCGCCGTCGAAGTCAGCGTTGAAGGCGGTGCAGCAAAGAGGATGCAGCTTCAGGGCACGGCCCTCCACCAGCACCGGCTCAAAGGCCTGAATGCCCAGACGGTGCAGGGTAGGCGCGCGGTTCAGCATAACGGGACGGTCCTTGATGATGTCGTCCAGGGCGTCCCAGACCTCGGTCTTGCCCTTGTCGATCATCTTCTTGGCGGACTTGATATTGTTGGCCAGGCCGTCGGAAACCAGCTTCTTCATGACGAAGGGCCGGAACAGCTCAATGGCCATTTCCTTGGGCACACCGCACTGGTACAGCTTCAGCTCAGGACCGACAACGATAACGCTTCGGCCGGAGTAGTCAACACGCTTGCCCAGCAGGTTCTGACGGAACCGGCCCTGCTTGCCCTTGAGCATATCGCTGAGGGACTTCAGCGCCCGGTTGTTGGCGCCGGTGACGGCGCGGCCCCGGCGGCCGTTGTCGATCAGGGCATCCACGGCCTCCTGGAGCATCCGCTTCTCGTTGCGGATGATGATGTCGGGGGCATGGAGCTGGACCAGCCGCTTCAGGCGGTTGTTCCGGTTGATGACCCGGCGGTACAGGTCATTGAGGTCAGAGGTAGCGAACCGGCCGCCGTCCAGCTGGATCATGGGACGGATGTCGGGCGGGATGACAGGCAGCACGTCCATGATCATCCAGCTGGGCTTGTTGCCGGACTCCCGGAAGGCCTCCACCACCTCCAGACGCTTGACCAGCCGCAGCTTCTTCTGAGCGGAAGCGTTCTTCAGCTCCTCCCGGAGCTGATGGGAAAGCTGATCCAGATCAATCTGCTCCAGCAGCTCCTTGATGGCTTCGGCGCCCATACCGGCCTTGAAGTCGTCCTCGTACTTCTCCCGCATGTCCCGGTATTCCTTCTCGGTGAGCACCTGGTTCAGGGCCAGAGGCGCGTCGCCGGGATCGGTAACGATATAGGCGGCAAAATACAGGATCTTCTCCAGAACCTTGGGGGAAATGTCCAGAATCAGGCCCATCCGGGAGGGAATGCCCTTGAAGTACCAGATGTGGCTGCAGGGAGCGGCCAGCTCAATGTGGCCCA
This sequence comes from bacterium, assembly GCA_004562395.1. Taxonomy (GTDB): domain Bacteria; phylum Bacillota; class Clostridia; order Oscillospirales; family Oscillospiraceae; genus Faecousia. Next base: position 45,282 of record SFQY01000012.1, on the reverse strand, counting down.
TACGCTCCCGGCGCACCTTGGCCCGGGTGACCTCCACGCCGCAGCGGTCGCAGATTTTGCCCTTATACTTGATCTTCTTGTACTTGCCGCAGTGGCACTCCCAGTCCTTGGTGGGTCCGAAAATGCGCTCGCAGTACAGGCCGTCCCGCTCGGGCTTCAGGGTACGGTAGTTGATGGTCTCAGGCTTCTTTACTTCGCCATAGGACCACTGCCGGATCATCTCCGGCGAAGCGATCCCAATCTTAATGGCATCAAAGGTGGCATCTGCCATGACTGCGCCTCCTTATTCTTCGTCACTGTCGGTGCCGGAATCCTCCAGGTCGCCGAATACATCCATAATATCCTCCGGGCCATCCTCGTCGATGATAAACCCGGCATCCAGCACCTCGTCGGTGGAGCCGACAACCGTCTCGTTGTCGTTGTCGGCGCTGTAAACGATCTCGTCGTCGTCATCGTCGTCCTTCAGCTCGATTTCATTGCCGTTCTCATCCAGGACACGGATATCCAGGCACAGAGCCTGCAGCTCCTTGACCAGGACCTTGAAGGACTCGGGAACACCGGGCTTGGGAATGTTGGCGCCCTTGACGATGGCCTCGTAGGTCTTGACACGGCCGGTGACATCGTCGGACTTGACCGTCAGGATCTCCTGCAGGGTATAGGCCGCGCCGTAGGCCTCCAGGGCCCAGACTTCCATTTCGCCGAAACGCTGGCCGCCGAACTGGGCCTTGCCGCCCAGAGGCTGCTGGGTAACCAGGGCATAGGGACCGGTGGAACGGGCGTGGATCTTATCGTCAACCAGGTGGTGCAGCTTCAGGTAGTAGGGGTAGCCCACGGTGACCAGGTTATCGAAGGGCTCACCGGTACGGCCGTCGTACAGAATGGTTTTGCCATCCTCCCGCAGACCGGCCAGCTTCAGGGTCTCCCGGATGTCCTTCTCGTTGGCGCCGTCGAAGACGGGGGTGGCCACCTTCCAGCCCAGGGCCCGGGCAGCGTAGCCCAGGTGGACCTCCAGAACCTGTCCGATGTTCATACGGGAAGGCACGCCCAGGGGGTTCAGCACGATATCCAGGGGGGTGCCGTCGGGCAGGAAGGGCATATCCTCCTCGGGCAGGACCCGGGAAACAACACCCTTGTTGCCGTGACGGCCGGCCATCTTATCGCCCACGGAGATCTTCCGCTTCTGGGCGATGTAGACCCGGACGGACTTGGTAACGCCGGGAGCCAGCTCGTCGGAATTCTCCTTGGTGAAGACCTTCACATCCACAACGATGCCGCTCTCGCCGTGAGGCACCTTCAGGGAGGTGTCACGGACTTCTCTTGCCTTCTCGCCGAAGATGGCCCGCAGCAGGCGCTCCTCGGGAGTCAGCTCGGTTTCGCCCTTGGGGGTGACCTTGCCCACCAGATAATCGCCGGAACGGACCTCCGCGCCGATGCGGATGATGCCGTTCTCGTCCAGATCCTTCAGGGTATCCTCGCCCACGTTGGGGATGTCCCGGGTGATCTCCTCGGGACCCAGCTTGGTATCCCGGGCCTCGGTCTCATGCTCCTCGATGTGGATGGAGGTGAAGACATCCTCCCGGACCAGACGCTCGTTCAGCAGGATGGCGTCCTCGTAGTTGTAGCCTTCCCAGGTGACGAAGCCGATAAGCACGTTCTTGCCCAGGGCAACCTCGCCGCCGGAGCAGGAGGGGCCGTCGGCAATGATCTGCTCGGTGTCCACCCGCTCGCCCACCACCACGATGGGCCGCTGGTTGATGCAGGTTCCGGCGTTGGACCGGGCGAACTTGGTCAGATGATGGGTGCAGGTCTCCCCGTCGTCATACTTCACGGTGATGTCGGTGGCGGACACGGCGGTGACCACGCCGGGCTTCTTGGCCTGCCTGACGCTGCATGTTGGCGCCCATCAGGGCACGGTTGGCGTCGTCGTTCTGCAGGAAGGGAATGAAGGAGGTGGCGATGGAGATCATCATTCTGGGAGATACATCGATATAGTCGATGACCTTCCGGTCCACCTCAATGATCTCGTTGCGGTGACGGCAGGTGATACGCTTGTTGGCGAGGCACCCGTTCTCGTCCAGAGGCTCGTTGGCCTGGCCGATGTAGTAATCGTCCTCCACATCGGCGGTCATATACTCCACTTCCTTAGTGACAAAGCCGGTGGCCTTGTCCACCTTCCGGTAGGGAGCCTCCACGAAGCCGTACTCGTTGATCTTGGCGAAGGTCGCCAGGTAGTTGATCAGGCCGATGTTGGGACCTTCGGGGGTCTCGATGGGGCACATACGGCCGTAGTGGGTGTAGTGAATATCCCGGACGTCGAAGGAAGCCCGGTCACGGCTCAGACCGCCGGGGCCCAGAGCGGACAGACGGCGCTTGTGAGTCAGCTCAGCCAGGGGGTTATTCTGGTCCATGAACTGGGACAGGGGGCTGGAACCGAAGAATTCCTTGATCACGGCGGTAACGGGCCGGATGTTGATCAGGCTCTGGGGGGTGACTGCGTCCAGATCCTGAACGGTCATACGCTCCCGGATAACCCGGTCCAGACGGCTAAAGCCGATGCGGAACTGGTTCTGCAGCAGCTCGCCCACGCAACGCAGGCGGCGGTTGCCCAGGTGGTCAATGTCGTCGGGGGTGCCGATGCCCATGGCCACGCAGTTGAGGTAGTTGATGGAGGCCATGATATCGTCCACAATGATGTGGTTGGGAATCAGGTCCGTAAACCGGTCGGCGATGGCTTCCTTCCAGCCGCCGGCGGGAACGGTTTCCAGCATTTCCTTCAGCACGGGGAAATAGACCTTCTCCTTGATGCCGTATTCCTTGGGATCGAAGTCCACGAAGCCGGCCATGTCCACCATGTTGTTGGAGAAGACCTTGACATTGCTGTCGCCCAGCTTCACCACGGCCTCATTGACGCCTCTCCGGCTCAGCTCATGAGCCTGGGCACGGGAGATGAACTCGCCGGGCATCACCAGGATCTCGCCGGTCATGGGATCGGCGATGGGCTCCGCCGCCTCCTGGCCGGACAGACGGCTCCAGATGTCCATCTTCTTGTTGAACTTGTAGCGGCCCACCTTGCTGACATCGTAGCGGTGGGGGTCAAAGAGCAGGCCTTCCAGATGGGCAATGGCGGTCTCCACCGTGGGAGGCTCACCGGGACGCAGACGGCGGTAGATCTCCAGCAGGGACTCCTCCCGGGTCTTGCAGGCGTCCTTTTCCAGAGTCGCCAGGATCCGGGGATCCTCGCCGAACATGGCCTTGATCTGCTCATCGGTCTGGACACCCAGAGCCCGGATCAGGCAGGTGATGGGCAGCTTGCGGTTCTTATCAATGCGGACCCAGAACACGTTGGAGTTGTCGGTCTCGTACTCCAGCCAGGCGCCGCGGTAGGGGATCACGGTAGCGGTATAGGTATGCTGATCGGCCTTGTCCACCTCGTGGCCATAGTACATACCGGGGCTGCGGACGATCTGGGAAATGATGACGCGCTCGGCGCCGTTGATGACGAAGGTACCGCCGTTGGTCATAACAGGGAAATCGCCCATGAAGATTTCCTGTTCCTTGATCTCGTCGGTCTCGGTATTGCGCAGACGGACCCGCACCTTGATGGGCTTGGCGTAGGTGGCGTCCCGCTCCTTGCACTCCTCGATGGTGTACTTGGGCTTATCCTCCATGGTGTAATCCAGGAAAGAAAGCTCCAGCTTGCCGGAGAAGTCGGTAATCGTGCCCACATCCCGGAAGACCTCCCGCAGACCGGTTTCCAGGAACCACTGATAGGAGTCCTTCTGGATCTTCAGCATGTTGGGAATCTCGAGGATCTCTTCATACTTCGCGTAAGACTTACGCATGGTCTTGCCGAACATTACGTCCTTGACCATTGCCATATGGATCATCACAGCCTTTCTTTCGAATTGTGTGTTGCTAATGATACGCTTGGAGCAGTTGTCAATTTTTCCAATGTTTCCCCTTGACAGCCGCCTTTTCCTGTGCTAAAATGACCATGTCAGGATGAGAATCCGGAAATGGGCGCAGTACCACAGTATGGACTATCATTTTACCACCTCCCGCCTGTTTTGTCAATCCAAAAATTCACGAATTCGAGGCTCCCGCCTCGGTTTTTTTTGCCCCTCTTAACCGAAAAAGCGCCTGAGAACCCTTTCGTTCTCAGGCGCTTTTGTATTGCCTTTTCCTCAGTCCAGCGGCGCCGGGTCTGCGGTGACCTTTACGGTAAAGGAGAAGGATTTGTTGCTGCCGTCCGTGGTCTTCACGGTGATTTTTGCGGTGCCTCTGGTGCCGGGCTTACCGGTAGCGAACCACACCTCATACCAGCCGTTGCCGTTGGGCCAGATCTGCACGAAGCTTGCCACCTTGGGGTTGCTGCTGGTGACGGTAAAGCCATGGTTCCATTCGTCGCCGAACAGGTTGTACTGGTCGCAATAGAAACTCACATAGTCCGCCGAATCCGCATAAGCGGTCATGGACGTGGTCTCCGGCTTCATGGTCTTAGTCCCGGGGACAATGAAATAATCCAGATAATCCGTGGCGTAGGTGCCGTCCATGGCCATGGCGTACACCGTCACCACCAGCTCCCGGTTCGGTCTTTCGGCGCGCATCTGGTTCCAGTATGTTTCAACGCCCTTCTTGACAGACAGGCTGCCGCTGCCGCTGACGGAGATCAGCTTATTGGCGGTGAAGACGTCCGTCACCTCCTGCCAGGATTCCTCGTCCTCGGGGTCATACTCATAGACCTCATACCACCAGGAAAGCTTCTTGTTTGTGGGCTTTCCATAGGTATTGGCGAAGGTCACCTTGTGAGAGGCAGACTTGCCGAAGGTCAGGCAGAGATCGCCGTAGGCCGTTCTGGCAGCGTTGGTGGAAATGGTAAGGGAAGCTACCGGAACGGTGACCTTGACGGTGATGACCGCCTTCTTGTTGGAGCCGTCCATGGCGGCCAGAGTAATTTTGGCCGTGCCCTCCCTGTGGGCGGTGATCACGCCGTCCTCCACGGAGGCCACAGCGGGATTGCTGCTGGTCCAGGACACATAGGAGCCGTTTTGGGTGCCCGTGGTGTAAGCGATCAGCCTGATCACATTGTCGGGATAGTCCTCGGTTTCATACTCGTCAGGCAGATCCACATTGAACAGATTCACGGCGGTGACCTGTCCCTGCTTATTCCACACAGCGCCGGAAGCAAGTCCGTCGTACCCGGCAAGCTCCGCGTAGATGGAGGTACACTTGGGAATGGCCTCCACCGTATAGTCGCAGAAGACGCCGCTGCCGTCCTGGGCGGTGGCCCGGATGGTGATCCGGGCTCCTTCCTCCACAGAGGCGGGAACGCTGACCGCGCCGCTGGCAGAGACGGTCACCCCCTGGGGCGCCTCTGTCAGGGACCAGCTGATCTTTCGGTTGTTTGCGTTGGAGGGGTAAACCGCCGCCTTAAAGGTGGAGCTGGCGCCGGGGGCGATGGAATACATGCCGGTGATTTCGATCCTGGTCACCGGCTGCAGCACGGTAATGGAGCAGGAGGCCTTTTTCCCGCTGCCGTCCAGCGACATGCAGGAGATGGTGGCGCTGCCCTTGGCAACGGCCGTTACCAAGCCCTTTTCATCCACCACCGCCACCTTGGCGTTGCTGCTGGTCCACCGGACACCGGACTGCTCCGGATCGATGGTCTTGCCCTTGACATCCACCATGGAGGCAATGCTCAGCTGGAGGCTGTCGCCGGCCATAACCGTCGCCCTGGTCCGGTCCAGGGTCATTTTCGCCACGGGAAGGATGGGCTCCACCACAACGGAGAAGGTCGCTTTGACACCGGGATCCGCTTTGGAAACCGCCTGGATCACGATTTTGCCGCTCTTGCCGCTGGGGGTGGTCAGTTTTCCGGCGGCACTGATGGCCGCGGCGGCCATTGCCGCATCCGACTTTTCCCGGTCGATGCTCCAGGTAACGGCCTGGTCGGCCTTCTCCGCCGGAGCCACAACAGCGGTATACTCACCGCTCTTGCCGGCCACCAGCTTGGCGGGGCCGCTGATGGTAATTCCCTCCACCAGCACGCTGGCCGCCACCACTACCTTCCTGGTCAGCACCTTGCCCGCCATGCCCAGGCCGTTGACCTGAACAGCCTTAACGGTGATGGTGGAACCGGCGTAGGCCGACAGGTCGATCTCCCCCTCCGCGCGGAGGCCGTTAACGATCTTTCCGTCCTTCACGCTGGGGGCCTTTCCGTCCAGCGTATAAAGGATAAAGTCGTTTTCATCCCCATTCCGGGGGTAGAACCGCAGAACGCTCTCGCAGGGCAGCGCCTCCCCGGCATAATCGTCGGAATCCACGGTATTGCCCATGCCGTCGGTCACAAGGAAGCCGGGTTCCTGGGGAACCTCCGAAAGCATCTTCGCGGCATTGACCACACCCGCCCCCAGGTCACTGCCGCCCTTGGTGGCAGTGGACTCCAGGCGCTTTTCAATCTCCGCGGGACTCTTCTGACCGTAGACGCTGATGTACAGAGCCACCACGCCGGTGACCACAGGGCAGGCCATGGAGGTTCCGCTCATCCAGATATAGTCGCTGTCTGGATAAGTAGAATAGATGTCGTAACCGGGAGCCGCCACATCGGCCCAGGTTCCGTAGGTGGAGAAATAGGCCCTCTCATCAGCGGGATCCGTGGCAACAACACCGATCACGCCGTCAAAGGCAGCGGGATACTCTATGGTATTGCTGCCGTCATTGCCCATGGCTGCCACAACGGTCACCTGATGGTCCAGTGCGTAGTTGATGGCCTCCTCATAGAGCAAGCTGTAGAAGTAGCCGCCCAGGCTCATATTGATGACGTCGGCGCCGTTGTCCACAGCGGTATAAATACCATTGATGATATCATAGTCTTCGCCGTAGCCCTCTTCATCCAGGACCCGGATGCCCATAATGCTGACGTTGGGAGCGATGCCCGCGCCGCCGATTCCGTTGTTCATGGTCGCGCCGATGATGCCCGCCACATGGGTGCCGTGGCCGTGTTCGTCCCCGGTTCCCAGGCCGACGTCATAGGATGTGACTCTGCCGCCCAGATCCGGATGATCCTCCTGAATGCCGCTGTCGAGGACGGCGACCTGAACCTGCCTGCTGCCCGTGGTGACGCCCCAGGCGGCGTAAGTATTCACCGTGTCATGCATCCACTGATAGCTCCAGCTGCCGGGATACTGAAGTGCCGGGTCGGGGTTGTCCATATTCTCCCGGACCCAGGAATTCCAGGTCTGCTCCGTGGGCGCGTCCTCCAGGCTCATGGTGGCCATGGGATAGGAGATCATGGGATCCAGCCTGGTCTTATAGTTGGGATAAGCCGCGGGCAGGGGGATCGTCATATCCGCGGCGGCAGCCACAGCCTCGGCCACAGAGGCGGTCAGAAGCCGGATCTTTGCCGTCCCATGTACCCAGGACACCAGCTCGCCGCTGAAGGCCGCCGCCAGAATTTGGGCATCTTCTTCCGACTCCGCGGATACCAGGATCACGTTCTGCTCATAGTCCTCCCCCGCGCTCAGACCGGCGACGGTTTCGGGAACGCCCTGCCGCGCCATGTTTTCCTTTGCCGCCAGGGCTTCCCCACTGAGGACATAGTCCTCCGGCAGGCCCGTCAGGCCATAGGGCAGCTCAGGCTCCTCGGGGATAGTCTCCTCGATCTCGGTCTCCTCCAGCGCCTCGGTTTCTTCGGAGGATTCCGTTTCCTCAGAGTCTGCCTCATCCGTGGACTCCTCCGGTTCCGAGGAGGGCTGCGCAGGCTCCGAGGCTTCCTCCGTTTCGCCGGAGGCAGTGGTCTCAGGTTCCGTCTCTTCCTGCACAGGCTCCGTGGTGCCGGAGGTAGTCTCTGACATTGGATCAGCTTCCGGAGTCTGCGCCGCGAAAACCGCCGGGCAGCAGCTGACCAGCAGGGAAAGCACCAGCAGCATGGCCAGCAGCCGGGAAGGGATACGATATTTCATGTAGTTCGCCTCTCATTCGTTTCTCAACAGGCAGCCGTGACCTCCTTTTCCGTGCCGGTCACGCCTGCCCGAAATCTGCGTCTTTACGAGGAATGGTTCATCCGGTTGAGGCTCAGCTCAGGCCAGCCGTTGTCCTTCCCCCGCTGGATCACTTCCCCGGGGTCCTCCTCGGTGAAAAACAGAGCCACCTGGTGTTGATAATCCACCAGGGTGATCCCATACAGCCGGGCCAGTTCCTCCGCCTCCTGGCGGCTTTCCGCTCCGGCCATCAGCTGCCCCCGGTCACTGACGGCGTCCAGGGCGGGGATGGTTTCCGTCTGATCCCCGGGATCTTCCTTTCCGGGCGCCGTCTGTTTGGGCAGCGTTGCTTTGGGCACCGTCTTTTCCGGAACGGTGTCCCTGGATCTCTGGCAGCCCCAGAGGGGAACCGCCAGCAAAACAGCCATAAGGAGGATTCCGATTTCCTTTCGCATTGCTTCACATCCTCTCTGTCAAAAAGGTTACAAGTTTGTTTTTTTTAAATATACCACGCTCCAGCCTTCTTCGCAAGGGTTTTTTCCGCTTTTTGGGTAAAATTCCGGAAAATAAAATGCTGCCATTCCGAACCGATGCCGCAAAGGGCACGTCTTCCGAAATGGCAGCTTGGTCTTTCCGAATCAAAGGGAAGAATAGCCGAAGCTGTTGACCAAAGCGTCCACCTTTCTGCCGGCCTTGCAATAGGGGCAGTCACGGTAGTCATAGCTCTCATAATCCGGCAGGTCCGCGATGGAGTATACGGAGCGGACAGGATATCCCGCCACTTCATCCACGGCCCGGTAGATGGCGGCGATACCCGCCACATGGCCGCCGTAGTACTCAATGGCTTCAATCGAGCGCTTGGCGGTGAAGCCGGTGGTGACGGAGGCCATCAGCACCATGACATGCTTCCCGCGGATCATGGGCCGGATATTGTCCCGGAAAATGATCTGGGAATTGGCGTTGTACTCCGGCTCCAGAACATAGATGGTCTGGTGGGCGTTGATGGTGCGGAAGCCGGACTTGGTCAGCTCCTCGGCAATGCAGGTACCCAGCACGGCCGTGCCGTCCAGGCAGAGGATGGTATCCACAGGCGTGTCATTGAGGAAATGGGAAACCAGCTGATAAGCGGTGTCCTTCGCCTCGCTGAGCCGGGTCTTCTGGAAGGTAATATCAATATAATAATTGATATGGGAGTGATTGGTAACGAAGTGTCCCTTGGCAAGGCGCAGAGGCACATTGCCCCGCTGTACGGGCAGTTTGACAAGCTGGATCATAGGACTTTCCTCCAATTATTAAGATCAAAAAAGAAAGCGTTTTTCACTCCGGCGGAAGCGTTTTCGCCGGATACCTGAAAAACGCTTTTTTTCATTATAACCCGACCCCGGAAAAAAGGCAAGGGCAAACCGGTCTTTCGCCTGCCAAAAATTACCGGAGGAACTTGGGCATGTTGCGCAAACGCAGGGCCTTTTCCTGGCGCCGGAACTGTTTTCCTATGATTTTACATATTTTTCCGGTGCGGATCATCCAGTGGATCTTTCCGAAGCTGGCCCACATGGCATCGTCCGTCTCACCGGGCAGCAGGACAATGTCCTTCCGGGGCACCTGGCGGCAGATGCAGTAGTGGTCATAGAAGATATTCCGGTCCCGGTCCGTATCCAGGAACTCAAATTCCTCCTCCGCGGCCCGAATGCCCGTCTCCTCAAACAGCTCCCGGGCAATGGCCTGGCGGCTGGTCTCCCCCGCCTTGACAGCTCCTCCGGAATTCTCCCAGGTACCGGCGAAACTCTTTCCCTTTGCCCGGCGGGTCAGCAGCAGATGTCCCCGTCCGTCATAGACCCAGACGCAGACCACAACGCCATACTCCCCAGGCCCCCAGGGTGTCCCCCGCTGGTGTACTCTCCCGGTGAGATTCCTGTTCTCGTCATAGATATCATTCCATTCCGGTTTCAGCTCCATGGATTTTCCCCCTCTCTGGGGCAATCATAACACGTCCGGAAAAGAAAGGCAAGCCGATTTTCGACTTGCCTTTCGGTAAATTTATTGCGGTTTCGGTTCCCAACCCGCAAAAAGGGTGACATCCTCATGGATGGTATCCGTTTCAAGATTCCATTGCTCGTAGCAGGCAGGGTCACGGTACCATCCGGTGAAGACATATCCCTCCCTGGTAGGAGGCTCCGGGGCTTCCAGCAACTGGCCATACATCTGGTTCTGGGAAGCAACATCCGTTCCGCCCTTCGAATCGAAGGTAATGGTAAAGCCGGGATTACGCATATCCAGGGCAAATACCACCACAATCACCAAAATACAGACGATAATGATAGTATCTAGGGCCTTGACGGAGATATGCACATGCTCATACAAACCCCGCAGCTGTCTGGGTTTCTTCTCCTGCGGCTGGTTAGCATCTTGCTTTTGGGTTTCAGGGGAATCTGCCATTATTTCTTCACCAGGTATTTGCGCATATCCAGGGAGCAGGCGCACAGGATGATGGCACCCTTAATGATGTACAGACTGGAGGAATCCACGCCCAGCATGGTTAAGGCCACGAAAATCAGACGCAGGACAACCACGCCCAGGATAATACCGCTGATCTTACCGGTGCCGCCAACAAAAGAGACGCCGCCGATGACACAGGCCGCAATGGCGTCGCACTCGGCGTTCAGGCCGGTGCTGGCCGCCACGGAGCCGCTGCGGACGCCCTCAATGAAGCCGGAATAGCCGTACATAGCACCTGCAAGCGTATGCACCAGAACGGTGGTCCAGAACACATTGACGCCGGAAACCCTGGCAGCTTCCGCATTGGAACCCACGGCAAACATATTCTTGCCGAAGGTGGTCTTGTTCCAGATAAACCACATCAGCGCAGTCAGGAGGATGGCATACAGCACATACCAGGGGACGGACACGCCGCCCAGCCGGAACATAGTGCCGCCGACGAAGTTCTTATACTCGGCGCTCAGGCCGGAAATGGGCTGGCCGTTGTTGCCGTTCAGGGAGAAGAACCACAGGATGATGCCATAGGTGATCAGCTGGGTGGACAGCGTGACGATGAAGGGGTGCAGGCTGAACTTGGCAACAAAGAAGCCGTTGACCAGGCCCACCACAGCACCGATGGCCACAACGATCAGCATGGTAGCCAAAATCCAGAACAGATTGACCTCCGGGAGGCTGCTGAACATCTTGTTGGCGAAGTCCGCCTTCTGCAGGAACACACCGGCGATGGCAGCAGTCAGGCCCACCACACGTCCGGCGGAAAGGTCTGTACCGGTCAGAACGATACATCCGCCGATGCCCAGGGCCAGAGGCAGATAAGCCGCCACCTGGGTAATCAGGTTTGCCAGAGAGCCCAGGGTTAGGAAGTTAGGCCGCTCAATGGCGGTATAGATGACGAAGATCAGCATCAGGATATACAGGGCATTATTGAGGATGCCGTCCACAATGTAGCGCTTCTTATCCTTGGCATCTTTGGTCTTGAATTCCTCCGCGGTCCTGCGGAGCGTTGTTACAGGATTTCCCATTTCATGTTACCTCCTTAGACATACTTGGCAGCCAGGGTCATAATCTCTTCCTGGGTGGTGTTCCGGGCGTCCACTTCACCGGCAACACGTCCGCCGGACATAACTACGATCCGGTCGCAGACACCCAGCAGTTCCGGCATTTCGGAGGAGACCATCAGTACGGTCTTGCCCTTATTGGCCAGATCCAGGATCAACTGATAAATTTCATACTTCGCGCCCACATCAATACCGCGGGTCGGCTCGTCCAGTAGCAGAACCTCGGGCTCTGTCAACAGCCAGCGGCCGATGATGACCTTCTGCTGGTTGCCGCCGGAAAGACTGCGGATCTTGGTCTCCTGGGAGGGCGTCTTGGTATGCATGGCATCAATATAATGCTGGGTATCCGCCCGCTGGGATTTCTCACTCAGATAAATGCCGAATCGTTTATGGCGCTTCAGGCTGGAAATAACCGTGTTGTCCCGGATGTTCAGCACACCGAAAATACCAGTGGCCCGACGTTCTTCCGTCAGCAGCGCAAACCCGTTTTTGATGGACTCACCGGCATTGCGGTTCAGGCAGGGTTTGCCGTCCAGGGTGATGGTGCCTTCCTTCCGGGTACGGACGCCGAAGATACTCTCCAAGGTCTCCGTGCGGCCGGAGCTGTCCAGGCCTGCCAGGCCCAGGATCTCTCCGCGGCGGGCCTCGAAGGACACATCCTTCAGCTGATTGTACATGCCCGTTATCCCCTCCACCTTCAGGTAGATCTGGCCGGGGGTATTGGTTTTTGGGGGGAACTGGTTGGTCAGTTCACGGCCCACCATCAGGCGGATGATGTCGTTCATCTCCAGATTTTCGGCCGGCTCAGTGGCGACCCACTGGCCGTCGCGCATAATCGTGATGTAGTCCGAGATCCGCTTGATCTCCGCCATTTTGTGGGAGATATAGATGATGCCCACACCACGGTCACGGAGCATGTTGATAATCTTAAACAGGTGCTCCACTTCCTCTTCCGTCAGGGAAGAAGTGGGCTCGTCAAATACGATGATCTTGGAATTGTAGGAAACTGCCTTCGCGATCTCCACCATCTGCCGCTGGGAAACAGGCATGGTGCTCATGATCCGGTGAGGATCCACATTGATGCCCAGTTCTTCAAAAACGGCCATGGTGTCCTTGTACATTTTGCGCTCGTTGACGGCAATGCCGCCGATCTTAGGGTAGCGCCCCAGCCAAAGGTTGTCCATGACACTGCGCTTCAGGGCCTGGTTCAGCTCCTGGTGCACCATGGCCACGCCGTTCTCCAGTGCCTCCTTGGAGCTCTTGAAGTTGACCTCTTTGCCCTCCAGGTAGATGTGTCCGTCATCCTTGTTGTAGATACCGAAAAGACATTTCATCAGCGTGGATTTGCCCGCGCCGTTTTCACCCATCAGCGCGTGGACGGTGCCCCGCTGGACTTCCAGGCTGACACGGTCCAGCGCCTTGACGCCGGGGAATGTCTTGGTGATGTCCACCATTTTCAGCAGAACATCCTGCTGCATATTGCGTTCCTCCCTTGCTGAAATAGTTTCTGTTGTGCCGCGTGATATACGATAGAGAACGGCAGATACCGTTCCCCAGCGAACTGCCGATTCCGGAGCGGCAGCTGCCGTTCCCTACCGGGGCACTCCGGTGTTATTAGAAAGGGGCAGCTGCCGCCGGAACGACAGCTGCCCGGAAATATACAGTAATCGCTTATTCGCCGGTGTAGGGAGCGTAAGCAACGTACAGCTTGGTAGCGCAGTCGGACGCGATGGTGAAGCGATCGTCAGACAGAGAAGCCAGAGCATCAGCGGGAGTCTTGCCGCCGGCGATGGCATTGACGGTCTGGGCGATAGCGGCAGCCATGCCCTGGGCATCCTGCTTAACGGTACCGGTCATGGCACCCTCAGCGATCAGAGCCTTGGCATTGTCGGTAGCGTCAACACCGAAGACGGGAACCACATGGGCGCCTTCCTTGTTGTAGCCCTTCTCCTGCAGGGAAGCGATAACGCCTTCTGCCATGCCGTCATTGTTGCAGATGACCAACTCGATCATGTTGCCGCTGGCCTCGTTGTAGGTAACGAAGTTGGTGTCCATGTACTCCTTGGCAGCAGCAGCGGACCATGCACCGCTCTGGTCAACCTGGTAGCAGTCAGGGTTGGACGCGTCGAAATACTGCAGGGCGGGCTTGCCGGCTGCGGTCAGGACCGCGTTGGCATCCTCAACGCCGTACTGTGTACGATAGATGGCCTCGATGTTGGCCTCGTCGCCCTTCATCATGGCGTAGGAGATCACGCCGTCGCCGTTGACATCGACTTCATCATAGTGCTCCACCAGATAGTCGCCGATCATCTTGCCCTGCATGTGACCGGCCTCAGGAGCGTCGGTGCCAATAAAGCAGGCAGTGGAATTGCCTTCCAGGACAGGCAGGTCGGAGCCGTCGGTGCCGATGGCACGGTTAAAGAAGATAACGGGGATGTCGCCGGCAGCAGCCAGGATATCCTCAGCGGTATCCGCAGCACCGGAAGTGACCTGGTTGACGACCAGCATCTTTGCGCCGCCAGCCACAGCGGTCTTGATCTGATCCAGCTGCTTGGACTGATCGTTGGCCGCGAACTGATTGTCATACTCGATGCCGTCCAGAGCGTCCAGTTCCTTATTCAGAGCGTCACGGACGGAGCTCAGATAAACGTCGCTCTCGTCATACCAGAAAACGGAAATCTTCGTTCCGCTGCCGCTGCTGCTGCCGCTGCTGCTGCCGCTGCCGCCGCAGGCGACCAGGGACAGAGCCATGACAAGAACCAGCGCCAGGGCAATGATCTTTTTCATTTGTTGTTTCCTCCTAAAAAATAAATATGCTTACTCCGGCTTTGTGCCGGGAAAAGCCAACATTCTTCATTCCCCGCCATGGCGGGGAATGGGAAAAGGGTACCCTTTTCCGGCGGTTTGGAATGTGCTCCTTCACTCAAAAACCATGAGTACTATAACACTTCTCCCATTTCTTGTAAAGCTTTTCTAACAATTTCGTCATAACTTGAAAATTTTTTATCTCATATTTGTTAATAATAAACAATTCCTGTGATCATAAGCTTCCGTTTCTCTTTTCCCACCGGAGAAACCGTAAAAATCCCTTGACTTTTCGGAAGGATTGCATATAATGGTAGCGTTCTTTAGAGGATTAGTGTAACGGTAGCACACCGGACTCTGACTCCGTTCGCGGGGGTTCGAATCCCTCATCCTCTGCCACGAAAAAAGCACTTGCCTCGGCAAGTGCTTTTTTCAGCGAAATGATCCCTATTGGGATTTGAGAAACGCCTGGGGGCGTGAGTGGATTTATTTCATTTCACTTGAAGCACCGGTATCCAATTCCTCAATGTGCATATTGGTTTTCCTCAGCTGCCCGATAAATTGGAATTTGACGTTATCACAATTCGTAGGGCGGGGTCATGACCCCGCCGACCAGGTTCCGGTTTTTGACCGGGGATCATTCAACGGAATCGCCAGGAAATCGTTACGTTTCGGCGGGGTCATGACATAAGCCCTACGCCCCGTCAAACACCAATTTATCTCGCTTTTGATAAAGCATAGCACAAAATTTTGAAGAAACAAATCGCCGACACGAATACCGCCCGAACATTTCTGTCCGGGCGGAGAATACGATTATTTGCTTCTTTGGGGAAACGGCCGTTACCGCCGCTGTTCCAGCACCCGGTCCACGGTTTCCAGGGTGTTTTTCACCAGGACCTCCGGCTTCAGGAAGCCGCGGTAGTATTCCTCATTTGCCCGCTTCATGGCAAACAGCGCCTCCGGGGAATCCGCCAGCTGCCGCACTGCCTCCACGCACTCCTCCGCGCCGGTGAAGGGAAGGTAGTTCTTCCCCTCGGCGAAGTCACCGGTGACCCGGTAGCGGAACCGCTCGTTGACGATGGCCCTGGCCGCCGCCACATATTCTCCCGTTTTCCAGCCGATGCTTTCATGCAGGCCCATGGAGCCGATGCAGATGTCGCAGGAACGCATCAGGGCCAGATACTTCTTCCGCTCCGTCAGTTCCGCCGGGACAATCAGCTCCGGGGCCCGGTCCCGGGAAAGGGCTTCGTCCCGCAGGCCACCTATGAAGGCGTCGCCGTAGCGTTCCTTCAGCGTCCGCAGGATTTGGCTTCGGGTCTCGTTGATGAAGGTCCGCTCCTCGTTGGCCTCCCGGGACAGAGTGGGATCATGGTCGTCCCACAGCTGGGTCAGAAACAGGATCTTCACCGGCCCTGTCTTCCGCTCCGCTTTTGCCTCGAAGACCTCCGGCACAAAATACCGGTCCGGCGTCCTCCTCATCAGGGGCTTCAGAGCGGCTTTCCAAACCGGCTCCCGGATGGGATTGTCCTTGCAGGTGACGTGGTAGTTAAAGCCCAGAGGATACATTTTGCCCTGCTCCTCCGGGAACAGCGCCGCGTTTTTCTCCGGGGAGAAGCTGCGCTTAAAATAGAAATCGCTTTGGGCCAGTCCCTTGCCCATGTCCTCCGGATCCTGGTAGCCGTCCCACAGGTCGTAGACAATCCGCTGTCCCCGGTACTGTGCCAGCACCACCGGCAGGTCATAGAAGGGGTTCCCTGCATCCCGGGAGTTATCCGTCACTTCCACATCCCAGCCCTGCTCCTTCAGAGTCAGAAAGCCGGTGAGGATCTGGGCGGCGTGGAGGCTGTTGGACGGGACGGTGAGCTTGACGGTTTCCATAGGGGTTCCTCCTTATGTTCTGTCTTCCCAGGGGAAGGGCTTCCCGGTCAGCACTTCTTCCTTCAGATAGCGGAAGGTTTCCTTCTCCCCCTGCTGTGCCAGCATGGACAGGATATATCCAAGCTGCCGCTGGGTATCGGGGTGCATCAGATCCTTTTCCCGGCTCTTTTCAAAGTAAGCCAGGGCGGAGCCGTCGGTGTACGCGTCTCCCTGGTAGGTCATGCAGGCGGCCCGCCGGTCCATGACCATCTCCACCAGGTAGTTCCGTGGCATGGGAATGGGTTCGTAATTCCGGGTCGTCCGGTTCATGTCGGTCCAGTATTCATAGTGGTGCTTATTGCGGCCCTTGTGATGCATCCAGGCCTCGCTGTAGCCCTTGTCCTCCCGCTCAGCGGCATTGGGGCTGCGATTCCCCTGGTAGTATTTCGCCCCGGCCCGGAATTCGGTCGTAGAATATTTGGACAGGTCATGGGTCAGACCCTGCCAGTACAGTCCCACCCGGAAGCAGCCGCAGCAGACAAGCCAGCGGTGCCTGGTAATGGTTTTCAGATGCTGCCACGCTTTCACAGCGGACACCTCCTTGGTGTTTGGGTAAATGTGCGCACCTCGCGTAGGGGCGACCCTCGCGGTCGCCCGTCGCCGAAGGCGCTCTGAAAAAAGATATGAGATATAAGATGTGGTATCCCCTTCGGGGATGTTTTTAAATGGATAATAGAATCACAGCGATATCTCATAACTTATTTCGGTTCCGCCAGCAAAACACTGCCTGGGCCAAAGCCCTCTATGCCACACAATGAGATTTCAAAATCATCCCCGAAGGGGATACATTCACTTATATCTGATATCTCGTATCTTATATCTTCGTTCCCTGCGCCTTCGGCGACGGGCGACCGCAAGGGTCGCCCCTACGCGGTATCTCTGCGACTTTGGTTTATTATAGTCCCATTTTCCCCGGAATGCAAGCCGGGAAATGAAACGGGCGGGGTTTGCCCCGCCCGTTTGGTCTATGATGCTTATCCCTCGGACACCACGATCTCCGACACCTTCAGGCCGGGATTGCGGCGGCAGGTGAAGTCGATGGCCCAGAAGCTGGAAAAAACCAGCAGGCTGCGGCCCCGGTAATCCTCCAGCAGCTCCGCGTCGGAGCCCAGGTTCAGATCCCCCAGATCTCCGGGGTACTCGTCGATGAGCCGGATCTCCTCATAGGGCAGGCTCTCCATCCGCAGGTCCACACCGTACTCGTTTTTCATCCGGTACTGGAACACATCGAACTGCAGCGTGCCCACCACGCCCACGATGACCTCCTCCATACCGGAGTTGGGGACCTTGAAGATCTGAATGGCGCCCTCCTGGGCGATCTGCTCGGTGCCCTTGACGAACTGCTTGCGCTTCATGGAATCCCTGGCGGACACCCGGCAGAAATGCTCCGGGGCGAAGGTGGGGATCCCGGAATACTGGAATTTCTTTCCGGGAACGGTAATGGTGTCGCCGATGGCAAAAATGCCGGGGTCAAAGACACCGATCACGTCTCCGGCGTAGGCCTCCTCCACGATCTCCCGCTCCGCAGCCATCAGCTGCTGAGGCTGGGAAAGACGCATCTTCCGGTTGCCCTGGACATGGAAATACTCCGCGTCCCGCTGGAACTTGCCGGAGCAGATCCGCAGAAAGGCCAGCCGGTCCCGGTGGGCCTTGTTCATGTTGGCCTGAATTTTGAAAACGAAGGCGGAAAAATCCGGGCTGTAGGTGTCGATGAGGCCGCAGTCGGCGGTCCGGGCCAGAGGCGGCGGCGTCAGCTTCAGGAAGGCCTCCAGGAAGGGCTCGATGCCGAAGTTGGTCAGAGCGGAGCCAAAGAACACCGGGCTCAGCTGCCCGGCCCGGACAGCCTCCAGGTCCATTTCCCGTCCGGCGGACAGAAGCTCTACGTCATCAATGAGCTGCTGATGCTTCTGCTGGGAATCCAGCAGCTCCGCCACGGCAGGATCGTACAGATCCACCTCCAGCTTGTCGGCCCGTTTTTTGCCGGACACACCGGAGAAGAACAGCAGCTCGGCCTTCTCCCGGTCGTAAACGCCCTGGAAGTCCTTGCCGGAGCCGATGGGCCAGTTCATGGCATAGGTTTCGATGCCCAGCTCCCGTTCCACCTCGTCCAGCAGGTCGAAGGGGTCCTTGGTCTCCCGGTCCATCTTGTTCACGAAGGTGAAGATGGGAATGTGGCGCATGGCGCAGACCTTGAACAGCTTCCGGGTCTGGGGCTCCACGCCCTTGGCGCCGTCGATGACCATGACGGCGGAGTCCGCGGCCATGAGGGTACGGTAGGTATCCTCGGAAAAGTCCTGGTGGCCGGGAGTATCCAGAATGTTGATGCAGAAGCCCTCATACTGAAACTGCATCACGGAGGAGGTCACGGAAATACCGCGCTGCTTTTCGATCTCCATCCAGTCGGAGGTGGCAGCCCGGGAGTTCTTCTTGCCCTTGACCACGCCGGCCTGGGCGATGGCGCCGCCGTAGAGCAGGAATTTTTCGGTCAGGGTGGTTTTACCGGCGTCCGGGTGGGAGATGATGGCAAAGGTTCGCCGGCGGTTGATTTCTTCTGTCAGATTGGACATTGGTTTCCCTCCATAATCAAAGTACTGTCATAAAAAACGCCGGAGGGACTAATGGGGTCCGTGGTATAACATAACAGCCTCCAAAACGGTGTTTTATTCACAAAATCAATTTAGTTTACCATAGTTTTCGGAAGAATACAAGAGGGAAAGCAAGATTTTCCCCTGCCGGGACCGAAGCCGAAGAACAAAAAAGCGGAGGGCTGTCTCACTAAAGTAAATGTGCTTATCGGCTTAGCTCAGCAAGGCGATAAATTGGAATTTGTAAGGATGAGGGCTGCACCCCAAGACCTTCCCCCTGGGGGGAAGGTGCCCCAGTGCGCACACTGAGTACCATGTCGGTAATTTTCTCCTTTTATCGTTATCGCCGAGGAAATCTCCACGCTTCCCCTCATCCGTCACGGCTTCGCCGTGCCACCTTCCCCCGGGGGGGAAGGTCTTGCGTTCCGCCACCTTTACAAACACCAATTTATCGGGTAGCTGAGTAAAACCGATATGCACAAAAGTAAAAATGCACAAATGAAAGAACTGTCATTCCGAGAAGTAGCGCACAATGGCGTGGGAATCCCCCAGTCAGAAGGGAAACTCCTGATAATGGCCCTAAAAACCGGGGAGGATTGCACCAAAGGCATTCCCTTCGGTCACTGGTGCGCAATGACAGTTTTCTTTCGTTTTGCCATCCATCCTTTCGTAGGGCGGGCGTCATGACGCAAAAGGATGCAAGAATTGATCTGATGTCATCTGCCGCCGAAAAAAATGGACTCCCAAAAACGGGAGTCCATTTCTATGTATGGAACGATCAGGCCTTGCCGGCGCAGCCCAGGACGTCCACCAGCTTGTGGCGAACCAGCTCCTTGATATTGGCACGGGCGGGCTTCAGGTACTCGCGGGGGTCAAACTTGTCGGGATGCTCGTTGAAGAACTGACGGACGGTGCCGGTCATGGCAAGACGCAGGTCGGAGTCGATGTTGATCTTGCACACGGACAGCTCAGCGGCGTGACGCAGCTGCTCCTCGGGGATACCCACGGCGTCGGGCATCTTGCCGCCGTTCTCGTTGATCATCTTCACATAGTTCTGGGGAACGGAGGAAGAGCCGTGCAGAACGATGGGGAAGCCGGGCAGGCGCTTGGAGACCTCTTCCAGAACGTCGAAGCGCAGGGGAGGCGGAACCAGGATGCCCTTCTCATTGCGGGTGCACTGAGCGGCGGTGAACTTGTAAGCGCCGTGGCTGGTGCCGATGGCGATGGCCAGGGAGTCACAGCCGGTCTTGGCGACGAACTCCTCCACTTCCTCGGGACGGGTGTAGGAAGCGGCGTGGGCAGCGACCTTCACATCGTCCTCAATGCCGGCCAGGGTGCCCAGCTCAGCCTCGACCACAACACCGTGGTCATGGGCGTACTCGACGACCTTCTTGGTGATCTCGATGTTCTCGGCAAAGGGCTTGCTGGAAGCGTCGATCATGACGGAGGTAAAGCCGCCGTCGATGCAGGACTTGCAGGTCTCGAAGTCGGGGCCGTGGTCCAGATGCAGAACGATGGGGATCTCGGGGCACTCGATGACAGCAGCCTCAACCAGCTTCACCAGGTAGGTGTGGTTGGCGTAGGCGCGGGCGCCCTTGGACACCTGCAGAATCACGGGAGCCTTCTCCTCGCGGCAGGCCTCGGTGATGCCCTGAACGATTTCCATGTTGTTGACATTGAAAGCGCCGATGGCGTAACCGCCGTCGTAGGCCTTCTTGAACATTTCGGTAGAAGTTACAAGAGCCATTGGAATCAATCCTTTCTTAAACTACGGGCACAGGGCCCGTATTTTTCGTTTTTTATTATACCACATTTTCCCTTGATTTCAATAAAAATATTTGCCATTTTCCGGGATATATGATATAATTCGTGGTAAGTGAGTTTGTTTGAGCAAATCCTACAAACCCGGAATCTGATATCTATCTTTTATTGGAGGTAATACTCAATGTCTGAAAAGACTCTCGTTGGTTCCCTGATCATCGGCCAGTCCGGCGGCCCCTCTTCCGTCATCAACTGCTCCGCCTACGGCGTGATCAAGACCGGCCTGGAGAATCCCAACATCACCAAGGTCTACGGTGCCTTCCACGGCATCAAGGGCGTCCTGAACGATCAGCTCATGATCATGGACGAGGAAGATCCCGCCGAGCTGGCGAACATGCTGCACACTCCCTCCTCCGCTCTGGGCTCCTGCCGCTACAAGATCGCCGATCCCGATGTGGACGACACCGACTACAAGCGGATCCTGGAGATCTTCAAGAAGTACAACGTCCGCTACTTCTTCTATAACGGCGGCAACGACTCCATGGACACCTGCAACAAGATCTCCAAATACATGAACCGGGTCGGCTACGAGTGCCGCGTCATGGGCGTGCCCAAGACCATCGACAACGACCTGGCCGGTACCGACCACTGCCCCGGCTTCGCCTCCGCCGCCAAGTACATCGCCACCTCCTTCATGGAGGTTTCCCGTGACTGCCATGTCTACGACACCGGAATGGTCACCGTCGTCGAGTGCATGGGCCGCCACGCGGGCTGGCTCACCGCCGCTGCCGCTCTGGCGGGCGTCAAGGGTGACGGCCCCGATCTGGTCTACCTGCCCGAGGTCAACTTCGACATGGACCAGTTCATCGCCGACGTGAAGCGGATCTACGCCGAGAAGAAGAACTGCCTGGTGGCCGTCTCCGAGGGCATCCACTATGCCGACGGCACCTTCGTTTCCGAGGCCAAGACCTCCGGCACCGACGGCTTCGGCCACGCTCAGCTGGGCGGTCTGGCTGCCCGCCTCACCGAGATCATCAAGGCCGAGCTGGGCGGCGTGAAGGTCCGTCCCATCGAGCTGAGCCTGCTGCAGCGCTGCGCCGCCCACTGCGCCTCCGGCACCGACATCGCCGAGTCCTTCATGTCCGGCAAGGTGGCCGTGGAATCCGCCGTGGCCGGTATCACCGACAAGATGGTGGGCTTCAAGTGCACCCGGGACGAAAACGGCTACAAGTGCGAGCCTGAGCTGTTCGACCTGAGCCTGGTGGCCAACACCGAGAAGAAGGTTCCCTTGGAGTGGATCAACGAGGCCGGCAACGGCGTGACCCAGGGCTTCATCGACTACTGCCTGCCCCTGATCCAGGGCGAGACCGGCATGGTCAAGGAAGACGGCCTGCCCCGGTTCGTCCAGCTGAAGCGTGTCTTTGCCAAGTAATTCCCCCTCATAGGATTTTGAGCCTGCCCCAATTAGGGGCAGGCTCTTATTCATTGGATGGGGGTGCAGTAACTGATCGTTTATAGTTGCACCCTTCGTAGGGCGGGGTCATGACCCCGCCGACCCGCCGCGAGTTTCCGCTCGGTTGGTTGAACGGAAAATGGCTCGTTCATACCGTAGGGCTTATGGCTCGCCCCCGCCGAAACGTAACGATTTCCTGGCGATTCCGTTGAATGATCCCCGGTCAAAAATCGGAATCTGGTCGGCGGGGTCATGACCCCGCCCTACGAAGATAAACAATCCTTTATCCGTATCTCCCGGTTCCGCGCTGCGGCGAGGAGCCCAAAAGCAGAGGAAGCCTGCGCCGTTTGGCGCAGGCTTCCGATTTTTATTCTATCATGACAATCCGTTGGGTAATGCCCTGATCGTTCAGGTATACCGTGGTTGCGGTGTCGTGCTGCCACCAGAACAGCTCCACCTTCCACACACCGGCTGCCTCGTCATGGTAGGTCCGGGTCTGGAGATAGCCGTTGTCAAAGTTCAGGATCTGAGGCATGGCGCATTCCTTATCCGCCAGGGCCACCGCCTCAGCGACGGTCTTTACCGGCTTTTGCGTGGTGTTCCGGAAGCCGCTGGTTTTGGCCTTCGGGGTGTTCTTCACATCCTCCTCATAGGAGAAGGCCATGGGCTCCGAGACATTCTGGCTGTCGATGGTTCGGGAAATATCACCGGCGGAGGTATCATAGACCACCATTTCCACACCGATGACCTTGTCCTTTTCGGCGCAGTTCAGGGTCGGCAGATAGGCCTTGGTGATCCCCGTCAGCTTCCCGCTGCCGTCAAAGGTCAGGGTGATCTCGGAATGGGTATACTTATCGCTGAAGTCGTAGGTTTCCAGAATGTGGATGGCATTTCCGTCCTGATACACATCCTCCACTTTGGCGTCATACCACTGAAAATCCCAGCTCCACATGGAGAAATTGGAATCGTCCATATACCCATCCACGCCGCACCACCAGCTGCTGACCGGGGAGACCGCCGGTTCTCCGGACCACTCCAGGCCGTAGTATTTTCCGTCCCGCCACAGGCTTCCGCTTACGCTCTTCATCTGGCTGGTGTCCTTCCGCAAAGGATAACCGGTGACCTCCAGGTAATCCGGCCCCGCCTTCCACACCTCGCTGCTTAAGTAATAATCGTAATTCTGCTCCGTCAGCCGGTTCAGGGAGTACAGGTGGTAGCTGCCGCTGCCCAGCAGCGCGTCTATGGCACTCCTGCTCCGATTCAGCAGGGTATCGTGATTCGGGTCATAGACACGGAATTTGGCGTAGCAGGGGATCGTTTCCGTTTCCCCGGAGGGCATAGTGGCCGTATGGTAGCGGCCCAGGCGGTAGAAGCCCCGGTCCAGGGCGCCGTAGCTGTCCTTCCAGCTGATGCTCACCCGGTCCTCGGTGTACCAGGAAACCCGGATGGCTGCGGCAGGGGCGTTGGTGACCTCCGCGTCAGGCTCCAGCACGGTCCAGACGCCGTCCACCAGCTTCTCCAGCCAGAAGCCCTCCTCCGCCACCAGAGATTGGTGATCGTCCCCGGACTCACAGTATTTGAGCGTCAGGCCCGTGGCGCTGGCGTTTTCCGCACCCAGGGCAAACTGCCAGGCTTCATTAAAAAAGTACCAACGCATCTGCCCGGAGCCAAGCATGAAGTCCTTGTCGTATTCCGTATGGTTGCTGGGGACCTCCATCCGTTCCGCCGCATAGTCCTCCGGGGTCCGGGAAACCTCCGCCGCCCCCGAGAACCGTTGATTCATCTCTTCTTCCGAAGGCGTGAAGAATCCAAAGCCCAGGTTGTCCCCCAGATCCGTGTCCGCGTTTTTCACGGTGCCGCCCGTCAGCTCGCCGTCGGTATTGAAGGTAAAGCACATGGCCTGGGCGCTCTTGACATCCGGCATCCGATATGCGGTAAAGGCAATCTCCTCATAGGTATCGCCGTATTCATTGGTTATGGTGGATTCTGTCAGGTTGTACAGGGCCATATCCTCCCAGCGGAACCAGCTGAGCCAGGTTTCCAGGGGATCCTCCGCCGGGTCCGCCGTGATCCAGCGGTTATTTTCATAGGTGTAATCCACACCATCCAGGATCATATGGCCCGTGGTAACCCAATCGGTATCCGTCACCTGCCACTGAACATCCGCGCCGCGCTTATAGTAATTGGTCTGCCAGGTGACGGACCCATCGTCCAGGAAGGCATCCACAAACACATTATAGCTGTCCCGGGCCAGCCAGGCCTGTAAGCCGTCTTCAATGCGTTTCAGTGCCGCTTCCTGCCGGGGCAGGGTCTGCCCCGTCTCTTCGACAGCCTGCGGGGGAAGGGTCTCCCCGGCGGCCGGTTCCGTCTTCTCCTTGGCAGGGCTGGTCACCAGGCACACCGCCACAAAGACGATGGCGATGACGCCCACCAGGCTGATCCAGAAGCTGGGCTTACGGTAGTTCAGCACCGACTTGATGCGGTATTTGACGGACACCTCACCAAAGGCCACAGGACAGGCCGCGAAGTGCGCCCGATTGGTGCTGCAGCTTAAGAGGGCGGCGGAATAGGCCTTCCGCTCCTCCAGCTCCATAAACTGCACCACCCGCTCGTCGCAGGCCATCTCGATGTCCTTGCACAGCAGGGTGTAGGCCACCCACACCAGGGGGTTGAACCAATGGATCGCCAGGGCGATGTAGCCGATCATCTTGAACCAGTGATCGCCCTTTTCCAGGTGCGTCCGCTCATGGGCCAGAATGTACTTGCGGTTGTCCGCGGACATGCCCATGGGGATGTAGATCCTGGGCCGGATAAAACCAAGGATGAAGGCGGTCTCAATGTTTTCACATTCCCAACCGCCGGGGATTTTCACCGCTTCCCGCACCTGATAGCACAGCCGCAGGTAGGAATACAGGCTGCTGACAACAAAGCAGCAGGCCACAGCAAACCAGAAGTAGGGTACCAGCGCCGCCCAATCCACGGCGGGGTTGTCCTCCCGGACCGGCGCTGCCGCCGGGGCATCCCCACGGATCCGCGAAGCCTCCTCCGGCATGGCGGCAGGGACATCCACGGCCGTCAGCGCCGGAGCTTCCGGCTCCGTTACGGCGTTCAGGACCGGCTCCTCCGGTGCGGGCGTGTAGGCCTGCCGCTGCTCCTGCTGCCAGTGCTGCTCCACCACGGAAGCCGCTTCCGGCTGAAGGCTCAGGCTGCTCTGGATCTCAAAGGGCATCAGCAGCCGGATCCCGGCCAGCAGCCACAGCAGGCAGATAAACTTCTTCGGGGTCTTTTTCAGGATCAGCCGCAACACAATCACCACGGCAATGACGACGCTTCCATGAAAGCTGGCCGTCAGCACATTTTGGAACAGCTGGTTCATGGTCAATCCTCCGTGTAGCTGTCAATCAGCTCTCGGAGCTGGTCTACCTCGCTTCTGGTCAGTTTCTTGCTTCTGGAGAAGGCGGCGATAAAGGCGGGCATACTGCCCTCAAAGGTATCCTCCACCATTGCCTCCAGCCGGGACTTCTGGGCCTCCTCCTTGGAGATCAGGGCAGTGACGGTGGCATTTTCGTTCTTCACCACGCCCCGCTCCGCCAGACGGCGGATGACGGTGTAGGTGGTGGCCTTGGACCAGCCCAGCCGCTCCCGGCACAGCTCCACCAGCCGGGTGGAATTCACCGGCTCATTCTCCCACAGGATCAGACAGAATCGGTATTCACTTTCAAAGATTTTGGGTGTTTCCATATGGTTTTCCCCTTTCGTAATGGCCGCCCCGGGTATATTTCCCTGGTCCCGGAGGTCGGCCCGAGTTGAATATATTAAACCTTACAGCAATAGTTTAATCCATTAAACCCTATTTGTCAATAGAGAATTACAAAAAAATGACAGATTTCGTTACGATTCACCGGACAGAGCCCCTCCGTTGAGGATTTCCATAAAGGATCGTTTCTCGTAATAGCGCCCCCCGCGTAGGGGCGATCCTTGCGGTCGCCCGGCGGTAATGGGTGCGTTTCCCCACCGATTTCGGCGAATCCCCAACATTTACCCAATCGGCTTTGATAAATCATCGTTTAGCGTAATAACGGATGCTCCACAAAACCTTCCTCCTCGGGGGAAGGTGGCACGGCGAAGCCGTGACGAATGAGGGGAAAACGCGGCAATTACCGATGCAGTAACGAAAAATGGAGAATTTCCAACAGGTTACTCCTGTTTACCTACAATAAAATCCTTTGGTGCGATGGCCCCTCATCTGCCCCAGTGTGCGCACTGGGGCACCTTCCCCCGAGGGGGAAGGTTTTGGGGTGCGAGCGTAAACGATCCTTTACCCAGTTTACACATTGCTCATGGGCTGAAAAGCCTTTCTTCACGCAAAACCGGAGCGGGGGATCTCCCCGCTCCGGTTGGTTGGAACGCTGTCAGGTATGGGAGGCCTCCGCTTCCCTGCCCTGGCAGGTAAAGCAGATGACCTGTTTGTTCTTTCCGGTTTCCTCCAGGATCTTCACCGCCGCCTTCAGCCGCTGGTCGTCAAAGCGCACCAGCGCGTCGTCCAGAATCAGGGGTGCCTCCGGGGTCAGCTCCTCGGCCACCGCCAGGCGCAGTGCCAGATACAGCTGATCGACGGTACCGTCGCTGCGCCACAGGCTGTCCCGGAGGGTATCCTCCTCCCCGGTCCCCGCCTGCAGGCTGAAGTCCTCTCCCATGATCAGGCTGCGGTATCGGCCGCCGGTCATGGCGGACAGCAGCTCCTGGGCCCGTTTGGCGATCCGGGGGGCGAAGCGGCGCTGCAGCTCCGCCCGGGCCTGGGCCAGCGTCTCCTGGGCAATGGTCAGGGCGGCATAGGTATCCTCCAGCCGGGCGATCCGGCGGTCCTTCTGCTCCAGCTGTCTGCGAAGCAGTTCCTTGTCTCCCAGCGCCTCCATCCGGCCCTGGTACTGTCCCAGCCGGTTCTGAAGCCGCTGCTGCTCCACCGCGCAGTCGGACAGCAGCCGGGTGGTCTCCGCGTCGGAATGGGTCAGGTTGTCGGGCATCTGGGGCTTCTGGGCAGGCTTGACCATAGCGCTGAGAGCTTCCAGATGGCCCTGGGTCCGCAGGGCCTCCCGGCGGGCATTGCCCCGGGCATCCCACTGGGCCAGCACCTTCTGCCATTCCTCCAGCAGCGCCTCCGGCTCCCGCTCACCGCACAGCGCCTCCCGGCGTTTGCGCAGCACCATCAGACGGACCTCCACGTCGCCGCTGGCATCGGTGTAGGTTTTCAGCTCCTTCTGGTAGCTTCGCAGGGCATCCTCATAGTCTCCCACCGCGTCCGCCCAGTGCTTCCACTGGCCGTCGCCGTACTTGTTCAGCAGGGTCCGGCGGCACTTTTTGGCGCTGACACGCTCATAAATCCCCCAGCCCAGGGCAGCCAGGCCCACAACTCCCGCCACCGCGGCGGGAATATACGCCATCAAAAACGCCAGCAGCGCCGCACCCAGCAGTCCGGCAATACCGATAACCAGCAGGACAATGGGCATTTTCGAGCCGGTATCCGCGAATTCCCGGGCGTCCCGGTCCGCCATCTCCCGGGCCTCCTGGGAGGTCATCCCGGCAAAGGGTGGGGGAAGCTGGGGCTTTACCGGCTCCTGGGGAAGCATCTGTTTCTCCATCTGGATGGAATTCCACTGATCCCGCAGATTCCTCAGATCCCGGATCTTCTGCTCTGCCTCCTCCCGGGAAGGCAGCTTGGCACAGGCCTCCTCCAGCTCCCGCAGCTCCCGCTCCGCCTGGTCCCGGACCTCCCGGGCCTGGGCCACCCGCTCCGCGCCGGCCTCCGCCGCCGCGTAGGCCAGAGCCTGCCGGTGATTGTCCAGCTGTGTCAGCCAGGACCGAACCTCCTCAAGCCGTTCCTTCAGCTTTTTCGACTGGACTTCCAGAGATTCCAGCTCCGTCAGCTTTCCTTCCAGCTCTGCCCGCTCCGCCTCCGCCTGGGGCAGCAGGCCGCTCTTATTATACCGGCATTTGTTTTTCAGATCCCGCAGGCTGTCCGCCAGCCGGTCCGCGGCGCCGGAATCGTCCCCGGTGGTGACCAGCGCGTTCAGGCGGCGCCGCAGCGCCTCGTCCTGGGTCACCGGCAGATCGGAAAAACGGATAAAGCCCGCCCGGCGGAACACCGACTGCTCCACACCCAGCAGCAGCTGGCCGCAGTTGGCCGCCGTCAGCTCAGCCACCGGGAGGCCGGATTCCGTCTCATAGGCGGAAAACTCCCCCAGAGGGATCCGGCGCTTGGTCCGGCGTTCGATGGTGATGTCCCGGCCCTTCCAGTTCAGGTCGATCCGTCCCTCCATGGGGCTGCCGGACCAGGGGGCATAGCGCTCCTTGTCCGCCAGGACGGTTTTCGTAGTCTTTGCCCGGGTATCCAGTCCGTAGAGCATGGCCATCAGGAACGCGCACCAGGTACTCTTGCCCCACTCATTGGGGGCGGTCAGGACGTTCAGCCCCGGCTTCAGGGTCAGCGTCTCATGCTCCAGCCTGCCGAAGGTGGCGGTCATCCGATAGATTTTCATAGCGTGACCTCCCTTCCGTTCAGAAGCTGGCGGGAGATTTCCGCCGCCAGCTGAACCAGACGGGCGTTCTCCGGATCGACCTCCATGGTCTTGCGGAGCATATGGAAGTAGACGCCCTCCAGCGTGTCCTCCCCGGCGTCGGCCCAGACATCCATGGGCGGCTGTGTCCGGTCCCTCAGCTCCAGGTTGGCAAAGGCGGAGAAGGCCTCCTTCAGCGCCGCCAGATCCACCTGGCCGTAGCCCGTCAGCTCCACCCGGTAGAAGTCCTCACTCCCCACGGCGGGCAGCGCCTCCTCCAGAGCTTCGGCGGCACCGGCGCCCACGTCCACCTCCAGGTCGTAAAACCGCAGCGTATCCAGGCTCACCGCCTGAATATCCGGCTGGTCGCCCAGCGTCACAATGCATACGCCCTTTTCTCCGGTCTCGTCCCAGCCCCGGCCCATGGGGCAGCCCGGCCAGGCGCAGAGGGTATTCCCCGCCTGGAAGGCCCCGGCCTTGTGGATATGGCCCAAAGCCAGATAATCCAGACCGGATCCCCGGACCTGGGGGGCTGTCACGGGATTGCAGGGAGAATTCTTCTGGACCGGATCCCCGTGAAGAACGGCAAGGCGGTATTTCTCGCTGCCCTCGGCCCGAAAATTGTCCAGCAGCCCGGGGCAGTCCATGCTCTGAAAGCCCGCGCCGTAGATCCGGCAGTCCAGGCCGGAGATGGTTACGGATTCCATTCCCCCGGTAAATACAAATACGTTCTCCGGCCAGCTCTCCTCCAGCCAGGGGCTGCCGGGCGCGCAGAAGTCATGGTTGCCCGGGGCGATCAGCACCGGCACGCCGCAGCGCTTCAGTTCCTTTTTCAGAATATCCAGCGTCTCCCGGCCGGCCTGCCCATCCAGCAGATCTCCCGCCAGCAGCACCAGGTCGCAGTCCTCCCGGCGGCAGAGGTCCGCCACCTTGCCGGGGATCTTTCGCTGCTCCCGCTTTAAAAGCTCCCGCTGGCTCTGGGAGAACCCCGCGAAGGGAGAATCCAGATGCCAGTCCGAGCTATGCAAAATTTTCAGTCCCATTCATCCACTCTTTCCGCCCGAAGGCATTTTCCTGTGTCCGCGTCCAGGGTAAACAGCACCGCTTCCATTTTGGTCGGCCCCTCTGCCCAGCGGTAGCGCTCCGTGAGATCTCCCCGGAATTTGGCAATGGACAGCTCCGGCCGGATCCCCAGCACCGACTCTCTGGGGCCGGTCATGCCCAGATCGGTGACATATCCCGTGCCACCGGGCAGCACCCGGACATCCGCCGTGGGCACATGGGTGTGGGTCCCCCACACCGCGCTGACCCTGCCGTCCAGCATGTAGCCCATGGCCAGCTTTTCGGAGGTGGCCTCCGCGTGGATCTCCACCAGAACGATTTTCGTATGAACCTTCTTCAGGATCTGATCCATCAGCAGGAAGGGATTGTTGGGGCCGTAGTCCATATTGCACCGGCCGATGAGGTCGATCACCGCCACATCCCCGGCGTTTGTCTCAAAGATCCCCCATCCCCTGCCGGGGACCTGGGGGGCATAGTTGGCAGGCCGCAGGATCCGGGAGCAGTCGTCCAGGTAGGGCACGATCTCCCGCTTTCCCCAGGTGTGGTTTCCCATGGTAATGACATCCGCTCCCGCGTCCAGGATCTCCTCCGCCTGATTGGGGGTCAGCCCCACCACGGCGGCATTCTCCCCGTTGACCACCGTGAAGTCCACACCGTATTTCCTTTTGATCTGCCGAAGGCTTCGCCGCACCCGTTCCAGGCCGGGATTTCCCACCACGTCGCCTACCGCCAATACCTTAAACTCCATCGAGTCAGCCTCCATGTCAAACTTTTTCCAATTATATAACAGAATTCCCAATTTCGCAAGAGTTAGACGCTCCCCATTCTCCGGCATCCACTGAAATCCTTGAGAAATCCATTGATAAAACCGGATTTTATGGTAGAATGGAAGCAGCCCTCCCCCGCCCCGGGGCAGAGCCCAGATCCGCCGGCGCGGGAAGCCTCCGGAGAGCCGGAGAAAGGAGAAACCGGAATGCCCATTGATATCATCGATCTTCTTCCCATCGTCCTACTGTTTCTGCTTTTGCTGAAGGCGAAGGCCGTCCGGCCCCTTTCCGGCTTCAACGAAGAGTACCTGTCCCTGGATACCGGGAAAGCCCTCCGGGGCTTCTTCGCCCTGGTGGTGGTATTCCACCATCTGGCCCAGAAGACGGAAACGGGCCTTCTGTTTCATCGGTTCACCCATGCCGGTTACCTCTGCGTAGCGGTTTTTTTCTTCCTTTCGGGCTACGGCCTGCAGCGCTCCCACATGAACTCCCCCCGGTACCGGGAAGGGTTCCTCTGCCGCCGCCTGTCCTCCGTTCTGGTGCCCTATCTTGCCGCAACCGCCCTGTGCTGGCTTGCGGACGCTGCCCGGGGCCGGCGGTACCCGGTCACGGACATCTTCGCGGCGATCCTTGCCGGGGAGCCCATTGTCCCCTTTTCCTGGTATATTCTCTGCATCCTGGGCTTTTATCTGGCCTTCTGGCTGATGATGCGCCTTTGCGGCAGGCATTATGGCCGGATGCTCCTGCTGGGCTGCCTGTGGCAGCTGTTGTACACAACCTTCTGCATCCGGATGCGCTACGGCTTCTGGTGGTACAGCACCAGCCATCTGCTGATCGTCGGAATGTTCTGGGCGGTCTGGGAGGACAGAATTCTCCCCACCCTGAAGCGGTTCTATCCGGTCCTTTTCCCGGCCGCGGCAGCCTGTTTCCTGGTGTCCTTTCTCTGCGCCGAGACGGTCCCCTCCCATTTCCTGCCGGGGGAAAACTCCCTGCTGTTTACAGGTCTGGCCGCTGCGCTGTTTCCTCTGTGCGTCCTGTGCTTCACCCTGAAAGTTCAGATCGGGAACCGGCTTCTGAACCATCTGGGGGATCTCTCCCTGGAAATCTATCTGCTCCACGGGGCCGTCATCATGCTGCTGGAGCAGAACGCCGCGCTGCGGCAAAGAGAATTTATATGGTGTGCTTCCGTCCTGATACTCACCGTTGTCTGCGCGGACCTGTTCCACCTGGCAATGGGTAAGCTCCTGGGGATTTTCAGACCCAAAATGCCGGTTTCGCGTTAATCGAAACCGGCATTTTTTGATATGTGCATATCGGTTTTACGCAACCGCCCGATAAATTGGTGTTTGGCGCGCCGAAAAAACGCTGTCATTGCGAACCAGTCCGCAGACTGGTGTGGCAATCCCCCAAGGTTTTAGGGCGGTTTTCGTTCCATTTCCCCATTCAACCAGGGGATTCCCACGCCAGTGTGCGCACTGGCTCGGAATGACAGGTAATTTGTAACGCACACTTACAAATTCCAATTTATCGGACATCTGAGCAAATCCGATAAGCACATTTTGATATTTCCATTTCCTCCAACGCTCTGATCGGCTCCCGCCAGCGGGAAGTATGCAGATAGTCAAAGTCAGTGGTCAGATTCTTCCCATTCCATCACCTCTCCATGAATGGATACCCGTCCCCCGTCCGGGCACTTTGCGTCGAACTGCTTTCCCCGGCCGTTCCCGTAATCCAGTTTCGCTCCGTTCTGCAAGGCATAGACATAGGGGTAAATGCTGTTCCAGAACTCATGGCACAGCGGCGGGCAAAGGTCTTCGACAAGATAGGTATCCCCCTTCCGGCAGTACCCGCCCCGGCAGCGGCTTTCCGTAACCGTCAGCTTTATCTTCATAATCGCACCTCCAGCGGGTTTTCCCGCAAACATGATCCTAATTCCTGTTATTCAAATTCTGCGGAAAACCCACGCCTTTGGAGCGTGGGTTTCGTATTATCGGACCGACTTGGCGTATTCCGTGGGGGTGATGCCGAACTTCTCCTTGAACTGCCGGGAGAAGTGGTGTACGGTGGAATACTGCAGCTCCGCGGCGATCTCGGTGAAGTTCAGATTGTTCTCCCGGATCATCTGCTTGCTCTCCTGGAGCTTGATGCGGCGGATATACTCGCCGGGGGAGATCTGCAGGTTCTTATGGAACAGCGCCGTCAGGTAGCTGGGACTGACATCCACCTGCCGGGCAACCAACGGCACGGACAGCTTCTCCCGGATGTGGGAGCTGATATACTGCTGGGCCTGGCGGATGATCTCATTTTCCGAATGGATGGCATTGGAGGTCTGGAGCTTGCTCCTGCTGGGCGCGGCGGATTCCCGCAGCAGCAGAAGCAGCATCAGGTTCAGCTGGGCCAGAATGATGTCATTGGAGTAGGCATCCATCCGCTCCTGCTCCCGCAGCATGTTCTGCAGCACCGTCACCACGGACTGAGGCGTGGTAAATTTCCGGTTCAGCAGAGGCTCCGGCTCCACACCGGCCAGGTCAAAGGAAATGGTCACGAACCGGGGCGCCACCCCGATATCGGCATACTGCATATGCCACTGGCCGGGGCCGTAAATCACCAGATCTCCCTGCTTCAGCAGCAGATCCTGTCCGTCCGCCACGGAATGCAGCGCCCCCTGATCCACATAGGTCAGCTCCGCCATGGGATGGGACTCGCCGGGGAACAGGAAGCCCTGCTCCTTTTCCTGATAAAAGAAGGTGTAGATTCCGTTCACCCGCAGCTTGGAATCCACCCGAAGGCTGTCAGAGGGCTTCACGCCCACCCTTTCCGGTTCCTCCCGGGAAAACACCAGGGCCGTTGCCTCCCCCATAAAAGGGCTGAGGGTAAAGTAGATCCCCTGCTTGACGCGCACCGCCTTGTCCAGATAATAATGCTGGTACTGCTCCCCATCCCGACTCACGGACAGCACACTCATGCCGCTGCCGCAGCTTACCCAGGTCTCCTCCCGGGCGCGGCAAACAGCCGTTTCCGACTGGGTCAGCGTCCAGACAGAAGCGGCGTTCTTGTCAAAATCCTTAAGGCTCTGAGTCCGTTCCGGCGGGACGGTGCCGAACCCCTGAAAGGTGACCTGATTCAAATTCCGGATCATGGCGCTCTCCTCCAAAAAAATAACTTACGTCAGGTGGTGACGTAAGTTATTATACCGGATAAAGTTGAAAATGGCAAATACTTTTCTGAAAAAAGAAAATTTTCTTTTTCCGCCCGGCAGATCCCGGATGCAGGAACGCTCCCGGCAGTTTGTACGGCAAGCCACAGGCTGCCATCCTCCGGAGCCGTCCGTTTGTGAGGTTTGCCGGAAAAGGCCCCGGTTCCCTCCCGGGATCCCCAGGCCCATCCCGGCACGCACATCCGGCCAGGGCGGAAAAAACGGTCATTCCGGGAACGGCAGCTTTCTTTTACCGCTGATATTCAAACTCAAAATCGTAAATATCCACGGTGTCGCCGTCCTGGATCCCCATTTCCTCCAGCCGCCGGAACAGCCCCACCTTCCGCAGCTGCTGGTCGAAGTAATTCCGGGACTCGTAATCCTCAAAATTGATATTCTGCACCAGCCGCTCCAGCCAGAGGCCCGTAACCAGCCAGGTATTGCCGTAATGCTCAACCTCGAAGGCGTTGGGATCCGTGGGCGCTTCCACAACCTCCACATACTCCGGCTCGTAAATGGTAACCGGCGGCAGGGTCCGAAGCTTCCCGGCCACCACCCGCATCAGGTTTTTGGTACCCTGGGCGGTACCGGCGCTGATCTCGTAAAGCTCGCAGCCGGCCTGCTCCACAGCCTCCCGCAGGCGCTGCAGATTATCCGACTCGGGAGCCAGCAGGTCCACCTTATTGGCCGCCACGATCATGGGCCGGCTGCTCAGGTCCACGCTGTAATTTTTCAGCTCCTCACAGATGGCGTAAAAATCCTCCACCGGGTCCCGACCCTCACTGCCGGACACATCCACCACATGCACCAGCAGCCGGCACCGGTCAATGTGGCGCAGGAAATCGTGTCCCAGACCCGCGCCCTCCGCGGCGCCCTCGATAATGCCGGGGATATCCGCCATGACGAAGGAAACCCCCTCGTCCACGTAGATGACGCCCAGATTGGGGAACAGGGTGGTGAAATGGTAGTTGGCGATCTTGGGCCGGGCGTTGGAGGTCACACTCAGCAGGGTGGATTTTCCCACGTTGGGGAAGCCCACCAGGCCCACGTCCGCCAGCAGCTTCAGTTCCAGGATCACATCCCGCTCCTGACCCTTGAGGCCCGCCTTGGCAAACCGGGGAACCTGCCGGGTGGGCGTGGCGTAATGGGCATTTCCCCAGCCGCCCCGGCCGCCTCTGGCGATCACGAAGTCCTCACCGGTGGACATATCCACAATGATCTGATTGCTTTCCGCGTCCCGGACCACGGTGCCTCTGGGGACCTCAATGATCAGGTTCTCCCCCCGCTTGCCCGCCATCTTCCGGCCCTGGCCGTTGACGCCCGCCTGGGCGGCATACTTACGCTTATACCGGAAATCCAGCAGCGTGGACAGGTTGTCGTTGACCCGGAGGATGACGCTGCCGCCATGTCCGCCGTCGCCGCCGTCGGGACCGCCGGAGGCCACATATTTTTCCCGGTGGAACGCCACCGCTCCGTCGCCGCCCCGGCCGCCGATGACGGTGATCCGTACTTTATCTACAAACATGCTTCTCACTCCTTCTATACAGGGAACAAATGCTCCGCGGGAATGTGCTTATTTTTCCACGATGGGCACATACAGATTCTCAATGGAAATCCCCTCCGGAATCAGTCTGCCCGGAGAAGTGATATGAAACATGGGATACCGTTCCGGCCTGCTGTCCCCATTTTCATACAGGGCGAATTTCTCGCTTTCCTTTACCCACCGGACCAATTCCTCCCGGGTACTGAGCCAGTCCCGGGCCTGATCCAGGTCCGCGTCCAGACAGGAGGTCACCGCGTACAGCCCCGCAGGCAAATCGCGGATCTCAAAACCGCCGCAATCCACCTCCGCCGGGTCGCAGGGCAGTGCGTAAAACCATTCCTGGGCGCCGGTCCGCTCATTGTACCACATAAAGTCCCTGGGGAACAATTCATATTTTAAAGACCCATGAAAGCGGCTGAACCAATTGTTGAAGGCTTCAAAGCGTTCCTCCGATGTCAAAGGGCCGGAGTAAACCGCCTTCATCTCCGGAATTTCCACAATTCTGATGTTGACCACAGGAAAGCCTCCCTTCCAATGGTTTTTACATGATTTTTGAAAAAAAGCCGCCGCAAATACGATGCGGCGGCCTTTTGGTTTTATGCGTTTCTTACTGCTCAGCGTAAACGGAGCACTGACGGCGATCCTTGCCCAGACGCTCGAACTTGACGGTACCGTCAACCAGAGCGAACAGGGTGTCGTCCTTGCCGATACCCACATTGGTACCGGGATGGATGTGGGTGCCTCTCTGGCGGACCAGGATATTGCCGGCCAGAACAAACTGACCGTCAGCACGCTTGACGCCCAGCCGCTTGGACTCGGAATCACGGCCGTTCTTGGTGGAACCGCCGCCCTTGTGGTGAGCGAAGAACTGAATACCAATCTTCAGCATGGTGTTACACCTCCAAAACTTCGATATAATCAGGATATTCGTCCCGCAGGGAGGCCAGGTACAGCATCATTCCGGCAAGCACTGCCTGGACGCTGTCCTCCTCATCGCAGGACGCGGGGAGGGTCAGGGTGATACGAGCCTGCTCGTCCTTGACCCGGACCTTGGCCTTGGCGCCGCACACATCATTGATGGTGGCCTCAGCCATGGCAACCGCGGCGCTGACAGCGGCGCAGACAATATCGCTGCCCGCCTCGGCATAGCCGCTGTGACCCGAGACGGAGAATCCGGTGATTCTCTCGTTCTCGGTGAAAAACTCGCATCTTGTCATAAATTACAGAGCGATCTTGGTGATCTCCACCTTGGTGTAAGGCTGACGATGGCCGATGTGGCGCTTCTCGTTCTTCTTGGCCTTGTAGCGGATGATGTCCAGCTTCTTGCCCTTGCCGTTCTTGACAACCTTGGCCTCGACAGCGGCGCCTTCCACCACGGGAGCGCCGATCTTGGTGTTCTCACCGTCCAGGACAGCCAGAACCTGATCGAACTTGACGGTAGCCTCAGCCTCCGCGTTCAGCTTCTCAACGTACAGGACGTCGCCCTCCGCCACGGTGTACTGCTTGCCACCGGTCACGATAACTGCTTTCATTTGTTTTCACCTACTTTAATTGTGTAGTCTCGCTTTTGGGGCGCGGTGTTTTTGGCATGCCGACTTAAGCCCCTTCAATGCGGCTTGTTTATTTTAGCAGAGCCGTCGGAAAAAGTCAAGGAGTTTTTGGGACTTTTCCTTGCCTTTTCCCCACAATTTTGCTATACTTACCGAGGATTCTTCCTGTGAAATCTGACCCATTCCCGAGGTAACCCTATGAAACGCTTTTTCTGTCTAGTCTTACTGGCCTGCGTGCTGCTGTGCGGCTGCTCCGGGTCCTCCGCTCCCGTCCGGGAGACGGTTTTCTGCATGGATACGGTCATGGACCTGCAGGTCTGGGGCCGGGACGCGGAGGAAGGGCTCCGGAAAATCACCGAAGAACTGAATGCTCTGGAGCGTGACTGGTCCGCCACATCCGGATCCTCCCTGCTGGCTCAGATGAACCGGGGAGAGGCTCCGGCGCTGCTGCCCTGGCAGGCAGAGCTTCTGGAACGGGTGGAAGGGCTGTCCCGGCGCACCGGAGGGGCCTTCGATCCCCATCTGCGGGCCCTGAGCGAGGTCTGGGGCTTTTCCGAGGAAACCCACCGGGTACCGACCCCCGGTGAAATCGCCGCTGCCATGGAGCAGCCTCAGTGGGACCTGGGCGCGGCGCTGAAGGGCTATGCCGGGCAGGAATGCGCCGGGATCCTGGCCGGAATGGATGTGGACCGGGCCATGCTGGTCCTGGGGGGCAACGTTCAGACCTTCGGGGATAAGCCCGACGGCTCTCCCTGGCAGATCGGGATCCAGAATCCCGAGGGCGGAGAAAATTTGGGCATTCTCTCCGTTACGGGTACCGTCTCCGTCGTAACATCCGGAGATTACCAGCGCTATTTTGAGATAGATGGGGTCAGATACCACCACATTCTGGATCCCAAGACCGGATATCCCGCCGATTCCGGCCTGAGAAGCGTCACGGTCATCTGCCGGGACGGTCTCACCGCCGACTGCCTCTCCACTGCCCTGTTTGTCATGGGCCTGGAACAGGCCGCGGACTTCTGGCGGGAAAGCGATGATTTTGATGCCGTGTTTGTCACCACCGGCGGGGCCATCCACGCCACGGAAGGCGCAATCCTCTCCGGCTGTCAGTACGAGGTGATCTCCCGATGAAAACAAGGACCTGGATCCTGCTTCTTGCCGCCCTGCTGGTTCTGTGCCTGGGCCTCAGTGTCTTCCTCCTGCGTCCGAGGGAGGCGGACCTTGCGGAAATCTCCAGCCAGGGCAGAGTCCTGAAAACCGTGGACCTCCATCTGGATCAGGAATTTACCGTCACCACTCCGGAGGGCGGCAGCAATGTCATCACCGTCCGGGACGGGAAAATCGCCGTAACCCAGGCCAACTGTCCGGACCACTACTGCATGGACCGGGGCTTCTGCGGCGGCGGGACCCAAATCGTGTGCCTGCCCAACCGGCTGGTGATCCGCTTCCTGAACCGCCAGAGCGTTGACGCCGTTGTCGGATAATTTTTCCCCAAAGCCCTTGACAAATCCACGTAAAGCGTGTATATTAAATAAGCGCTTTGGACGATTAGCTCAGCTGGCTAGAGCATCCGCTTGACGTGCGGAAGGTCATAGGTTCGAGTCCTATATCGTCCACCACTTTTTTCTTAATTACATTACTTGGACGATTAGCTCAGCTGGCTAGAGCATCCGCTTGACGTGCGGAAGGTCATAGGTTCGAGTCCTATATCGTCCACCAAACATGAAAAATCCGAACTTATTCCCCATGGGGAGTGGGTTCGGATTTCTTGTTTCTATCAAAAACATAACATTTTGCGTTCACGCCCCCAGCTCTCTGGATCAGAGCTGGGGGCTTTGGCATATTCGGCATCCCTTTCTCCGATACAAAGACGGTATCATAACGAAGGAGGAATGACGATATGGAATCGCATTCCACTTAGAGACAGCTTAGAGGTGCGCGGGATAAACTGGAGGTCAAACACAGCAGAAGGGACCGAGGATATGACGCGCAAAGGGAAGGGCCTTCGCCCAGCTTCCAGACAGAATATCATCTATTGGGCATTTCTCCTGCCCAATTTCCTTGGGGTTCTGTTTTTTGCCCTTCTGCCCATGCTTCAGGTGCTTCTCAGGTCTTTCCAAAGCGCCATCGGCGGCAGGTGGATGGGATTCCAGAACTATTTGGCGGTTCTGAAAAATGCCGCGTTCCAGATTGCTGTTTCCAACACGGCCCGGTTTACCCTGGTCTGCGTCCCACTTCTGGTTGCGCTGTCCCTTGCTCTGGCGGTTGCGCTGCAGGCGATTCCGCCAGTGGGAAGCGCATTGCGGAGTGCTTATCTGATGCCCATGGCCGTCCCGGCAGCCTCTGTGGTGCTGGTGTGGAAGGTATTATTCCATGAAAAGGGACTTATTAACGGCGCACTTCTGGCACTGGGCGGCAGCGGGGTGGACTGGATGGGCTCCGGGGCGGCTTTTTGGATGCTGGTTATCAGCTATCTCTGGAAGAATCTGGGGTATACCATGGTTTTGTGGACGGCGGGGCTTGCTGGAATCCCGGAAAGTGTTTATGAAGCCGCTCAAGTGGACGGAGCGGGCGCCTGGCAGACCCTCCTATATATTACCCTCCCCAACCTGCGGGGTTCAGCATATACCATCACCGTGCTGTCCCTGCTGAATTCCTTTAAGGTATTCCGGGAAGCCTGGCTGGTGGCGGGAGACTACCCACAGGAAAGCATGTACTTATTGCAGCACCTGTACAACAACTGGTTCCGGGAGCTGGATTTTGATAAGATTGCCGCTGCCTCTGTGATGACCTCAGCCGTGGTTTTCGTGCTGATCGGCTTTCTGCGCAAAGCCTGGGATGGAGAGGATTAGAATATGAAAATAATCAGGAAATTGATGCTTTTCGCGGCTTTGCTGGCACTGACCCTTTTGATCTGCTTTCCCATTTGGTTTGCGGTGACAGGGGCATTTTCGGCCCAGTGGGAATTGGAGGCGAAATTGTCTCCGATTTTCTCCGCCGGGGAGGGGATGGCAGCATGGTCCGCGCTGCCGGCGGCGCCAACGCTGAAATCTCTGGTGGAGGTGCTGCTGGACAGTCCGGGCTTTTTTACCATGTTCTGGAACTCCGTAATGATTTCCCTGGGGGTATTGGGAGGACAACTGCTGACGGCTGTGCCTGCGGCATGGGCATTGGCCCGGTTTCCCCTGCGGGGGAAAAAGGCGATCCTGACCGCCTATATCGTGCTGATGCTGATGCCCTTTCAGGTGCTGATGCTTCCCCAGTATCTGGTGCTGCAGAAGTGCAATCTGCTGGACACTCTGGGCGCTGTGATTTTGCCTGCCGTGTTTTCCACATTTCCTGTTTTCATCCTGCACCGCTTCTTCAAAGCGATACCCCAGGAAATTCTGGAAGCAGCCCGGCTGGACGGTGCAGGGGAACTGCGGATCTTTTGCCAAATTGGCATTCCCATGGGTGTACCGGGTATTTTGTCTGTATGTATCCTGACCTTCCTGGATTCCTGGAATATGATTGAGCAGCCTATGACCTACTTAAAAACCAAGTCACTGTGGCCACTATCCCTATTCCTGCCGGAAATCGGTATGGAAGAAATGGGTGTGGGGTTTGCAGCTGCACTGATGATGCTGATCCCGGCACTATTGCTGTTTTTGGGATGCCAGGAGTATTTGGAACAGGGAATTGCCATGTCAGGAGGAAAGGATTAGTTATGTATCTGAAAAAAGAAAAGATAAGCATTTGGAAGTGGATCGGATTGTTCTTCGGAGCTATGATTCTTTTCACCATTCTTTCCAGAGCAATTTATCAGCATAGTACGGCTGTGGTGACCACGAAAATGCCTACCAGCGGCACCATTACCCACACCGTTCAGCTTTCGGGAAAAACTCTTCAAAATCAGGAGCAGGCCGTGACCACGGTGGCGGGGCTGCGGGTCGCCAGCGTCTGCGTCAACGAAGGTCAGCAGGTAAACCAAGGGGATGTGCTGTTCACCCTGGATCTGGATTACTTAGAGGAAACCATCCTGACCCAAAAGCAGAACATGGAAAAGCAGCGGCTATCCGTTCAGGACGCGTGGAGCCAGAACGCTGCCACCCAGAAGCGGCGCTCCAATGCTCAGGCTCAGGCGGAGGAAAACTACAATTCCGCGGTTTCCCAGGCGGAGACTGCTCTGGATCGTGCGGCCCGGGACTTAGAGAGAGCGAAAACTGCGTTGGAAAACTACTATAAGGGTATTACAGAAGATAAAGCACAGGAGGAAGCTCTGGTTTCGGAATGCCAGAAAGCAAAATCCGACTATGACGCGGCGCTGGCCGCCCTGGAGCTGCTCCAGCAGGAGATTGCGGACAAGATTCAGGAGGCCATTGACCGTGCAGAACAGGAACGAGCGCAAGCGCCGCAGCAGGAAACGGTACCCGAAGTCTTGCCCCCAGCGGAACCGGTGCCTCAGACGGACACATTAACCCAAGCGGAGATAGACGCCATCGCCAATGCCGTGCGCGCGGAATATGCGCAGCGGCTATCCGATGCCCGATCTGCTGTGGAGCAGGCCAGGCAGGCGGTGGACGAGACCAACGCCGCGTTGGAAGCCTGCCGTCAGGAGCAGCAGACCGGCAGCCCGGTCCGTTCCGAGCAGGAGCTTTTGGAGGCTGTGGAAAAAGCACAGCAGACCTACGACGATGCACTGTCCGCCCTGGAAAACGCAAAGACCACCTATGGCCGGGCAATCAGCTCTGCCAATCTGCCCGACGGCAGCAATCACACAGCCCAAATCGGGCAAATTACCTACGATCAAATGGCCCTTGCGCTGGACAAGCTGGAAGCCCTTCTG
Organism: bacterium; assembly: GCA_004562395.1. Classification (GTDB taxonomy): domain Bacteria; phylum Bacillota; class Clostridia; order Oscillospirales; family Oscillospiraceae; genus Faecousia. The sequence goes on along the minus strand of SFQY01000012.1, from coordinate 3,731 downwards.
GATGGGGAGGGGAAAATTCTCTCTCCCGTGGACGGAATTGTGACCCGCTGTAATATCCAGACCGGGGAGAAGACCACCGATACCACCGCCATGCTGCTGGCCGACCTGAGCCAGGGCTGCAAATTCTCCGGTCTGGTTACGGAGGAACAGAGCAAATACATCGGGTTGGGAGACCGGGTGACCCTCCGGGCGGGAAGCACCGGAAAACGGTACGAGGATTTACCAGTCACTACCTTTTCCCCCAGCGAAGAAACGGAGGGCGGCTACCGGCTGACGGTACAGCTCCCGGCGAACACCCTTTCTCTGGGAGCCAGCGCCGAGCTGAGCTTCACCCGGAAGTCCCAGCCCTATTCCTGCTGCGTTCCGGTGTCCGCCCTTCATTTGGATGTAAGAAACCAGCCCTATGTGCTGGTGGTGGAACAGGTGAATACCGTCCTGGGCCCACAGCAGCAGGCCCGGAAGGTCAGCGTCACGGTGCTGGAGCAGAACGAAACCACAGCGGCTCTGGCAGAAGGTGCGCTGAGCAGCAAGCAGCAGGTGATCGTAGGCTCTGACCGGGCGGTGGACATCGGCAGCCGTGTTCGGGTGAGCTGATATGCGCAGGAAAAAAACCATTCGTCCGATTGTTCTGTTGACTGCGGCGATTCTGTATGTCTGGGCTGTCTTTTTTTGCGGTCTGGCTGGAAAGAATGCGGATTTGACACATATTGTGTTGGAGCAGGGGGTAGACACCGCCGCTGCGGAAGGAATTTTCTGTCGGGAGGCGGAAGCGGAGGAACCGATTGGCTGTTGCTTTTGGGGAGAAACCTCCCAACAGATGGTTTCCTGCCGGGAAACCAGGGCTTCCGCAAAGGTCACGGTGGTTTCTCTGTCGGGAAACCCGGAGCTGATGAGAGCGGGGTGCCTGAAATGGCAGGAAGGGTGCCTGATCGACGAAGGGACCGCCCAGACCCTGTTTGGAACCACCCTTTGCGCAGGTCAGTTTCTTCTGCACAATGGAGAAACCTATCGGGTTCTGGGGACGGTTCCCGCCCTCCGCCCCACCCTGTTTACCATGGCAAAAGCAGGAGATACCCTGAGCCGGTGTGTCCTTGCCCTGCCTGCGGAAAAAGGGAAAACCCTGGGGGAGCCGTTTTTGATGCGGTGGGGCCTGCGGGGAAGGGTCCTGGACTTCTATCCCTTTTTGGCTCTGACCGAGAACCTGCTGCTGCTTTTCCCAGGCATTCTGTTTCTGACGGTCTGCGGCCATCTGGGAAAGGACTGGCGGAAGCTGTCATTGCAGGGCATCCTTTCGGGAAGCCAGCGGCTTGCTCTGGGGAAGACCGCCCTTGCTCTGGGGCTGGCAGTGGGAACGTTCTGGCTGCTTACGAAACGGCTGGTCATTCCGCCGGATATGATCCCCTCCCGCTGGTCGGATTTTTCCTTCTGGGGAACCTGGTGGAAAGGGCAAAAGGAGAATTTCCTTCGCATCCTGTTCACCCCTCTGGGGAGTGGGCAGTTGCAAATGCTGCTGAATATGGTAAAATCAATGGGAACTTCCACGGCGTCCGCAATACTGACGCTGTGGGCGGTAAGGAGGCGAAGAAATGCGGATATTGCTGATCGAGGATGACGAGAGTCTGTGCTTAACCCTCTCTTTCCAGCTGGGCCAGGAGGGCTTTGACCTGGATGTCAGCCGGGATGGGGAAGAAGGGCTGCTGTTTATCCGAGAACGCATCCATGATCTGATTTTGCTGGACCGGATGCTGCCGGGTTTGGACGGCATGGAGGTGCTGCGCACCATGCGCCGGGAGGGCATTGCCACCCCGGTGATTTTCCTGACGGCGCTGGGGCAGGTGGGTGACCGTACCCAGGGGCTGAACAGCGGCGCGGATGACTATATCGTGAAGCCCTTCGCTTTTGAGGAACTGCTGGCCCGGATCCGCTGTGTACTGCGCCGTCCCGTTTCCCTTCAAAATGACGAACTGCTTTCCTTTGGGGATATTGCCTATGAGCCCCGAACCCTGACCCTGCGCCGGGGGGAACAGTCCACAGTGCTGTCCAAGCGGCTGGGGGATCTGCTGGAGCTGTTTCTGCGCAATCCGGGTCAGACCCTTCCCCGAGAAACGATTCTGCTGCGGGTCTGGGGCATGGACTGCGATGTGGAGGACGGTAATCTGGACAACTATACCTATTTTCTCCGGCGAAGCCTGCGCAAGGTAGGAAGCTGCTTGCAGCTGGCTACTGTCCGGGGCGTGGGCTACCGGTTGGAGGAGCGCCATGGTTAATCGACTTCGCTGGAAGCTGACGGCGTTCAATACGGTCATCACCGGGGCGATCCTGCTGGGCATGACTCTGCTGTGCCTGATTATTTCCGAAAGAAATACCCGGACCCAAAGCTTTCAGAATTTCTCCGGCAATCTCAACACGGTGTCCTCCTATCTGGGGGTCCAGAACCGGCTTTCTGCCGCCTGGCTGCGGCAGATGGAGAACTCCGGCGGATTTTACATTTCCATCCGGGATGGTGACACGCCGCTCTTTTCCATGGGGCTGTCTTCGGAACGAAATAACCTTGCGCCGGAGTTTCAGCGGGCACGGGATCGGGCCGGATCGGAGTTTGATCTGAATTCCGTAAGCGCCCGGAACGGCGGAAGCTGCGCCTTTTCCCTCCGGGGAGAAGATGGCGCAGGCTATTTCGCCGGGGTGGCGCGGATTTCCAAAAACAGCTCTGTGCTGGAACTGACCTTGCTGTATCCTCTGACCGAAATGGAGAATGGCATCCATCGGCAGCGCATGGTGGTATGTACTGCGGCGTTGGTTGCCGTAGTGCTTTTGGGCGCGTTTTCCTGGTGCTTCACCGGGAAAATGCTGCGCCCCATTCGGGAGAACCAGCAGCGTCAGGCGCAATTTATCGCCGCTGCCTCCCATGAACTGCGGACACCTCTGACGGCCATTCTGTCCGCGGGCTCCGCCTGGGAGCGGGCAGAGTGCTTATCCCCTGCCCGGCAGACGGTGTTTTCGGATATCATCCGCCGGGAAGGGAAACGGATGTCCCGGCTGATTGGGGACATGCTGACCCTTGCCAGCGCCGACAGCCAAAGCTGGGAGGTCAGATGCGAAGAAGTGGAACCGGACATGCTCCTGCTTATGGTTTACGAGACCTATTTCCCTTTGGCGAAAGAAAAGGGACTTGCCCTGTCCCTGACTTTGCCGGAAAGGGATGCGCCTGCCATGCAGCTTGACAAAGACCGGATCATGCAGGTGCTGTCCATTCTCCTGGACAACGCTCTGGCCTATACCCCTGCTCCCGGAGAGATCCGGTTGGGACTGAACTGGGGCAGGAGCAGCGCCCGGATCACCGTATCGGACTCAGGACCTGGGGTGCCGGACGGAGAAAAGCGGCACATTTTTGAGCGCTTCCACCGGGGAGAAACAGCCCGCTCCCACCGCTCCCATTTTGGTTTGGGGCTGTGTATCGCGGCGGAAATCGTCAAGCTCCACAAAGGGAAGCTCTGGGTGGAGGATGCCAAGGGTGGCGGCGCGGCTTTTATCCTGGAATTACCAATTCTTTAGAGGCCTCTTAGAGATTGAAGAAGTATACTTCGGTTATCTTCAATAAAGGTAACGATTCAGCCGTAACCCATATTTCTCATATAAATGATCGTTTAGCGGCCCAACGGCCCCCTCTGACGAGGGGGCTGTCAGCGAAGCTGACTGGGGGAGAGAAAGCCTGAAAGCTTTCGCATTCCTGG
>SFQY01000065.1 GCA_004562395.1 bacterium | reverse complement strand
TGCGCGCAGGCACAGAGAGACAGCATCAGAACCAGTATTAGAAAAAATGCGATCACTCGTTTTGATGTCCTTTTCATAACTGCTCCTTTCAAATGTCACTGCTCCATACCATTGCGCAAACGGGGATCGCTCCGCCCCAAATGGGGCGGGAACGATCCCCATTCTGGTGTCATCCGATGCTGTCCGGCATAGGCTCCTCCGCATCGATCAGAGGCAGATACCAGCTGTCATAGAGATTGGGCAGATCCTCCTCGTCCACATCCACCCAATAGGTCCCCCACGGGCGCAGGTAGATATCATAGTGGAACGCATCTCCGCCGTTTTCGTAATCACCGTCAATGTGGATCATGTCCCCATAGTCCACCAGTCCCGGGTCAACGATCCAGTCCCCGTGCTCCAGCGCAATATCCGTGAAGGCGCCGCCCTCGGATGTCATGGTGCCATATATGCTGGTCCCATCATCACTGAGGCTGACCGACGCGGAGACCATCGGTTCCGACTTCGTGTAGTCCTCATCCCAGAGGGTGACAGTGCCCGTGCCGTCCCCGCCGATGTCAATGGCGCCGCAGATGTCCCACCAGGCGCCCTCCAGATCCTCGTAATCGCCCGAGCAGCCGGTCATGATCCACCAGCCGTACCAGTCGCCGTTCCACCAGTCCAGCAGTATATCTCCGGTCCCAGTATCCTGACCTGTACCGCTTCCCGCCGTTTCCCGGCTGAGTGTGGACGGATCGACGGTGATCTTACCGGTTTTGTCGCCGAATGCCTCCTCAAAGGTCACCTCTGGTATCCGCCAGCACAAAGGCGGTGCGGAGTTCAAGGGTTTCACCCGGCGCGACATCCGTAAATTGACTGTCGATCACCGTGTCGTAGGAGTCGCTGTCCGTAAAGACGGTGGCGACGGCCAGCTCTGCGCCGTTCTGCATCGCTGTTTCAGAGATGGACCAGACATAGGAGCCGCTGTCCTTGCTGTTGTTGGTAAAATCCAGCGTCAGGACCAGCGCGTCGTTTCCATCTGAGTCCTCCATGATGCTGGCCCCCTTGTAGAGCAGCGCATAGTCCCCGATCTGGAGCGAATTGGACTCTTTCGGGTCGTCCTTGCCGCAGGCGGCCAGACTGAGCAGCATCGCCGCCGCAAGCAGGACGCAGAATAACCTCGTGCGTTTCATGTCAGATCCTCCTTAAAAGCCGCTGAGTTTGAATGCCACCAGTTCCATTGCGGACTCGTCTGCTCTGTCTTCGGTCATAATGGCAAGGATGCTGCCGTCAGCCAGCTTCGCGCCGCCGCAGAACCAGGGATAGTCCGTGCCGAACAGGTCGCCGTCATCCGCCTCGCCGAGATAGGTGCCGTCCTTGGTCCAGAGCACCACCTCACGCATATTTCCGTCCAGGGCCAGATAGCCATTTGCGGTCTGCGTAATAAAGGTAATGCTTCCCAGGCCGCTTCCGTCGGAATCTGCCAAAGTCATTTGCAGCGCGCCATTGCTGTCATAGACAAACACCTTGTGACCGCTGCCATCCACGGCAGACCCGCAGACATAGATGTGGCTGTCGTCGATCAGCAGGTGACTGAGGATGTCCACTTCCTGGAATACCATGGGCTCCGTCTTGAGGGCTCCGCCGGAGAGCGTGATCTTTTCACATTCCGGGCCGGAGAACCAGCTGACGCCCCAGGTCCCGGATGGGTGCATGGTGACGTGATCCGGGCCCTCATAGGACGCCGTCTGTGCGCCGTCCTTCCAGCTGATCAGCGGCTCCATAAAATTCGCCAGCCAGAGGGTCCCTGTGGTGTCGGCGGAAATATCCTCATATTCCGCGTCCAGCACAATATCCTCCGCAAAGTTCAGAGATGCGCCGTCGTAATCGAAGCGCTTCAATTCTCCGTCCACCAGAAGGTAAGCCTGATCTCCTGTGACAGCAGCTGCGTGATTGAAGGTCTCCTTTGTGATGATGCAGTCTGTAATAGGCAGCCACTGGCTGCTGAGCGTGTGCGTCCCCACCATGACGCTGCGGGGCTGGGCGGAAAAGGGCTCACCCTCCCAGTACCAGGGGCCATCCTCGTTTCCGGTATCCTCCAGATGGATCGTCAGGCCGGAGAGCAGCTTGTCTACACGCTCATCCTCGTACTCGCCGATGATCTCCATAAATACGGTGGCTCCCGCGCCCTCCACCCGGTTCATATACCGCAGGCAGGGGGAGCCCCAATAGTTTCCTTCTGCTTTGAGGCAATCGATGCCGCCGACGGGAGTAAGATCATAGGCCTGATCGACTGCATATTCGTACTCGTCAAAGCCGTAGCTGGTGAGATAGTCCCGGAAGGTATACGGATCTTCCACAGAAACGCGGATCTCCGCATCGACGATGCTTCCATCCTCGCCTTCCTTGGGAAGCGTCAGGATGATCTTGGAGGATGTTTCATCGTCATGAAGGTCGTCCTCCTCATAGACCCAGCCGTCCGCCTCATCGTAAGTAAGATCCCACAGATTTGTATGGATCGTTGTTCCGCTTCCCGCTTCCACAGGAGGCTTTGTCTGCTCGGTTCCTTCCGATGTCGAGCTGGGCTCCGGGTTGTCCTTGCCGCAGGCAGTGAGGCTGAACAGCATCAGCGCCGCAAGGAACAGGCACGACAGCTTGAACTTGGTTTTCATGGCCATTCTCCTCTCTGTCCTTTCTTATTTTTTGTTGCTGAAAAACGGCGTCAGCAGCTCGGCTACCTTGCTGATGGGCATGGTCTGCAGGATCACCTTGCCGGGTCCCCGGACAACGGTATTGAAAATACCCTCTCCGCCCAGGAGCATGTTCTTTGCGCCCTTGACCGCAACCACATCCATGGTGCAGCTCTCCTCCATAGCCGCCAGGTACCCTGTGCTGACCAGAAGCTCCTGTCCGGCGCTCAGGTCATACTCTGCCGCGTGACCGTCGATCTCAATAAAGGCGATCCCGTTTCCGCTCAGTTTCTGCATGATGAAGCCCTCGCCGCCAAAGATGCCGGAGCCCAGTTTTTTCTGGAAGTGCATGGATAGTTCCACACCCTCCTCAGAGGCAAGAAACGCGCTTTTCTGCACAATCATGGACCGGCCGGCACTGATGTTCAGAGCCTTGATGGCCCCGGGAAAGCTGGAAGCGAAGGCGATGAACCCGTCCCCACCCTCTGCGGTGAACTTGTTCTGGAATGCGGAATCACCGGACACCAGCCGCCCCAGCATCTTCTTCATACCGCCTCCGGTGGTGGTTTCCATTTTCATATTTGGGCTCATCCAGCTCATGCTGCCGCTCTCCGTGATCATGGATTCGCCTGGGGACAATTCACATACGACGACCGGCAGATTTTCTCCTAAAATTTCATACTTCTTCATGGTGAAGCTCCTTTCATTTTCGTTGTTTTCTATTGCTCCAAGATATTCTTATCCGTTGATTGCGCCGCCGCAAAACTCGCAGCAGCCGCTGGCATCCGGTGTGGTGGTCGCCCCGCAGTACGGACAGGTCACCGCCGCCTTGGGTGCTGCTGCCGCGGCCGCTTCCTCCCGCGCCTGCTGCCGGACCTGCAGCAGCGCATCCCGGATCTCACAGCCCATTTCCTCATATTGCCGGTATTCCACGCTGGAGCGCACCTCCTCCGCGTTGGAGGTCAGGGAGCCGCCGCCCATTCCGCCGGCTTTAGCCCGGAGACCCCCGCGGGGTCTGCGCATGGCGTTGGGCCCATCCAGCAGTGTTTCCTCATCGTTATCCACTGAGCTGCTGTTGAGTTGGAAGCGGATCTCGCTAAAATAGGGATTGTTGACGTTGATCACGATGTAGAAATCGTAGGAATAGGCATACCGTTTGGGATTGAAGCTCTGCCGCTCTCCATCCTTATCCCTGTATTCGATCTCCGTCCTGCGCTCGTCGATGTCCAGCTTGCAGCCGGTCACATCGGAGAAGGACAGCACATCCGGATTGGCCTCCTCCCAATTTCTGGCGGAGGTGACCATAAACAGACCCGCATCCTCGTCCAGCAGCACCTTGGTACGCTCACCCAGAGTACGGGTGGTGCGAAAAGAGGATACCTTGGCTTGATTGGCCTCCCGGTAGGTCAGCTGCTCCTGGATCTCCGCCACCGTGCTCTGGCGGCGGTCGCTGAACCAGGGGGAGAGCTTGGCGGCACATTCCTTGCACAGATTGCCGTCCTCCAGCTTGCGGTTGCCCAGCAGCCCGATCTCGCCGCCGCAGACCGAGCATTCCTTTTTATCAAATAGTTTTCCAAAGAGCCCCATCATCTGCACCCCTTTCTGAAGCCGCTTACGCGGTGCCCTTCATCTGCATGGCGCCGTAGACATACAATCCCGGCAGCAGAAGGTTGAGCACCAGACTGGTGATGCTGAACTGGCCTCCGCCTACAAAACCGATGATGATGGAGATGATCGCTAAGATCGCAATGATAATGCCCCATTTGACGCAGGAAGCGGCCTTCTGGGGTGCGCTGCAGGCCCCGATGCCCTTAATGCCCGCGATAAACTGGATCACAGAGGCCACAGTCACAAGAATGGAGCTGGCATAGAGCAGGCCGGTACCCTCCGCGCTCCCCGACAGGGCTGCCAGGGCGCTGACGCCGAGAATGGCGATGACGCCGGCGATGGCGGCGATGATGCCGCCGATGATCATGAGAATGGATGTGACTTTCAAAATCTTCTGACCTTTCATTTGTAGTACCTCCTATATTCTGTTTTTATGGATCGATTTGCGTACTATGGCTGTTCATCCAGCAGGCACAGGGCCAGCTCTGTAAAATACGCCCGGAGCTGCTTCGCTGTTTCCTGATCCAATTTCTTCTGCTGCTGTTTGCCGTCAGAGTAATAGAGGGTGCAGGCCGGCTTTTCCGAGCTGCCGTCCGGCTGTTCTTCCAGACGGATCTCCTCCGCAAACGCGGTGAAGGCATCCCACTCCTCATCTGACACGGCCCAGTCACTCCTGATCTCCTGCTTCCGACCGGACGGGGTAAATCTGGCCCGGAGGATATATGGGGCGTCCTCTCCGTACACAACAGACGGACCCCGGTCGAATTGGAAGGAATAGTCCTTGGAGAAGAGAGCCCCGGACTGACCCATATAGAAGCCGCTCAGCTCCGGCGGGGCATAGCGGGGGATCTCCCGTCCAATGGGGTCGGCCAGCTCCTCCAGCAGAGCGATCAGCGTATGGATACGGCGGTCGTTTGGCGGATCATAACGGATGCTCCGTGTTCCGTCTTCTGTGCTCCAGGTCAGGATCAGGCTGGTGGAGTCCCCGCCATCCATGACTTCGATCCCCGGTGGCAGCTTCACCTCACGCCGGTTTTCCGGGATGGGCTCCATCAGCGGGTAGAGCTCCAGAATGATCTGCTCCACATCCGACCACTGAGCCGCGGTGATGGGGACATTCTCTTTGGTGGACGGATGATACCAGTCCTCGTCCTCCGCCGTATCCGGATCAAGGGCCGGATAATAGCTTGTTTCCAGAATGGCCTCCGGCGAAAGCGTGATGGCAAAATCCGCTCTGGCAACCATGCCGCTGGTGTGGCTGTATGTGACGCCGGTCAAG
>SFQY01000064.1 GCA_004562395.1 bacterium | reverse complement strand
AAAAAATTTTTTTTCGAAAGAACTGTTCACACTGTTCACCTTTCTGTTTTCTCCTTTTATTTCAGAGTGATAGGTGGTGAATAATGGGTGAAGGGTGAACATTCGATTCTTCACCTCCGGCATTCTGCCGGTGTGACTCATACCGGTGATTAATCCCCCGTACTGAAATCACTCAGGAAGAAAAAAGTTTTTTTTTGATTTGATTGTTCACACTGTTCACCTTTCATTTTTCTCTTTAAATTTCAGTGTGATAACGGGTGAATATACGGTGAAGGGTGAACAGTGGATTGTTCACCTTCGGGGAATTCAGGGATAAAAAAAGACCGGCAGATGCCGGTCAGGTGGGTCAGGCTGTTGCAGGGTCGTCACATTTTGGCAGCCAGTCGCCGTAGCTTTCCTCTTTCAGCGTCAGGTTGGTCTGTATCCCCTGTTTGGTATGGCGCTTCTCGTAATTCAGCCCGTATTCTTTCAGCATCACCGGCAGCCCCAGTCCGAACATTTTCAGACTGAGTACATTCCGGTAGCCGTTTGCCTCCATGTAGGCCAGATAGGCGTGATAGAGGTATTTACGGTAATTACGCGGGATGATACTGGCGTTCCCCATATACATGCCGCTGGTCTGCGGCAGGGTTTCCAGATAGCCGATAAAATCAAACGTCGGGTCGGCATCCCGTTTGATGTTCAGTGCCTCGTCTGAGTTCTGCTGGGACTGAAGCAGTGACCGGGCGAGCATCGGGTCGCTGAACTTCTGCATCAGGTGACGCACGATGACCGCCAGCTCGCGGGTGATTTTGTCCTTAAGCTGCGGGTCGCGCTCCTGCGGGGCTATCTGTTCCGGGAAGTGAATAATCACCCGTCGGCGTGACACGCCGCCGCTGCGGTCGGTGAAGCGCATCGGGTTATTGTTCACGGCCAGAATCACCGCCGGGATGTGCGTGGAGTACGCATCCCGGTATTTCGGGTCAACGGACACCGCATCGCCGCCGGTGATGGCCTTGAGTCCGGCACCGTCGCCGCTCCATTTTTCCTGGTCCGGCAGGCGTATCAGTGAGAAGCCAGTTAACGCGGCACGTTCACGCGGGGATTCCAGCGTCTCGATGGTGGCCGACGTGGCGTTATCCTCCCCGGCCAGCAGGGTGGCTATTTCGGCCATGATACTTTTGCCGCTGCCGCCGGGACCGGTCACCTCCAGAAAGAGCTGCCAGTCGTAGCGGTTTGCCAGCACCATAAACAGTGCAGCCAGAATCACGTCGCGTTTTTCCGCACGGCCACCGGCGGCACGGTCAAGCCAGCGCCAGAAGGCGGGGGCGTGGGTTTCCAGCGTTTCACCGTCCACCGGCGGGGTGAAATCCACATCGCACAGGGTGCGCATCCAGTGTGACGGACTGTGCGGGTGGAACGTGCCGTTCTGCGTGTCGAGCACGCCGTTACGAAAGCCAATCAGGCGGCGGGAGGGGGCTTCCTGCTGCGGAATAATCAGCTTCAGGGTGTCCACCACGGAGGCCACCTTCCCGGAGGAGAACGGCGCGCGCAGACGCTGAAACAGCCCGGCCACATCCCGGGCAAAGTCCTGTGGCGGCAGCACCTTCCAGACACCATTTTCATAGCGGGACAGAAGCTGGCCGTTGGCATCGACCGCGAGCGCCTCGCCGTAATGCTCATAGATACGCATGGCCTTTTCGCTGGTACTCATGGCGGAAAACTCCGCTTCGCTCATGGTGTCGAACGGGCTTTCAGCCGGTGGCCGGATGGCATCATAAATGGCCTTACGGGTGGCTTCCCCGCCGTACTGCGTGAAGGCATCATTCCAGTCACCGAAGACCGGCGGCAGGGCAACAACACCTTCACACGCATCTGCGGCTGCGGCGGCTTTTTTCTGGCCGTCACCGCTGAGGTCACGGTCTGCGGCAAGGACAATCTGACAGGCCGGATGCTTCTGCCGGGCAAGGCTGGCCAGAGAAAGGAGGTTCACGGAAGAAAGCGCCACCATCACCGTTTCACCGGTCAGGTGATGTACGGTAAGTGCGGTCGCGTATCCCTCCGCTATCCACAGACGTTTTCCGGCCTGATTCTGTCCTTCAAGGGTGTGACAGGTGCCCCTGACCTGTCCGCCTTTCAGGGTGCGCTTACGGCCGTCAGCACTGATTAACTGAAGGTTAACCAGTTCGCCGCTGTCGTCATACAGTGGCACCACAAGGTCACCGGCGCGCCAGCTCACGCCACCGGCTCTGTGTGTGCCGGTCAGCATCCGGCATTCCCGGCCGGGAAAGCCCTTGCGGGTCAGGTAGGCGTTACCGGTTCCGGGACGGGTTTTTGCCATCAGGGTTTGTGCCAGTGCGGCGGCGTTCTTCCGGGCAGCGTCTGTTTCAGCAACGGCGGCGGCCGTCACTGCCGGGTCAGCCGGGGGCAGACTGCCGGTCACGGCAGCCACCTTTGCGGCCGCGTCGGACGGGGAGACACCAAACACCTTTTCAACCAGTTTCAGGCCGTCACCGGCACCACACTGATTGCAGTACCAGGTGCCGCGCCCCTCCCTGTCATCAAAACGGAAGCGGTCACTCCCGCCACAGACCGGACAGGGCTGATGATGGTTCTTCAGCACCTGAATCCCCAGCGCCGGGAGAATACGCGGCCAGTGGCCGAGCGCATGGCTGACGGTGGCGGTTACGTTCATTTTCATGGTGTTGTTCTCCTTCAGTGCAGTACCGGCGCTTTTATGTGACGGGCACAGAGTTCATCCATCACAACCAGCCCGAGAAAGGACAGCGACGGCGCGGCCTTCAGGGGGCCGGATTCCATTAAATCTTCCAGCAGGGCACAGGCTATCTGACGCCCTTTTTCCTCACCGTGCTGGCGCAGATAAAAGCCTTCCAGCTCAGCGGCGATGGCCGCCTCCAGTGACTCAAGGGTGAGATGCGGGTAGCGGTGCTGACGTTCGCACACGGTCAGCCAGGCACAGGCGACAGCGCGACGGTAAAGGGCAGCGCGTAAGACGGGCGGTAAGGGTGTTTTCATTTGTTTTCCTCCCTGTGACAGATGACTGCATTCCGTGCCGGTTGCATTAACTGATAAGGCATATCTGCGTCTCCTGAAGACGTGCGTATCCCTGCGCGAATACGCACATTTAATTTTTCGGGTGTCGTTTTTTAATTACAGATAATTGCGGTAACTGTTATCCGGGGTGGTTTCCGGGTCAGGCTCCGTGCGGGGAATTTCCCGCCATTCCCGCGCTACCGGTGCTGCCCGGCTGACCGGAACAGTGTCCTGCGGGTAAATATCCAGATATTTCTCCCGCCATTTCTGTAATTCCGGGTCTCCGGCCATTTCTTTCAGTACCGCATGCCGGTTTACGGGGCTGCGTTTAAACAGGTCAGGACGGTCACAGGTAAATTCCCGCAGAAAACGCCCCAGCGGGATGTCTGTGGTGCGCCCGTCGGCGAGGATACGCACAAGGATACTGAATTTACGGCGGTACGGATTCCAGACAATGTCCGGGCAGCGGTACGGCATTTCCCACGGAATACCGTCTTCCAGAATGCCGACCACGGCCACATCGGGAAAACCGGCAGAACGGTAAATCTCACCGGGCTGGGGAAAATCAAACATGCGTCCTGTCTCCCCGGTCTTTCTGCTGGGCGAGAAAATCGCGGCACAGGCCTTTGGCTTTCAGCTCATTCAGCACAAAATCAATATCTTCATTCAGGTAGCTGAAAATATGCGGAATGTAGAGCTGATGCAGGCCGGAGAGTTCACGGTGAATCAAATCACCCCCAACAAACTGGGATACGGCGCTGGCGCGGTTGAGCTTATGGTAAGCCTCAATGCTGAGGTGTTCACGGGCGTCATGACGCGCTGAGACGGTCTGAGGGGCTTTTTTATTACGCACGGGACACCTCCACCACCGGCAGACGGGCAGCAAGGGAGAGCACATAGTCACGGACAAGGGAACGGCGGGCGCTGCGTTCATCACCGGCGACGGTGCGAAGCATACAGATACGGGGATGACGGTCTGCGCGACGGACAGCCGCAAACACAAAGACAAATTCAGGGTGTGAGGGGGTAAGGGTCGTAGCCATAAGGCAACCTCCGATAACAGCGTAAATGACGCTATCGCCGGAGTTCTCACGCTCGATGGCGATAGCCCAGACGGGGGTGAGAATACCGGCGTTATCGGAAACCGGCCAGCCCGGAGGCTGCCCCGCCTGAGCTACCATTGACTCAGTGGCATAACATGCGATTGCGAACAGGATCATACCTGCACGGCAAACCACACGCCACACCATAATCTGGTGCTCTGTGGCGTTGATTGCGACACAAAAAAAGACGCATGGCGCGTCATATGTCGCCGATAACATACTCGGGTTCTCACGCCCGGCTGCCGATTTTGCGGCAGCGGAAAAACTATATCCGCAAATGCCGGAAAAAGGCAAGCCAGAAAAAGGGAGTTTTTGCAGAGCGGGCATCATCATGCGTCGTACCCCCGTTTGCGTCCGGCAATGCGTCCGGCCATCCATGCGGTGACTTCAGAGTGCAGCCAGGCCACATTTTTACCGCCAAGACTCACCTGCGGCGGAAATTCCCCCTTACGGATGAGTTCATAGATGGTCGAGCGTGACAGGCCGCACAGGTGCATCACTTCCGGCAGACGTAAAAAACGCTCCTGCGTGATGTCCGGCAGCGGCATCAGTGGCGTAACAGGGGCGGGAGACGGGGAAGAAAAAACAGCTTGCATCGGGCTACCTCGTTAATGTCCATACAGCACCGGATAAGTCCGTCCGGCTTCGGGTAGCGCTTTATTTTGTGAATATTTTTGGCAGACGCAACAGGGGGGATTTGTTCCGGCA
>SFQY01000063.1 GCA_004562395.1 bacterium | reverse complement strand
TTAACGAAATGCGTACCGATTCGGAACAGATCGCCGTTCCTCATCCGCCCCAGTGTGCGCACTGGGGCACCTTCCCCCCGGGGGAAGGTATTGTGCGGCGCAGCCCTACAAATCCCAATTTATCGGGCAGCTGAGCTGAGCCGAGAAACACATTTTATTATACAGGAAAATCACGGAAATGCAAATCCTTTCCGCTCACCGGAAAAGGCCCGCCGCGTACCCGCGGCGGGCCCGCGGCCTCAGTCGGAGGGAAAAATCAGAACCAGTCGGCGTAGCCCAGCTTGATCAGATGGTCGCGGCTGTCACGCAGGCAGTCGAAGGGATCGCGGCCGTAGGAGTCGTCCTGCTCGATGAGGAAGTACTCCGCGCCGCTCTCCAGACCGGCCTCGATGCAGGCCTTCAGAGGCAGGTTGCCCTTGCCCAGCTCGGCGAACTGCACGGGCTCGGCAAAGAAGGCGCTGGCGAACTTCTTCATGTCGAAGCCGGCGCTCATGTCGGGCATCTTCACGTTGGCGATCCGGTAGTCCTTCAGGTGCAGCAGACGGACGGAGCCGGCGTACTTCTTGATGAACTCCACGGGGTTCTCGCCGCCCCGCTGGATCCAGTGGGTGTCCAGCTCAAAGCCCATGTGGGGAGCGTTGGCCCGCAGCACGTCCAGCAGATACTCGCCGTTCTCCAGCTTCATGAACTCGATGTGGTGGTTGTGGTAGTACAGATCGATGCCGTCTTCCTTCAGCTTCAGGCAGTACTCCTCCGCCTGCTTGGCAAAGTCGATGCACTTCTGAATGTTGCCGATGGCGTTCATGGGCATCATGCCGATGCGGAACATGTCGCAGTTCAGGGTCCGGGCGTCGTCCAACATCTTCTTGTAGTCATCGGGGTTGGACAGGTACTCACCGGGCTGGCCGGGGAACATGGGAGCCACGGCAGCGGTGAGGGAGGACACGTTGAAGCCCAGCTCATCGATGGCCCGGCGGAAGCCGGCCACATTTTCCTTGGTCATGGGAACCTGAGAGACCTCGGCGCAGTGATAGCCGATCTCCACCAGCTTGCTCATCACCTCAAAGGGCTCAAAGCTGGGCATTTTCGCGGGGGCGATGGTAGACATCTGAACGCCGATCAAACCTTTTTTGCTCATGGGAATGCACTCCTTATCATTTTAAATTCAATATCACACTTCCACCAGAGCGCCGGTGTTGGCGGAGCGGAAGATGGAATCCATCAGCCGCACTACCATGGCACCCTCGCTGATGTGGATGTAGTCGTCGGTATTCTCGGCCACAGCCTTGTAGAACCGGGCGATGAGCCGGGAATGGGACGCGCCGTAGTAGAACTTGATGCCCTCCAGCTTCGGGGCCCGGGTGATGACCTCCCGGCTGGAATCGGGGTTGATCTTGTACAGGGTGTTGTCCTCGATGTGGAACACGCCCTTTTCCAGAGCCACCCGGATCTGGACGGACTCGTTGGTCCAGTTGTTGTTGGTGGCGAAGAACAGGCCGTTGGCGCCGTTGGCGAACTCCAGCCGGGCGATGACATCGCCCTCCACCTCGATGCCGTATTCGTTGGTCTGGCCCACCACGGCGTGGAGCTTCTTCACATCGCCGCAGAGGTAGTACAGCAGGTCCAGGGTGTGCAGGGACTGGTTGATCATGGAGCCGCCGCCGGCATACTTCCAGGTGCCCCGCCAGGGCTGGGCATCGTAGTAGGACTTGGTCCGCTGCCAGGGCACAAAGCCCCGGGCGCCGATGACCGCGCCGTACTCGCCGGAATCGATGATCCTCTTCAGCTCCTCGGTGGTTTCGTTCATGCGGTTTTGCAGGCAGACGCCGATCTTCACCTCGGGATGGGCCTTTTCCAGGTCGCAGAACAGCTCCGCTTCCTTGGAATTCAGGGCAATGGGCTTTTCGCAGAACACGTTGCAGCCCATCTCCACCAGTTCCTTGGTGACCGGGTAGTGCAGGTAATGGGGCAGGCAGATGTGGACCACGTCGGGCTTGACCTCCCGCACCATCTGCTTGTAGTCGGTGTAGAACTTTACGCCGGCGGGAACCTTTGCCGCCAGGGCCTCATTGACATCACAGATGGCCGCCAGCTCCATGCCGGGGTTGCCGGCGATGGCGTCGATATGGACCACGGAGATGGTGCCGAAGCCGATGATCGCGGATTTCATCATGAAAGCAGTTCTCCTTACTGGCCAAAGCCCACAGCGGCGGAGGCCGCCGTGGGCTTGGTACCAATTTTTTCAGTTAGTCGCGGACAGGGAACTTGCCCTCGGCGGCGATGAGCTTGTTCAGCTCGGCGTTGTACGCTTCCTCGTCGCAGGGCAGGGGGACGGTCTTGCCGGTCCAGGCGGAGAGCTGGGAGGCGTTGGCCAGACGGACGCCCATGATGCCGTCCTCGCCGGGAGCCAGCAGGGGGGAGCCGGTCAGAACGTGCAGGGCGAAGTTCTCCATAACGGTGCCGTGCTGGACGCCCCAGCCGTCGGTGTTCTCAAAGGTCTCGGTCTCGTACAGACCGCCGCTGCCGTTGCTGCGGGTCAGCATCACCAGCTCCATCATGGTGACGTTCTCGTTCAGGTAGTCCTCATTCACGGGCTTGCCGTCCTTGGCCATGCGGTAGACGGTGGCCTTCTTGCTGTCCTCCACCACGATCTTGCCGCCGTCCAGGTCGATCTCCAGGCGGTCGGTGCCAATGGCGTCGTGGGTGCAGGTGATGAAGGTGCCGGTGGCGCCGTTGGGGTACTTGGTCAGGATGGTGACGTCGTTCTCAACCGCGATGTCACGATGGCAGCCGTTGATGTTCACGGAAGTGACCTCGCAGGGAACGCCGCAGATCCACTGCCACAGGTCCAGCTGGTGGGGAGCCTGGTTCACCAGGACGCCGCCGCCTTCGCCGCCCCAGGTGGCACGCCAGGCGCTCTGACGGTAGTAGGAATCGGGACGCCACCAGGTGTTGATGATCCAGTTGGAACGGCGGATCTGGCCCAGCTCGCCGGACTCCACGATCTGCTTGATCTTCTGGTACAGCTTGTTGGTTCTCTGGTTGAACATGATGCCGAAGGAGACCTCGGGATGGGCCTTGGCGCAGTCGATCATCTTCTGGACGTCGGAGGCACGGACACCGGCGGGCTTCTCGCCGATGACGTTCATGCCATGCTCCATGGCGTAGATGGCCATCTCATGATGCAGGTAATGGGGAACGGTGGTGATGACCGCGTCGCAGTTGCCGGAGGCGATCATGTCCCGGTAGTCCTCGTAGACGGGGATGTCGGGATACTTGGCCTTGGCGGCCTCCCGCTTGGCGGGGTCGATATCACAGATGGCGCCCAAAGCGCAGTGAGGGGGAATTGCCGCGGCGGGCATGCCGGGGAAAGATGCGGTGCCGGTCAGAATGTTGCAGTAGCTGCTGCCCTGGGTGCCGAAGCCGATGATACCGTAACGAATTTTGTCCATGTTGCATTCTCCTTACTTAAATATGTAGATGGTGGTTATGGCTCCCGGGGGAGCCGGACATACATTGAGACCGCTCAGATGGTTTTCAGAATGTCCATCAGGGCGTGGTACTGCATGGCGTAGCCCTCGGCGCCGTCCTTGGCGGAGCTGTGGGCGAAGTGGGCCTCGGCCTGCTCCGCGTCCATGGCCTCCAGGGCCTTGAAGGTGGAGAAGATCACCAGATGGGGCTCCAGAGTCAGGAAGCCCTCATAGCCGTCCTCCCGGATGATCTTGGGCAGCAGCTGGGGGATCTTGCCGTCGCCGGTGCCGCACAGCACGTTCAGGTTGTTGCCCACCTGGGCGTCCTTGATGTGGATGTAGACCACATGCTCCTTCAGCAGCTCCCAGCAGGCGGCGGTGTCCTCGCCGCACTGGACGAAGTTGGCGAAGTCAAAGGCGGCCTTGAAGTGGGGGCTGGCCAGCCGGTCCAGGATCACCTTGCAGCGGCGGCCGGTGTCGCCGTAGATGTCCTTCTCGTTCTCGTGGATCAGGATCACACCGTATTTCTCCGCCACTTTGGCAAAGCCTGCCAGCTTCTCCAGCACCTGATCGGTATAGTCGTCGGGGTTTTCGCCCTTGGGCATCCAGAAGCTGAACATCCGGATATACTTGCAGTCGGAAATCTGGCAGATCCGGCACAGTGTGTCCAGCTGCTCCAGCTGCTGACGGTAGGCTTCCTCGTCGTGAATGTCGATCTTGCCGATGGGGCTTCCCAGGGAGGACAGCTTTATCCCCGCGGCCTGGAGCCGGGGCAGGATCTTCTCCCGGAACTCCTCCAGGGAATAGTCCGCGACACCCTTGCCGTCGGCGGCCCGGAGGCAGATGTGGTCCATTCCCAGCTCCCGGACCACCCGAAGCTGGACATCCAGATTCGGATCGATCTCGTCTGCGAAGCCGGAAATGATGATCTTGTCAGTCATGGCGCGATTCTCCTTTTCTTCGGTTTTCACAAAATTAAGACAGTGTTTTTATGCACATTGTACAAATCGCTGTGGTTCTTACTGCTGAATTGTCGGTTTTTGTTTACATTTACGATAATAGCATATTTTTTTGCAAACTTCATTGCAAATATTGCTTGACACATTGCAAATCTTGCTGTATGCTGGGAGAAAGAAACAATGGATCGTTCAGACTGCCGGCTTTCGTAAGCACATTGACAAATTGGTGTTTGTAAGGACGAGTGCCGCACAATACCTTCCCCCGGGGGGAAGGGGGACCGCGAAGCGGTGGATGAGGAACGGCGACACCTTACCATTTGCAATGCAGTTAATTCAAACGGTACAGACTTTTCCAATGTACCTTTTTCACGAAATGCATACAAATATGGAACATATCGCCGTTCCTCATCCGCCCCAGTGTGCGCACTGGGGCACCTTCCCCCCGGATGCGAATCAATAGTTGAAATAGGAAAAAATAACAAAAAAAGATGACAAATAGTGCAAAAAGTAGGATAAAGAAAGTGTGAAAAACCT
>SFQY01000062.1 GCA_004562395.1 bacterium | reverse complement strand
AATTGCCGCACCCATGGTCGAGGGGCCCAGAGGATGTAAGTCCAGCGCGGGAGTTCGTAACGCATTCGCCGCGGGCCTTGCCCGCATAAACGATCATTTACCAAATTGCCGCACCCATGGTCGAGGGGACCAGAGGATGTAAGTCCAGTGCGGGAGTTTGTAACGCATTAGCTGCGGGCCTTGCCCGCATAAACGATCCTTTACGAATTAATCATAACAGAAAAGCCGCGGGTTTTCTACCAACGGACGCGTTCTTTTTGGCAACCGGCAGGTGCCTGCTTTGGCGCCCAGGCCCTCGGGACAGGAAAAAGGAGCGGTTTCCCGCTCCTTTTATCATTTATTCCAGTTCAAACGCGCCGGTATAGAGCTGGTAGTAGGTGCCCTTCTGGGCGATCAGGTCGTCGTGGGTGCCCCGCTCGATGATGCGGCCGTGATCCAGCACCATGATGCAGTCGGAGTTCATGATGGTGCTGAGGCGGTGGGCGATGACGAAGACCGTCCGGCCCTTCATCAAAGCGTCCATGCCGTTCTGGACCAGCTTTTCGGTTCGGGTATCGATGGAGGAGGTGGCCTCGTCCAGAATCATGACGGGAGGATCCGCGACCGCTGCCCGGGCGATGGCGATGAGCTGCCGCTGGCCCTGGGAGAGGCTGGCGCCGTTGCCCGTCAGGACGGTGTTGTAGCCCTGGGGAAGCCGGGTGATAAAGTCGTGGGCGTTGGCCAGCTTGGCGGCGTGGATGCACTCTTCGTCGGTGGCGTCCAGCTTGCCGTAGCGGATGTTGTCCATGACGGTGCCGGTGAACAGGTTGGTTTCCTGCAGCACTACGCCCAGAGAGCGGCGCAGATCCGGCTTGCAGATCTTGTTGATGTTGATATCGTCGTAGCGGATCTTTCCGTCGGCAATGTCGTAGAAGCGGTTGATCAGGTTGGTGATGGTGGTCTTGCCCGCGCCGGTGGCGCCTACGAAGGCGATCTTCTGTCCGGGCTTGGCGTAGAGGGTGATGTCATGAAGCACGGTCTTCTCGGGGACGTAGCCGAAGTCCACGTTGAACATGGTAATGTCGCCCTTCAGTTCGGTATAGGTGACGGTACCCTCGGCCTTATGGGGGTGCTTCCAGGCCCAGTGGCCGGTGTGTTCGGGAGTCTCGGTGATGCTGCCGTCCTTGCCGATGACGGCGTTGACCAGCTTGACATAGCCGTGGTCCTCCTCCGGCTCCTCGTCCATCAGCTCGAATATCCGCTCCGCGCCGGCCAGAGCCATGACGATGGAGTTGATCTGGTTGCTGACCTGGGAAATGGGCTGGTTGAAGGAGCGGGAAAGAGTCAGGAAGGAGATCAGCTTGCCCAGGGTCAGCAGACTGCCGCCGGAGTAGATGGCCAGCAGGCCGCCGGCGATAGCGAGAATGGCGTACTGAATATAGCCCAGGTTGTTGTTCACGGGGCCCATGACATTGGAATAGGCGCCGGCCCGGAACGCATTCTCCCGAAGCTTGTCGTTGAGAGCGTCGAATTCCTTTTTGGCGGTTTCCTCGTGGCAGAAGACCTTGACCACCCGCTGTCCGTTGATCATTTCCTCCACATAGCCGTTGACGGCGCCCAGGGCCTTCTGCTGGCCGATGAAGAAGCCGGCGGATTTGCCTGCCACCACCTTGGTGACGTAGATGATGACGGATACGGTGAGAAGCAGCACGCAGGTCAGAATAGGGGAGGTGATCAGCAGGGCGATGAACACCACCACCAGCGTGGCAATGGAGGAAATACACTGGGGGATGGACTGGGAGAGCATCTGCCGCAGGGTGTCGATATCGCTGGTGTAGCGGCTCATGAGGTCGCCTACGGGATGGGTGTCAAAATACCGGATGGGAAGGGTCTGCATGTGGGTGAACATTTCATCCCGGATGACCTTCTGGGTGCCCTGTCCCACCTTGACCATCAGGAAATTGTACAGGAAGGAGGACAGCATACCGATCAGATAGATGCAGGCCAGCACGCCCAGGAACCGGAGCAGGGGGGCATAATCGGGATCGGCCTGGCTCAGCATGGGGCTGATGTAATCGTCCACCAGAGTGCCCAGAGAGGAGGAACTCACGGCCTGGGCAATGGCGCTGAAGATGATGCAGATCACCACCACGATCATGGTGGCCTTATATTGGCCCATATAGGACAGCAGCCGGGAAATGGTCTGCTTGGGATTCTTGGCCTTGCGGCCGTCGCCGCGCATTTTTACAGGAGGCATTATTCCAGCCCTCCTTTCTGCTGGGAGTAGAAGACTTCCCGATAGATGGTGGAGGTTTTCAGCAGCTCGTCATGGGTGCCCATGGCGGAGATTTGGCCGCCGTCCAGCACCACGATCAGGTCAGCGTCCTGAATGGAGGAGATCCGCTGGGCGATGATCAGTTTGGTGGTGCCGGGGATTTCCTCCCGGAAGGCCTGGCGGATCAGGGCGTCGGTACGGGTGTCCACGGCGGAGGTGGAGTCGTCCAGAATCAGGATCTTCGGTTTTTTCAGCAGGGCCCGGGCGATACAGAGCCGCTGCTTCTGACCGCCGGAGACATTGGTGCCGCCCTGCTCGATGTGGGTGTCGTAGCCGTCGGGGAAGGTCTGAATGAATTCGTCGGCGCAGGCCAGACGGCAGGCGTGGATCAGCTCCTCGTCGGTGGCCTCCGGATCGCCCCAGCGCAGGTTGTCCTTGATGGTGCCGGAGAACAGAACGTTTTTCTGCAGGACCATGGAGACGGCGTTGCGCAGCGTGGTGATATCGTAATCCCGGACGTTGATGCCGCCCACCCGGACGGTGCCGGAGGTGGCGTCATAGAGCCTGGGGAGCAGCTGGACCAGGGTGGATTTGCTGGAACCGGTGCTGCCCAGGATGCCCACGGTCATGCCGGACCGGATGTGCAGATCGATGTTCGACAGGGCGTCCCGGTCCGCTGTCTTGGAGTAGCGGAAGGAAACATTGTCAAAATCGATGGAGCCGTCAGGCACAGCGGTGACGGGAACCTTGGGATTGTCCAGATCCGGTGTCTCCTCCAGGATCTCGGTGGTACGGCGCAGGGGTGCCCGGGCCATGGTCATCATGACGAACACCATGGACAGCATCATCAGGGAGCTGAGGATCTGGATGGTGTAGGTGAACATGGAGGTCAGCTGTCCGGTGGTCAGGCCCACGGAGATGTCGTTGCCGGACTGCACTACCATGGTGGCGCCCAGATAGGAGATGACCAGGATACAGGTGTAGACCGCCAGCTGCATCAGAGGGTTGTTGAAGGCCAGGGTCCGCTCGGCTTTGCAGAAGTCCTTGTAGATCTCCCCGGAGACGGTGGTGAACTTGTCGGTCTCCCGGTCCTCCCGGACGAAGGATTTGACCACCCGGATGCCGTGGAGGTTTTCCTGGACCACGTTGTTCAGCTTGTCGTAGGTTTTGAAGACCCGGTCAAAAATGGGATTGACCGTCTTCATCAGGATATACAGGCCCAGACCCAGCAGCGGCAGCACCACGCAGTAGACGACGCACAGCCTGGGGCTGATGGAGAAGGCATTGGTGGTGGCCAGGATCAGCATCATGGGACAGCGGATGGCCATACGGATCAGCATCTGGAAGCCCATCTGGATGTTGGCCACGTCGGAGGTCAGACGGGTGACGATGCTGGAGGTGGAGAATTTGTCGATGTTGGAAAAGTCAAAGGTCTGTACGTTGTAATACATGTCGTGGCGCAGGTTCCGGGCAAAGCCGGTGGCGGCGTAGGAGGCGAAGAAAGCCGAGGCCACGCCAAAGGCCAGAGAGAACAGGGCGTACAGCACCAGGATCAGACCGTATTTCAAAACGGCGCCGATGTCGCTCATTTCTACGCCCAGGTCTACGATCTTGGCCAGGACCAGCGGGATCTTCACTTCCATGTAGACCTCGCCGACCATGCACAGCGGGCTGAGAATGGTTGCCCACTTGAACTCCCGGATACACCGGGCGAGTCGTTTGATCATTCGTTGGATTCCTCCTTAGGATGGTGATGACATGGGGTTTCACCCATGTTCGCGATGGCGCGCTCCAGAAAGGCAAGAAACTGGGCCTGTTCCTCTTCGGTAAAGCCGCTTACCAACCGCTGCTCCATGGCCAGAATGGTCTGATACATGGTCTGCTGGCACTGGCGTCCCTTGGGCAGAACGTAGATCCGCTTGCACCTGCGGTCATGCTCGTCACAGCGGAACTCCAGAAAGCCCTTCTTTTCCAGCCGGGAGAGAAGCCCGGAGACGGTGGGATGGCTCAGGTGAAAGGCCTCCTCAATGTCCCGGGAGCAGGGCGGCTCCGGATGGCGGGCCAGGTAGCCCATGATATGCCCCTGGGCAGAGGTCAACTCCATTTTCTCCAGTGCCATCGTAATGGACTGGTCGGTGCAGGAGTGGAGAATGCGAAGAAGGGGACCGTAGTGTTTTTGCAAATGGATCACCTCCTGAAAATATGTAGCACGCTACCGATTACTCTATCACGATTCCTGGTATTATGCAATAGGGTTTCCAAAAAATTCACAAAATTTACCGCAAGACCGCGGCCATGTATTCCGCCGCTCCGGCGGCGCATACTATGGTATGAGGTGAGAAAGATATGAAAGAGGACGAAAAAAAGCCGGTACCCTGGGAGGCTGTGGATCCCAAGCCTCCGGTGATCCAGTCCGGGCATATGGAAACCCGGATCCGGAACACCGCGCAGTCCCCGGCAGCGGGAAACACCCCCCAGGCCTGACCCGGTTCGCCGCGAATGGGTACTCGGTGCGGTGGTCATCATGGCTTCCCGGAAATGCCCGACATCGTTTCTACCATAAATGATCGTTTATCTTTGTTGGTTGCTGTGGCGCGGCAGCGCCCATAGCTTCCCCCCGGATGCGAATCAATAGTTGAAAAGTAATGAAAACATAGCAAAAGCAAGACAAGAGAAAATATGGAAGAGCAAACTGGAAAGGGAACGAAC
>SFQY01000061.1 GCA_004562395.1 bacterium | reverse complement strand
TCGAACCTTTCCTCTTTTCCCGTTCCCGCTGAGGAAACCTCCACGTTTCCCCTCATCCGTCACGGCTTCGCCGTGCCACCTTCCCCCGAGGGGGAAGGTATTGCGCTCCGGCATCCTTACAAACACCTATTTATAGGGCAGCTGAGCACAGCCGATATGCACATAATACTATCAGGTTCCGTTGCCCCGAAGCTCGATGATCTGATCACGAAGCACGGCGGCATACTCGTATTCCATCATCCGGGCAGCCTCCTTCATCTGCTTCTCCAGCCGGGCGATCTCCTTTTCCTTCTCGACCTTTGTCATCTTCACGCCGCTGCGGCCCTTCCGCTCCGCCGTGGGGGAGGATATTTCGATCAGATCCCGGACGGACTTGATCACCGTCTTGGGAACGATGCCGTGGGCCTTGTTGTAGGCGTCCTGGATCTCCCGGCGCCGGGCGGTTTCGTCCATGGCGGCGCGCATGGAGGGAGTGACCGTGTCGGCGTACATAATGACCTTGCCTTCCGCGTTCCGGGCAGCCCGGCCGATGGTCTGGATCAGGCTGGTCTCGCTGCGCAGAAAGCCCTCCTTGTCCGCGTCCAGAATGGCCACCAGGCTGACCTCCGGCAGGTCCAGCCCCTCCCGGAGCAGGTTGATGCCCACCAGAACGTCGAATTTCGCCATCCGAAGGTCCCGGATGATCTCCATCCGTTCCATGGCTCCGATGTCGGAGTGCATATAGCGGACCCGGATCCCGGCTTTCTGCAGATAAACCGTCAGATCCTCCGCCATTTTCTTGGTCAGCGTGGTTACCAGTACCCGTTCATTTCTGGCGGAGCGGGCATTGATCTCCCCGATCAGATCGTCGATCTGCCCCTCGATGGGACGGACCTCCACCTCCGGATCCAGCAGGCCCGTGGGGCGGATGACCTGCTCCACAGTCTGGCCGGAACGGGTCCGTTCATACTCCGCCGGGGTCGCGGAAACGTAGATCACCTGGTTGATCTTCTGGTCAAACTCGGTAAAATTCAGAGGGCGGTTGTCATAGGCCGATGGCAGCCGGAAGCCATAGTTCACCAGAGCGTCCTTCCGGCTCCGGTCCCCGGCGTACATGGCCCGGCACTGGGGCAGGGTGACATGGCTTTCGTCGATGAACATCAGATAATCCTTGGGGAAATAGTCCAGCAGCGTGGTGGGCGGCGTTCCCGGCGCCCGGCCCTGGATCACCCGGGAGTAGTTTTCGATGCCGTTGCAGAAGCCGATCTCCGTCAGCATCTCCAGATCGTAGGCCGTCCGCTGGGCGATGCGCTGGGCTTCAATGAGCTTGTCGTGGGCCCGGAACCAGGCCACCTGCTCATCGCATTCCCGCTGGATCTCCCGCATGGCCCGCTGGAGCTTTTCCCGGGACGCCACATAGTGGCTGGCGGGGTAAATGGCCACATGGTCCACATACCGTTCGGCGATGCCGGAAACCGCGTTGATCTCGCTGATCCGGTCCACCTCGTCCCCGAAAAATTCCACCCGGATAGCTCTTCCGGACCAATAGGCAGGGTAGATTTCCAGCGTGTCGCCCCGGAGGCGGAATTTGTTCCGGGAGAAGTCCAGATCGTTGCGCTCATAGCGGATCTCGGTGAGCTTTTTCAGGACACTGTCCAGGGGATACTCCTGTCCCACCCGCAGGGAAATGACCATGCTCTTGTAATCGATGGGGTCGCCCAAACCGTACAGACAGCTGACGGAAGACACCACAATCACATCCCGCCGCTCAAACAGGGCGGAGGTGGCGCTGTGGCGCAGCCGGTCGATCTCCTCGTTGACGGAGGCGTCCTTCTCAATGTAGGTATCCGTGTGGGCGATATAGGCCTCGGGCTGATAGTAATCGTAGTAGGAGATAAAATACTCCACCGCGTTTTCCGGGAAGAACTCCCGGAACTCACTGCAAAGCTGGGCCGCCAGCGTTTTGTTATGGGCCAGCACCAGCGTCGGGCGGTTCAGCTTCTCGATGACCGAAGCCATGGTAAAGGTTTTGCCGGAGCCGGTGACACCCAGCAGGGTCTGCTCCCGCAGGCCCCAGTTCACGCCGTTCACCAGACCGGCAATGGCCTCCGGCTGATCTCCGGAGGGACGGTATTCGGATACGAGCTTAAAATGATCCATAGCGGTTTCTCCTATTCCTGAAGCAGCGCCTTCAGCGCCGCTCTTCCCTCTTCATTGGATTCCCGGGCTTCCCGGAGCAGAGCCTCATAAAAATCCACCGCCGCCTGCCTCCGGGACAGAGCCAGCTCCCTGCCCCGCCGGGTGTAAAAACGGTCATACAGCTTCTCAAGCTTAAACCGGTACTCCCGGAAAAAAGACGGCTCCCTCTCCCCGGTGCCGTCCAGCACATCTCCATCCGGGGACAGATTGTACAGCGGCGTCCCGGTATAGCCCTGATACAGCAGGGATCTGGCGATCCCCATGGCGCCGGCCACATCCAGCTTATCCGCGTCAAAGAGGATCTTCGCCTCCGGAGTCCTGGGTTGGTTATTTCTTCGGAACCGGTGGGCCGCGATACATTCGCGCACCCGCTCCGCAAAGTCCGCTCCGAAGCCGTTGTCCGTCAAAAAACGGAAGGCTTTCTCCGCTCCCACCTCCGCGTGGCAGAGAGCGGGGTTTTCAAACTGCTCCTTCCGTCCGATGTCGTGGAGCAGGCAGGCACAGGTCAGGACCTCCCAATCCACCTCCGGCTCCTCCCGGGCGATCATCAGGGCCGTATAAAGCACCCGGTACACATGCTCCCGGTCATGGGCGCTGTCGATCATGCACCTGCGCATGTAATCTTCCACCAGCTGATACCGTTTCGCGTCCATGGCACCCTCCTTACGGCAGCAGGAATTCGTCAAAGCGGCAGCCGGACTGGGCAATGGAAACATAATCTCCATCCGCCACCACCACGTGATCCGCCAAATGGACCTCCACGGCATTCAGCGCCGCGGCGATCCGCCGGGTGGTCAGGATATCCTCCTCGGAGGGCAGCGCCACACCGCTGGGGTGATTATGGGCCAGCACCACCGTGGTGGCGTTGGCAGCCAGGGCCGTTTCCACCACCTTCCGGACGGAAATGCTGGCGGAGTTGACGCTCCCCTGCCCCACCTCCTTGCAGCATAGCACCTTGCACTTGGCATCCAGGCAGAGCAAAAACACCGTCTCACTGCTCCTGCCGAAAAAGTAGGGCACCAGATACGAGCCGCAGGCCTCCAAGGTCGTCAGACATTCCACCCTCTGGGCGCAGTCCACCTGATAGTAGCGGGCAAGCTCTGTGACCAGGGTCAGCAGCGTGGCCGAATGATCGCTGATACCGGGGACCTTTTTCAACTCCTCGAAGCTGGCGTCCAGGACCTGGGAAAGGCTCCCGAACCGGTCCAGCAGCGCGTGGGCAATGGGGTTGGTATCCCGCTGGGGAATCGCGTAGAACAGCAAAAGCTCCAGCGCCTGAATATCCGTGAATTGATCCAACCCTTCCTTCAGGAATCGCTGCTTCAGCCGTTCCCTGTGGCCCTTATGGATCGAAGCGGTTGCCATATTTTTGCCCCCTTTGGAATTTAGTCCTTGCTATTTTTGTCGATTTTCGGTAAAATGAAAAAAAGCTCGAAACCTGCCGGGAAAGTTTTCTCCCATTCTGCACATGCTAGAACAGCGCGAGGAGGACCGTCATGGAAAAACTGGAAGATATATATGAAATGCTGGATCTGATGATCCGCCCCGGTTTCTGCGTCAGGGATAACCGGATTCTCCACGTCAATCAGGCGGCCGGGGGCTTGCTGCTCTTCCCCGGCGACGACATCCGTTCCCTGCTTCTGACCGGCGCCGAGGAATACGAAGCCTTTGAAGGGGGCTGCCTGTATCTGAAGCTGAACCTGTGTTCCCATGGCTGCGGTACGTCCGTGATCCGCAGAGGCGAAGTAGATATCTTTCTGCCGGATCAGGATTCCGATGACGCGGCACTGCAGGCCATGGCTCTGGCCGCCAGAGAACTGCGGGGAGCACTGACCACGGTCATGGCCAGCGCGGACGGGTTGTCCGTCTCACAGGAGGATCCGGAGGCAAAGGCCCACGCCGCCAGGATGAACCGCGGCTTGCACCAGCTTCTTCGGATCGTCGGCAATATGTCCGACGCCGGCCGCAGCGCCGCCTCCTCCCAGCAGCAGATCCACAATATCGGAAGGCTGTTTTCGGAGATCTTTGACAAAGCCGCCGGGCTGATCGAACACGCGGACGTCCGTCTGAGCTTTACCGGGCTGTCTGAGGAAATCTATTGTCTGGCAGACGCCGCCCAACTGGAACGGGCCGTGCTGAATATTCTGTCCAACGCCGTAAAATTCACCCCAAAGGGCGGCTTCGTGGAAGCAAGCCTCTCCCGCAGCGGCAGGATCCTGCGGCTGAGCGTTCAGGACAGCGGTTCCGGTATTGCCGAGAACATCCTGACCAGCCTTTTCAGCCGCTATCTGCGCCAGCCGGGAATCGAGGACAGCCGGTATGGTATCGGCCTGGGTATGGTGCTGGTCCGTTCCGCGGCCGCAAACCACGGAGGAACCGTTCTGATCGACCGTCCCCAGGGAAAGGGCACCCGGGTGAGTCTGACCATGGCCATCCGGCAAAACACCGGCAGCCCCCTCTGCTCCCCCATTCTGCGTGTCGACTACGCGGGAGAGCGGGATCACGGGCTGATCGAGCTGTCTGACTGCCTGCCTCCCGCCGTTTATGAACCGGATAAATAATCCGCCGCACTCCCGGCCCGGATCTCGGGCCGGGTGCGTTTTTAATTTAGCGCTTATCGGCTTTTCTCAGCTGTCCGAAAAACAGGTGTTTGTAAGGATGCCGGAGCGCAATACCTTCCCCCGGGGGGAAGGGGGACCGCGAAGCGGTGGATGAGGAATGGCGACACCTTACCATTCGCAATGCAGTCCATTCAAACGGTACAACCTTTCCCAATGTACCTTTTTAACGAAATGCATACAGATTCGGAACATATCGCCGTTCCTCATCCGCCCCAGTGTGCGCACTGG
>SFQY01000060.1 GCA_004562395.1 bacterium | reverse complement strand
GATTTTGGATATTTGGGTTGAATGGCAGCCGTTCAAAACCGGAACCCAGCGGCGGGGGCGAGCCCCCGCCCTACGGTACACCCCGTCAAACACCAATTTGTCGAACACTGGGCAACGCCGGTAAGCACATTTCAAAATCATCCCCGAAGGGGATACCTTATCTCATATCTTATATCTAATATCTCCTATCTCCCCTGTTATCCTCCGGGGGTTGGTTCATTGGAAGAGTTCCTCCAAAGACCCAAAGGCATACCCCTGGGCCTCCCAGCGGGTGAGCAGCTCGTCCAGAATTTGCGCGTTGGTCTTGGAGGTGGAGTGGAGCAGCACCACCGCGCCGTTGTGGGTCCGGGGCAGCAGCTTGGCGAAGGCCGCCTCGGGGGTGGGCTGGGCGTCGTTGTTCCAGTCCACGTAGGCCAGGCTCCAGAACACGGTCCTGTACCCCAGCTCCTGGGCCAGCTTCAGGTTATCCTCGCTGTAGATCCCCTGGGGGGGGCGGTAGTACCGGGGCAGCTCCTGGCCGGTGGTCTGGCGGAACAGCTCCTCCAGGCCCTGCAGCTCCCTGGCGAAGGTATCCCGGTCCCCGATTTTGCTCATGTCGTAGTGGTGCATGGTGTGGTTGCCCACGGTGTGGCCCTCCTCCACCATCCGGCGGACCAGGTCCGGGTTCTTCTCGATGTAATTGCCCACCAGGAAAAAAGCCGCCGGAGCCTGGTGCTTTTTCAGGGCGTCCAGGATCTGGGCCGTGCAGCCGTTTTCGTACCCGGCGTCGAAGGTCAGGTACAGCACCTTCCGGCTGGTGTCGCCGATGTACACCGCGTCGTATTGCCGCAGCTGATCCGCCCCCGCGTTGCCGATGGGCGGCGCCCCCTCCTGCCGGAAGCTCAGCCCCCAGGAGCCGGTCTTCAGAGCGCTGCCGGAAAACACCGCCCCCGCCCCCACCGCCGCCAGCGCCACCGCACACAGCAATATGGCCAGATCCCGTTTCCTCATAGAAAATCCCTCCCTTTGGCATAGGATATGCCCGGTGGGGAGGGAAAATGCAAATGGGAATATGGAAAAAAGCCCCCCGCGTAGGGAGATATGAGATACGAGATATGAGATATAAGATGTGGTATCCCCTCCGGGGATGATTTTGAAAAATGCGTATACAGGCTATGCCCAGCGTTCGACAAATTGGAATTTGTAGGGGTACGCCGCACCATACCTTCCCCCGGGGGGAAGGGGGACCGCGAAGCGGTGGATGAGGAATGGCGACACCTTGCCACTCGCAATGCAGTTAATTCAAACGGTACAAACTTTTCCAATGTACCTTTTTCACGAAATGCATACAAATACGGAACATATCGCCGTTCCTCATCCGCCCCAGTGTGCGCACTGGGGCACCTTCCCCCCGGGGGAAGGTATTGTGCGGCACTCGTCCTTACAAACACCAATTTATCGTACAACTGAGCAAAACCGATAAGCACAATTTTCAAACTCATCCCCGAAGGGGATACCACATCTTATATCTTATATCTGATATCTCATATCTCCACAGGGTCTCCCCACGGAGCGTGCACCCTTCCCCCTTTTCTCACAACCCCCCATGGAGGTACTTATAGTCCCAGTCCAGGTCGAAGAGCTTGTTGCCCTTTTCCATGGGGCAGCCGGTGTAGAGGTCGTCGGCCAGCTCCCGGAGGACCTCCGCCGGCTCCAGGCACTCGATATAGAAGTCCGGCAGGGCTTCCTCCCCCAGCCGCAGGCCCAGGATGGCGCCGGTGAGGGCCCCCACCGCGGCGCTGCGGCCGGAGTGGTTCACGGCGGTGATCAGGGCAGCGTCGAAGTCCATCCCCCCGGACAGGCAGGCGTACACCGTCCCCGCCAGCACCTGGGCGGCGCTGTCACAGCCCAGCCGCTCCATGACCTCCACCGCCCCCAGGCCCGGGGACTCGGCGTAGGTGACGGCATGGCGGACCAGGGTGGCGATCTCGAAGGCCTGGCTGTACTGGTGGCCGAACTGCTCCTTCATGGCCTCCACGGCCTCCAGGAACACCGGCTTCAGAGGTGCCTCCGGCTGGGACAGCAGGCGGCTGATCACGTGGGTCACCACCGCGCCGGAGAGGAAGGCCGTGGGGCTGCCGTGGGTCAGGGCCACCGCCTCGGCCCCCAGACGGTCCATTTCCCCCCGGTCCATCCGGTCCCGGTGGAAGAACAGGCCCACCCCGACGGCGGTGGTGAGGCCTCCGGGGCCGGGGAAGCTGTTGACGGGGGTCTCCAGGGTGCCCAGGTTCTCCCGGCTGAGGGTGTCCAGCATCCGGGTGTCCATGCAGTGGCGGCGGCACAGCTCCGGCTTGCGCAGGAGCCAGCAGTAGGTCCGGCTGGGCCGCCCCCAGGGCCGCTGGGAGGCCGCCCACTCCCGGCTGCTGAGGCCGATGTATTTGATGAAGGGGGCCATTTTCCCCAGCATCTGCCCCCGGGTCAGGCCGAAGAGCAGGCCGTTGCAGGTGAAGGCCGCCAGCTGGGTGTAGGAGGTGACGTCGGCATAGCCGTTGACCAGGTCGTAGCCCAGCAGGCCGTGGGGACCGTAGTCCTCCCGGATCTCCTGCCAGCTGCGGCTGTCCACCGTGTAGCCCATGGCGTCCCCCACCGCCATGCCCAGCAGGCACCCCCGATAGGTCGATTGTCGTATGGCCATTTGCAGTCCCCTCCTTTGTGGGTGATTCGTGTGGGTAAAGATGAAGCGGCGCATGTAAGAAGATATGAGATATCAGATATGAGATATTAGATGTGGTATCCCCTTCGGGGATGATTTTAAATGTGCATACCGGTTTTCCCCAGCAGCCCGATAAATTGGAATTTGTAGGGGTGCGCCGCACCATACCTTCCCCCGGGGGGAAGGTGCCCCAGTTCGCAAACTGGGGCGGATGAGGAACGGCGATATGTTCCATATTTGTATGCACTTCGAAAAAAGGTACATTGGAAAAGGTTGTACTCTTTGACTTGACTGCGTTGAGAATGGTAAGGTGTCGCCATTCCTCATCCACCGCTTCGCGGTCCCCCTTCCCCCCGGGGGAAGGTATTGTTCCGTCGTCTATACAAACTCCTGTTTGACTGGGGGCGTAGGGCTTATGTCATGACCCCGCCGACCAGGTTCCGGTTTTTGACCGGGGAGCATTCAACGGAATTTCCAGGAAATCGTTACATTTCGGCGGGGTCATGACCCCGCCCTACGAAACACCCCGTTAAACACCAATTTATCGTACAACTGGGCAAAACCGATCATCCCAATTTTCAAATTCATCCCCGAAGGGGATCACAATCACTTATATCTTATATCTCATATCTCATATCTTTTTCCAGAGCGCCTTCGCCGACGGCCAGCACAAAGTTTTCTTTTATTATATCCACGCCCGCTGGAAAAGGCAAGGAAAAAAGTTCCGGTTTACATAATCTCCTCCAACACCCCCAGGGCCTTTTCCAGGCGGTCCTCCTTCAGGCCGGAATAGTTCACCACCAGGCAGTGCAGGTCCAGCGAGCCGTCGTGGTAGTATTCGCTCAACGCCCTTACCCGGACGCCTGCCCGGGCCAGGCCCTCCGTCAGCTCCCGGTCGGTCAGGGCGGTGTTCACCTTCACCAGGAAGTGCAGCCCCGCGTCCTGCTCCAGGATGGTCAGCCGCCGGGAAAAGCCGCAGCCCTCCAGCAGCCCGATGAGCCGGTTTCGTCGATTTTTGTAGAATTTTCGCATCCGGTTGATGTGCTTTTCAAAATACCCCCGGCTCAGGAACCGGGCCAGGGTGTACTGCTCGAAGCTGGGCACCGTGCAGCTGTAGAAGCCCAGGGTCTGCTGGAACCGCTCCATCAGCTTCGGGGGCAGCACCATGTAGCTGATACGGATGGAGGGGGCCAGGCTTTTGGTGAAGGTGTTCATATAGATCACCCTTCCGGCGCTGTCCAGGGACTGCATGGCGGGCTTGGGGTGGGCGTCGAAACGGAACTCGCTGTCGTAGTCGTCCTCGATGATCCACTTGCCCGGCCCCGCCCAGTCCAGCAGCTCCCGGCGGCGGGTCACCGGAGTCACCAGCCCCGTGGGGAAGTGGTGGGAGGGGGAGAAGTGGAGCACATCCGCCCCGGCGAGGCTCCCGGGAATCACCCCCCGGCTGTCCATGGGGGCGCTGACGCAGCGGACGCCTCCGGCGGCGTAAATCCTGCGGATCTTGTCGTAGCCCGGCTCCTCCACGGCGTAGACCTTCTCCCGGCCCAGCAGCTGGATCAGCAGATTGTAAAGAAAGTCCGTGCCCGCGCCGATGAGGATGTTCTCCGGCTCCACCCGCATGCCCCGGAAGGCCGCCAGGTGGGCCGCGATGGCCTGCCGCAGCTCCGGGATGCCCCGGTTGGGCAGGGGACGCAGCAGGGCCTCGCCGCAGTCCAGCATCACCTCCCGCTGGAGCCGGGACCAGACGGAGAAGGGAAAGCCCTCGGTGCCGTTGTCCGTCAGGTCCAGCAGCCAGGACCGCTGCGGCTCCGGCTCCCGGGGGGGAGGCAGCGGCCTGGGCGGAGCGGTCCGGACCGTTCCCTCCACGAAATAGCCCACCTTCTCCCGGGAGCGGATGTAGCCCTCGGAGAGCAGCTGGTTGTAGGCCGCCTCCACGGTGATGCGGCTGACCTCCAGATTCTGGGCCAACGCCCGCTTGGAAGGCAGCTTCTCCCCCGGCCCCAGGGTCCCGCAGAGAATGTCCTCCCGGATGCACCGGTAAAGAGCCTCATAAAGCGGAACCCCGGGAGCTTTTTTCAGTTCATAGGTCAACATAAAATCACCGGCTTTTTTAAGGGGTGGGAAATGGTGGGCGCGTAGGGGCGACCCCGTGGAGATATGAGATATCAGATATGAGATATCAGATGTGGTATCCCCTCCGGGGATGATTAAAAATTTCCTGATCGGTTTTCCCCAGCAGCCCGATCAATTGGTGTTTGTAAGGATGAGGGAACGCAATACCTTCCCCCGGGGGGAAGGTGCCCCAGTGCGCACACTGGGGCGGATGAGGAACGGCGATCTGTTCCGAATCTGTATGCATTTCGTTAAAAAG
>SFQY01000011.1 GCA_004562395.1 bacterium | reverse complement strand
AAAACGGATTGCCACGTCGCTGCGCTCCTCGCAATGACAGAGGTAGACGGTACCTTGGTGCTTAAGTTGATGACATTGCCCCCCGGGGGAAGGTATTGTTCCGCCGTCATCTATACAAACACCAATTTATCCAGCTGCCGAACAAAACCGATAAACACAACGATCCTTTACCGATGGAATGGATAACCGAAAAAAACAGCGTCCGCGTTTTTCGCGGACGCTGTAAACCAGCGTTATTCGCCGTAGCCCATGGGGTTCTGGGACTGCCAGCGCCAGGAATCCCGGCACATGTCCTCCAGGTTCTTCTCCGCCTTCCAGCCTAAGACCTCCGCGCTCTTGGCGGGGTCGGCGTAGCAGGTGGGCAGGTCGCCGGGGCGGCGGTCCACGATCTGATAGGGGACCTTCACGCCGTTGGCCTTCTCAAAGGCCTTGACCATATCCAGCACGCTGTAGCCGGTGCCGGTGCCCAGGTTGAAGACCTCGCAGCCCTGGGTGCCCACCACGTATTTCACCGCGGCCACATGGCCCTTGGCCAGGTCCACCACATGGATATAGTCCCGGACGCCGGTGCCGTCAGGGGTATCGTAGTCGTTGCCGAAGACGCTCAGATGGTCCCGGCGGCCGATGGCCACCTGGGTGATGTAGGGCATCAGGTTGTTGGGGATCCCCCGGGGGTCCTCGCCGATCCTGCCGGACTCATGGGCGCCGATGGGGTTGAAATAGCGCAACAGGACAATGCTCCATTCCGGATCCGCGTGGGCCATGCCGGAGAGGATCTGCTCGGTCATGTACTTGGTCCAGCCGTAGGGGTTGGTGCAGTTGCCGGTGCGGCTATTTTCCCGCAGGGGCATCTCATTTTCCCCGGAGTAGACGGTGGCGGAGGAGGAGAAGATGATCCGCTTGACACCCGCCTCGCCCATGACCTTGGTCAGCACCAAGGTGGAATTCAGGTTGTTGTCATAGTAGCGCCAGGGCTGGGCCACGGACTCGCCCACAGCCTTCAATCCCGCGAAATGGATGACGGCGGAAATCTCATTCTCGGCAAAGATCTTCCGCAGCAATTCCTCGTCCCGGACGTCGCCTTCGTAGAATTTCAGCTTTTTGCCGGTGAGGGCCTCCACCCGGTCCAGGCTCTTGGGGTTGGAGTTGCACAGGTTGTCCACCACCACCACGCCGTAGCCGCTGCTGAGCAGCTCCAGGCAGGTATGGGAGCCGATATATCCGGCGCCGCCGGTCACAAGAATGTTCATAGTCGTTACCTCCATTAATCATGTATTTTGATGTTTGTTGGGTTGATTCATCAGAGCGGTAAAGGATCGTTTATCTGTTGCTTACGGAATATTACGCGTACTTGGCCACCACCGCGGCCATGGCTTCAAACTGCTCTTCCATATCCTTCACCAGCTTGAACTGGGTGCGGGTGCGGTCCAGATTCTGCTCCGGATAGTGGATGCGGAAATAGTGGTCGCCATCCAGGTAGTCCGTCAGGAACCGGATGCCGCACTCCAGCGTCATGAGCCGGGCGCCCCAGGGCAGGAACTCCAACTCTCCGGCGGTCAGGCTTCCCCGGGCGCCCTCCAGGAAGCCCCGGGTGTAGACCTCATACAGGCCGATGTCAAAGTTGACCTTGGAAAGGTCCTTCTCGTCTTCCCGGGAATGGTTGGCGCCGAAGCGGATGGAATCGCCGAAATCGTTGATGCTCAGGCCGGGCATGGTGGTGTCCAGGTCGATGACGCAGATTCCCTCGTGGGTGTCCCGATCGATGAGGATGTTGTTCAGCTTGGTATCGTTGTGGGTGACCCGCAGGGGAAGCCTTCCGTCCCGGAGGGCCTGCAGCGCCACGGAGCAGTCCGCCTTCCGGTCCAGCACGAACTGAATTTCCTTCTGAACGGAGGCCGCCCGGTTCATCCGGTCCGCCTCCAGGGCGGCCAGGAATTTGGCGAAGCGGTCCTCGGTATTGTGGAAATTCACGATGGTCTCATGGAGGGTATCGGCAGGATAGCCCTGGAGCATGTACTGGAACCGGCCAAAGGCACGGGCGGAGGCCTCAAACAGCTCAGGGGTGGCAGACTGGAAGCAGTCGGTATTTTCAATGAAGGGCATCAGCCGCCAGACCTTGCCTTGGGAATCGGTGTAGAAATCCTTTCCGTCCGCGGTCTTCACCAGACTCAGGGTCTCCCGGAGGGGATCGCCGCCGTCTGCCACGATTTTCTGGCGCAGGAAGGAGGTGATGCCGATGAAATTCTCCATCAGCTCCTCCGGATGGGGAAAGGCCGCGCTGCTCAGTCCCTGCAGGATAAAACGGACACAGTCCCCCTCCTGGGGCTGGCAGAGGACGCAGAAGGTGTCGTTGATGTGCCCCTGGCCATAGCGAACCGCACCCAGCAGGGTGGCAGGGAAGTCGAAAACTTCCAGCACCTCGGCCAGCACCGATTCGTTTTCGGGAATGGAAATCTGACGCATAAAGAAACTTCCTCCATGTTTTCAATTTTCGCAGGTGGAAAGCAGGTTCCATTTCGGCAAACCCATAGTTGAAAAATGCAAATCGTCTGATGAATCACTCTGTTTTTCTTTCAGTATACCATAGAAAAACGGCCGTTGCAACCTATTGGGGCAGTTTTTTTCCGAATTCTGAAACTGAAAGATACACACCCCGGAGCAGGGAGGTATTCAGGGCAGCCCTGCACGGCATCCTTCCAGCGGAAATGTTCCTCATCGTTCCCATCGGATTTGTTTTCTGTATCGCCTCCAATCGGGATTCGGGGGCCGGCCTTTTGAAGGACTTGTGCGGAATGGACAACTTCTCATACTCTTTCTTGATAAAATTATATAATTTTATCAAGAAGACACCGCCTGGCGGCGTTGTCGTTTCCATGATTTTCGGAATAGAAAATCATGGAAACCCGTCTCATTATGATCTTCATATTCAAAACTTCAATTCTGACGAATTAAAGTTTTTAATTGAAAATGCTTATCGTCTTGACTCAGCAAAATGATCGTTTATCTCAGCAAGGGTGCGTCCACCACCTGTCATTGCGAGGAGCGCAGCGACGTGGCAATCCGTTTCTCCTTGGGAACGGTACGATTTGGGACACGTTGCAAGGGGAACGGATTGCCACACCAGCGTGCGCGCTGGTTCGCAATGACAGTGGTAGTCGGTACCCTGGCGGAACCATCGTACGTTTGTGAGCTAAACGCTCATTTACATTTTTGCTGAGTCAACCCGATAAGCATATAATTGAATATCAGTATCACTCCGTGGCAGCCGAAATTCTCATAGAAAAGATCGTTTCTCTTACGTAACGTGCGTACCCGCATTGGGGCGGCCGAAACAATGATTTTTTCGCAAGGCCTTGCCGTTAAGGAAAATTTAGAATTTCCCTGGCCGGCCAATGGTGGACAAACGGGAGCAAATATGGTATATTGTAGGGTATATCAATCTGTCCTGACAATAAGGAGGACACAAATGGGCAAACTAATCGTAATCGAGGGCACCGACGGCTCCGGAAAGTCTACTCAGTTCCGGCTTTTGACCCAGCGGCTGGAGCGGGAAAACCGGTCCTTCCAAAAGCTGGTATTTCCCCAGTATTCGGAGCCCAGCTCCGCGCTGATCCGGATGTATCTGGGAGGGGAATTCGGCAGCAGCCCCTCCGATGTCAACGCCTATGCCGCCTCCGCGTTCTATGCCGTGGACCGCTACGCTTCCTACAAAAAGGTCTGGGGGCAGTGGTACGAAGAAGGGGGGCTGGTGCTTTCCGACCGCTACACCACCTCCAACGCCGTTCACCAGGCCTCCAAGGAGCCGTCGGAAAAGCAGGCGGACTTTCTGAAATGGCTCTACGACTTTGAATATGACAAGCTGGGGCTTCCCCGTCCCGACCTGGTCATCTATCTGGACGTTCCCACGGACTTTACGGAGCAGCTGATGCGCCGCCGGGAACAGGACACACATACCCACGCGGATATCCACGAACAGGATATGGCGTATCTCGCCACCTGCCGCCGCACCGGAAGGGCCGCCGCCCAATACTACGGCTGGACCGTCATTTCCTGCGTCCGGGATGGCGCCATGCGCTCCAT
The DNA here is from genome assembly GCA_004562395.1 of bacterium. GTDB lineage: Bacteria > Bacillota > Clostridia > Oscillospirales > Oscillospiraceae > Faecousia. Next base: position 62,009 of record SFQY01000011.1, on the reverse strand, counting down.
CGAGGATATCCACGAAGAAATCTACCGCCATGTGGCGGCATGCTTGGAGGAAACAAAATGATTTACATGTTACTGGGAACCGGTTTTGAAGAGACAGAGGCTGTGGCTCCCCTGGACCTGCTGCGCCGGGCGGGAATTGAGGTCGCCACCGTGGGCATCAACGGCAAGACCGTCACCGGAAGCCACGGCATCCCCATTCAGGCTGATCTGGAGCTTGGGGAAATGGAGCTGACCAAAATGGACGGGATCATTCTTCCCGGCGGGCTGAAGGGCGTGGCCTCCATCCGGGCAAGCCGGGAGGCCATGGACGCCATCGCCTTCGCCTGGGAAAACGGCAAGCTCACCGCCGCCATCTGCGCCGGTCCCACGGTGCTGGCGGACCTGGGCATTCCCGACGGCAAAAACGCCACCTGCTATCCCGGCTGTGAAGCCCAGATGGGCAGCGCCCGAATGGCGGAAAACGCCGCCGCCGTCACCGACGGCAATCTGATCACCGGCACCTCCGCCGGATGTGCCATTCCCTTCGGCCTGGCGCTGATCGCCGCCCTGAAGGGCCAGGAGGCCGCCGACGCCATCGCCAGGCAGATCGTCATCCGCTGACCAGGAGGAACACAATATGGATCACAATCAATTCCCGGAGTGGGAGGACAATTCGCCCCTGCCCGAAGAGCAGGAGCCGGTTCCTTCCGCACCGGTTCAGGAAGACCCTCCCGCCATAGAGGACCTTTCCGGCACCGGCTTCTCCCAGCCGGAGGACAGCCCGGAACCTGCCCCCCAGCCGGAGGAGCCCTGGCTGCCCTCACAGCCGGAAGATCCTCAGCAGGAAGCCTTTTCCCAGGAGATCCCCCTTCCGGAGGACACCGCCTCCCACGGGCGGGATTTCATGGACCGGATCCCCGACGTGGATGAGGACTACCCGGCGGAAACCCCAAACAGCACCGACAGCCGCCTGACCTCTCCCCAGGTGGGGGAGGAGATCACCCCGGACAACAGCGCCATGGATTTCCATGGGATGCTGGGCCACGACGAGCCGGAGCCTCCCTTCGATATGAGCATTCTGGACGATCCGGAATTCTCCCTGCCCGAGGAACCGGAGCAGGAGCAGGACGATGTCAACGACCAGGAATACCGGGACAACGGCCAGGAATTTGACGAGATGCTCAACGCTCCGGCCCCGGAGGACCGGATCCCCGCCCACCAGCGTCCCACCCGGAAGGGCCGTCCCAAGCGGAAAAAGGGCGAAGGTCTGCTGGGCATCCCCAACATTCTGGTGACCTTCGTGTGGCTGGCTCTGATCCTGGCCATCGGCGTCACCGCCGGACGGATGCTGTGGGTCTGCGCCGCCGACGTGCTGGCCTTCGGCCGGGAGGACAAGCCCGTCACCATCACCATCTACGAAGCCGACACCATGGAGGACATCACCGACAAGCTCTACGACGCGGGCCTCATCCGCTACAAGAGCCTGTTCAACCTCTACGCCTCCATTTCCGACGCCAAGGAGGATATTCAGCCCGGCATTTACGATCTGAATACCCGCTATGACTATCACGCCCTGGTCAGCTTCATGTCCCCCAGATCCAGCCGGGAGGTGATCAAGCTGACCATCCCCGAAGGCTATACCTGCCGCCAGATTTTCAATCTGCTCCAGGAGAACAAGGTCTGCACCACCGTGGACATCGGGGCCTACGCCGCCAACGGCGAGCTGGATGACTACTGGTTCCTGAAGGACGTGGAGCGGGGCGACAAGTACTGTCTGGAGGGCTTCCTGTTCCCGGACACCTACGAATTCTACAAGAATTCCTCCCCCAGAGAGGTGCTGGAAAAGATGCTGGACAACTTCGACGTGAAGTTCTCCGAGGAGATGCACGGCCAGATCGACACCCTGAACGCCAATGTCACCGGCGGCGGATACACCGTCCGGGAGGTGGTCATCGTGGCCTCCCTCATCGAGAAGGAATCCGCGGCTCCCGCCGAAAGTCCCAAGATCGCCGGTGTTATCTACAACCGTCTGTTCCGCTGGGGCGACACCCCCGCTTACCTGAACATCGACGCGGCTCTGGTCTACGCCCAGGACGGCGCCAACGAGACCATCGATACCGGCATAGACAGCCCCTACAACACCTATACTCACATGGGTCTGACCCCTGGACCTATCTCCAATCCGGGTCTTGCCAGCATCCTGGCGGCGCTGAATCCCGAAGCCCACGACTACTATTACTACGTGCTGAATCCCTCCACCGGTATGCACCAGTTCTCCACCACCTATGACGAGCATGAGACATGGCGGGCCCAGTTCGCGGCCGCATCGGAGGACTGATGAAGAAACTGGAATTACTCAGTCCCGCCGGGGATATGGAACGGCTGAAAATGGCGGTGCTGTACGGCGCGGACGCGGTGTATCTCGCCGGGACCAGCTTCGGTATGCGCTCCTTCGCGGGGAATTTCACCCCCGAGGAGCTGCCCCTGGCGGTGAAATACGCCCATGACCGGGGCGTAAAATGCCACGTCACCGTGAACACCATGCCCAGAAACGACGAAGCCGCCCAACTGCCCCGGTACCTGGAGCAGCTGGAGGCGGCGGGGGTGGACGCTCTGATCCTGGCTGACCTGGGCGCCTTTACCCTGGCGGGGAAATACGCGCCCCACTGCCAGCGTCACATTTCCACCCAGCAGTCCATCGCCAACTACGAATGCGCCCAGGCCTGGTTTGACCTGGGCGCCAGCCGGGTGGTTCTGGCCCGGGAGCTGAGCCTGAAGGAGATCCGCACCATTCGGCAGAAGGTGGATCCCAGGCTGGAGATCGAGACCTTCGGCCACGGGGCCATGTGCGTCAGCTACTCCGGCCGGTGCCTGCTGAGCAACTACATGACCGGCCGGGACTCCAACCGGGGTGCCTGCGCCCAGCCCTGCCGGTACCAGTACGCCCTGATGGAGGAAAAGCGTCCCGGGGAGTATTTCCCGGTTTTTGAGGACGATAAGGGAACCTACATTTTAAATTCCCGGGATATGTGTATGATCGACCACCTGGATGACCTGATGGAGGCCGGGGTGGACTGCATCAAGGTGGAGGGCCGGGCCAAGTCCGCCTACTACGCCGCCATCGTCACGGGAGCCTACCGGCACTGCATCGACGACGCCTTCGCGGGCCGTCCCCTGGACCCTGTCTGGCGGGACGAGGTGGAGCATGTGTCCCACCGGGTCTACTCCACCGGCTTCTATTATGGCCAGCCGGGGCAGTATGTGGAAAATTCCCGCTACATCCGGGACTGGCAGATCTGCGCCAAAGTGGAATCCTGCGACGAAAACGGTATCGCGGTATGCAGCCTGAACAACAAATTCCGCGCAGGGGACGCGCTGGAAGTGGTTGGCCCCGACCTGCGGCCCTTCCCCATTGTGGCCGGGAATATGGCCGACGCCCAGGGGAATCCCCTGGAGGAGCCCAGAACCCCTCAGATGAAATTCACCATTCCCCTGCCCAGACCCGTTCCCGCCCATTCGATCCTCCGAAGAAGCGTGGACCTGTCCGCGAAATGATCAAAAAGGGCTGTCTCACTAAAGTTAAATTGCACAAATAAAAGAACTGTCATTTGTGTACTTTTACCTTAGTGAGGCAGCCCCTTGCTGTTTTTTCGGAGACTTTCTGAACAGCCCCTTTTTCAACGCGAAAGAGATGTGCGCTACCAGGAATGCGAAAGCTTTCAGGCTTTCTCTCCCCCAGTCAGCTTCGCTGACAGCCCCCTCATCAGAGGGGGCCATTGGGCCGCTAAACGATCATTTATATGGGGAATATAGGGTACGGCTGAATAGTTTTGTTCTTCCCATCCACTTTGCGCAGTCCTCTGGTGTTCCCTCGAAATCAGTTCTTCAGGCTCTGCAGCGGTGCGGGGATCCGGCCGCCACGGGCGACGAAGTTCTCGCTGGACTTGTCGTGAACGGGCATCACCGGAGCGCTGCCCAGCAGTCCGCCCATTTCCACCCGGTCACCCACCACCTTGCCGGGGGCGGGGATAATCCGCACGGCGGTGGTCTTGGAATTGACCATGCCGATGGCGGCCTCGTCGGCGATGATGGCGGAGATGGTGGCGGCGGAGGTATCCCCCGGCACCGCGATCATGTCCAGGCCCACGCTGCACACGCAGGTCATGGCTTCCAGCTTATCCAGCACCAGGGTGCCGGACTCCGCCGCGGCGATCATGCCCTCGTCCTCGGACACGGGGATAAAGGCGCCGGACAGGCCGCCCACGTGGTTGGAGGCCATGACGCCGCCCTTTTTCACCGCGTCGTTCAGCAATGCCAGAGCCGCCGTGGTGCCGTGGGTGCCGCAGACCTCCAGGCCCATCTCCTCCAGGATCCGGGCCACGCTGTCCCCCACCGCGGGGGTGGGCGCGAGACTCAGGTCCACGATGCCGAAGGGGATCCCCAGGCGGCGGGAGGCCTCCTGGCCCACCAGCTGGCCCATACGGGTGATCTGGAAGGCGGTCTTCTTGATGGTCTCCGCCACCACGTCAAAGGGCTGTCCCTTGACGCTCTGCAGAGCGTGATACACCACGCCGGGACCGGAGACGCCCACGTTCAGCACGCACTCCGGCTCTCCCACGCCGTGGAAGGCACCGGCCATGAAGGGGTTGTCCTCCACCGCGTTGGCGAATACCACCACCTTGGCACAGCCCAGGCCGTCGTTATCGGCAGTCAGCTGGGCGGTCTTCTTGACGATCCTGCCCATTTCCGCCACGGCGTCCATGTTGATGCCCGCCCTGGTGGAGCCCACATTGACGCTGGCGCAGACCCGCTCCGTGGCCGCCATGGCCTCGGGAATGGAACGGATCAGCTTCCAGTCCCCTGCCGTGCAGCCCTTCTGGACCAGGGCGGAAAAGCCGCCGATGAAGTTGACCCCGCAGACCTTCGCGGCAGCGTCCAGGGTTTTGGCGATCTCCACATAGGATTCCGTTTCGCAGGAACCGGCCACTATGGAGATGGGGGTGACGGAGATCCGCTTGTTGACGATGGGAATGCCGAATTCCTTCTCAATGTCCTCGCCCACCTTCACCAGGTCTTTGGCGCAGCGGGTGATCTTGCTGTAAATCTTATGGCAGCAGGTCTTCAGATCCGGGTCGCAGCAGTCCAGGAGGCTGATGCCCATGGTGATGGTCCGGATGTCCAGATGCCGCTTGTCGATCATATCCTGGGTTGCCAGGATGTCCTTCTGATTCAGCATGGCATATCACCTCAGATCCGGTGCATGGCTTCGAAGATGTCCTCCCGCTGAACACGGATGGACAGGCCCATATCCCTGCCGATCTCGTCCATGCGGGTGACCAGCTCGGCCAGGGGGACATTGCACCCGGAGACCTCCACGGCCATCATCATGGTGAAGTAGCCCTGCATGACGGTCTGGCTGATGTCCAGGACGTTGACGTTGAACCCGGCCAGGGCGGTGCAGACTCCGGCGATGATGCCCACCCGGTCCTTGCCCACCACGGTTACGATTGCTTTCATGTGTTTTTCTCCTTTTCGATATCCGTATCAGTCCACTCCGGGGAAAAGCTTCCTTACGCCTCGTAGTCCGCGGCCACCCGGGAATCCAACAGGTGGAAGAAGTGGGTCTTGGCCTCCTGGTGCAGAGGATGGACGGCGTAGGCGCTGAGGGCTTCCCGGCTCTCAAACTCGGAATACAGAGCGTAGTCCATGCCGTTGAAGGCCCTGCGGATCTCCAGATGCAGCAAACCGGGGATCTTTCCCACCAGGGGCTCCAGGACGGAGGCAATGAGCTTCACGGCGTCGTCTTTGTCAACGCCCTCCTTGAAGGTATACAGAACGATGTGCTTGACCATGTGAATATACTCCTTTTCTGTGGATTTGAGCCGGAGGTCCGGCGATTTTACGGTGCTTCTCCATGAGAATGCGTTCGTAGGCGATCGGTTCGCGGGTGTCCGGGACATCGGGAATCGCTGATTTCCCGAAAAGCCCGGTATCGTTATTGCGGTAAAGGCTCGTTTACGCTCCAGAACCTTCCTCCTCGGGGGAAGGTGGCACGGCGAAGCCGTGACGGATGAGGGGAAAACGTAGCAATTACCGCAGACGTAACGAAAAATAGAGAATTTCCAACAGGTTACTCCTGTTTACCTACGTTAACCCCTTTGGTGCGGTGGCCCCTCATCCGCCCCAGTGTGCACACTGGGGCACCTTCCCCCGAGGGGGGAAGGTTTTGGGGTGCGTCCATTACTTAAGATAAACGATCCTTTGCGGGTGAATTTCCGGCAGGGGAAACCACTGCCTCCTGCGAAAAAATACCGGGGCTACGCGCGCAGCCCCGGTATCTTGTTGCAAATTACTCGGCGTCCTCAGCAGCCTCTTCCAGCAGAGCGCGGATGGACAGGGAGATGCGCTTGTTCTCGGCGTCAACGTCGGTGATCTTGACCTTGACCTCCTGACCCTCGGACAGCACATCCTCGGGCTTGCCGATGCGGCGGTCCGCGATCTGGGAGATATGGATCAGGCCGTCAACACCGGGCAGGATCTCGGCGAAGGCACCGAAGGTCATCAGCTTGACAACCTTGGCATCCACCACGTCGCCCACGGCGTACTTGGTCATGAACTGGTTCCAGGGGTTCATCTCGGCGGTCTTGTAGCCCAGGGAGATCTTGTGCTTCTCGGGATCGAAGGAGATGACGTAAACGTCGATCTCGTCGCCAACCTTCACAACGTCGGCGGGAGTCTTGATCCGGTTCCAGCTCAGCTCGGAAACATGGACCATGCCGTCCACACCGCCGATGTCCACGAAAGCGCCGTAGGAAGTCAGGGACTTCACAACGCCGTGGTACTTCTTGCCGTTCTCGATCTCCGCCCAGATCTTCTCCTGAGCAGCCTTGCGGGCCTCGGAGGTGACGGCGCGGATGGAGCCGATGACACGGCGGCGGGCACGGTTGACCTCGGTGACCTTCATCTGCACGGTCTTGCCCACCATGCCGGCCATGTCGCCGCCCTTGGCGATGCCGGACTGGGAAGCGGGGATAAACACCCGGATGCCCTTCACATTGGCCACCAGGCCGCCCTTGTTCTCCTCGGTGATGACGCCTTCGACGGTGGTCTTGTCCTCCACCCACTGGGCCATGTCGTCCCAGACCTTCAGGCCGTCCAGCTTCTTCTTGGACAGCTGCACGGTGCCTTCCTGATCGTTGACGCGAACCACGAAGACCTCGATCTCGTCGCCCACCTTCAGGATGTCCTCGGGCTTCACAGAGGGATCGGTGCTGACTTCATCATAAGGAATATAGCCGGCATGCTTGGTGCCAAGATCGGACTGCTCGAGAAGCTCGGCAAAGTTCTCCTCCTGCACAGCCTCAACATTGGTAATTTCGCTCATAGTCTTGTTGACCTCCTTTATAATCCACGCCGGAGTTGACGCACCGGCAGTGATTCCAACATCGGTGACACCGCGAAAGTCTTCCGCTTTCAGCTCCGTGGCGTTGTCCACCAGGAAGACCTTGCCGCAGTGTTCTCGGCAAATCATAGCGAGACGGCCTGTGTTGGAACTTTTGAGATCTCCGACAACGACCATTGCTTGACAGATTTCACTTAACTGCGCTGCTTCGCTTTGCCTATACTCAGTTGCTCTACATATTGTATCAAAAATTTTCAAGTTAGTAAACTGTTTTTTTGCAAAATTTCCGCACGATTTCCACAAAGATTCAGTGGAAGTTGTCTGTGAAACCATGCAAATTGCCGAATTCTTAAGATCCTCCCGGGATTCGGCCCAGTTTTTCAGATCTTCCAGGCTCTCAAAGACCCGATATTCGCCGCACCAGCCGGCAATGCCCTCCACCTCCGGGTGGGTGGGGGTGCCGATGATGATGCTCAGCCGTCCCTCCTCCGCCGCCCGGCTGACGATGCCGTGAATCCGCTTGACGAAGGGGCAGGTGGCGTCGATGATCTCCACGCCCCGTTCCTCCAGATTCCGGTACACCGCCCGGCTGACGCCGTGGGAGCGAATGATCACCGTGTCCCCGGGTTCCGCCTCCTCCGGGGCCTCAATGACCCCCACGCCCATCTGCCGGAACCGTTCCACCACATGGCGGTTGTGGATAATGGGCCCCAGGGTTACCACGCGTTTTCCCGCCGCGGCTGCCTGCTCCACCAGCTCCACCGCCCGGCTGACGCCGAAGCAGAAGCCGGCATTTTTGGCCACCGTTACGCTCATAGGGCCACCTTCCGGGACACGATCTCCTTGATGGCGGCGATGACGCTGTCAAGGTCCATTTCGGAGGTATCCAGCGTCACCGCGTCCCGGGCAGCCTTCAGGGGCGCCACCTGCCGGTGGGTGTCCTGATAGTCCCGCTGCTGGATCTCCTTCAGAATCCGCTGGTAATCCGCCTTCTGGCCCTTGTCCAGCAGCTCCTTGGTGCGGCGGTGGGCCCGGACCTCCGGGGAGGCCGTCAGGAAGATCTTCACCGTGGCCTTAGGCAGCACCACGGTGCCGATGTCCCGGCCGTCCATGATCACATTGTGCTTCGCGGCCATGTCCCGCTGCATATCCAGCAGCAGATCCCGGACGATGGCGTGGGCGGACACCAGGCTGGCCTTCTGGGAGATGTCCTGGGTGCGGATGTCGGCGGTGACATCCATGCCGTTCATGATCATGTGCTGAACGCCCTCTTCGTCGTACTCGATGCCAATGGTCAGCTCGTCGATGTAGCGGGTGATGCCGTCCAGATCCTTGGGGCTGATGCCCCACAGGTCAAAGAAGTAGGCCACGGTGCGGTAGATCGCCCCGGTGTCCACATAATAGTATCCCAGTTCCTTTGCCAGACGCCGGGCGATGGTGCTTTTGCCCGCCCCGGCAGGGCCGTCAATGGCGATGGAGATGGTTTTGGCCATGATGATTCCTCATTTCTATATTGATATGAATGCATAACGATGGTATTTCCTGGATTGAGAAAACACCCAACGTAGGGCTTATGTCATGACCCCGCCGACCAGCCTATGTGACTGCCTGTGGAAATCAGATGCATATTGTATGGATTCTGCTTCTAACCAGGTGCATAGATCAACGCAGTGCGTCGGCGGGGTCATGACATAAGCCCTACGTTGGGTACCAATCTGATTTCGCTGTTACAGCATACTGCTGGTATCGTTTATCCGTTTCTCAGCTTTGCCAGGGCGGCAGCCTCTTTGGCCAGCACCTCGTCGGGGGTCAGGCCTAAGCGCTTGCCCGCTTCCTCGGGGCTTAAGGGCTTGGCGCCCTCCAGGCCGAAGCGCAATGTCAGAAGCTTCGCGTCTTCCTCGCTGACCGCCGACAGCAGGTCCATCACCCGCTGGCGCATCTGGAAGAGGGCGGTGTCCTCCACGGCCTGCTCCTGAGCCTCCTGTTCCTCCTCCGGCTCCACAGGCTGTCTGGCCTGGGCCAGCAGACGGGCGTCCTCCAGTGTCTTGCGGACGGAGGCGGCTTCCTCCAGCGTCATATGCAGCTCCCCGGCGATCTCCTCCAGGGTGGGATTCCGGCCCAGCTCCGACAGCAGCCGCTCGTCTACGGCCCGGTAGTCCTCCAGAGCCTGGCGCATTTTCTGGCCCACGCCGTTGGCCCGGGCCTGCAGCGTCACCGCTCTGGCCATGTAAAACCGGATCCACCGGTCCCGGTAAGCGGAATAATCCCCCGAACGGTAGCTCTGAACCGCCTGCCACAGGCCCAAACTGCCCTCCTGGATCAGGTCCAGCAGCAGCACGCCGTAGCCCACATGCTCCGAGGCCAGGGCAATGACCCGCTTCAGGCCCAGCTCCGTCAGGGCTTCCATGGCCTTCCCGTCGCCCCGGGCGCAGCGGCCGGCCAGGACCTCCTCGTCGCCGGAGACGCCCATGGCGGCCACCTCCTCCAGGTACAGCCGCAGGGGATCGTTGGGCTCCAGCGCCTTTGGCTTCAGGCCCTTTTTCACAAGCTGGACCTCCTGCCGCAGCCGCAGAGCCGCCTCTCCCGTCCCCGCTGCCCGGGGAAGCTCGGACAGGCTCAACTCCATGCCTTCCGCTTCCAGCTCCTCCAGGGCATCCTCCAGAGCCTGCTCCTCCTCCCCTTCCAGCAGGGCCAGAAGGTTGGCGGCGGAGACGGTGTCTCCGGGACGCCGGGTCCGCAGGAACGCCTCCCAGGGGCTGTCCTCAAAGGAAAAATCCAGTTCATTCATTTAAAAACTCCTCCAATCCCAGACTGGCACCGTTTTTCTGCAGCTTGTCCATAGCCTGCCGCTCCACCTGGCGGACCCGCTCCTTGGAGATCCCCAGCTTTTTGCCGATCTCCTCCAGGGAGTAGCAGTGGCCGTCCTCCATGCCGAAGTGCAGCCGCAGGATCTGCTGCTGGCGGTCGGTGAGGGTGGACAGCAGCCAGTCCATGGTGTGTTCCAGCTCCTGCCGGACCAGCTCCTCGTAGGGCTGGGGGGCCTGGGCATCCTGCAGCAGGCTTCCCAGAGCGCCGTCGTCATCCTCTCCCGTGGGCACGTCCAGGGAGCAGACGTCGGGGGTCAACTGCATCAGCTCCTCCACCTTGGCCTCCGGGATGCCGCTGCGCTCCGCGATCTCCGCCGGGGTTGGCTCCTCCCCGTTCTCCTGAAGCAGGGCGGAGCGGACCGACTGGACCTTGCGCATCCGCTCGGCGGTGTGCAGGGGCACCCGGATGGGGCCAGAATGGTTCAGCAGACACCGGGTCACCCCCTGACGGATCCATTTTGTGGCGTAGGTGGAAAAGCGCAGATCTCTGGTATAGTCAAATTTCCGGGCGGCGGCCAGCAGGCCGATGCTGCCCTCCTGGATCAGGTCCATCAGCGCCACGCCCCGGCCGGCATACTCCCGGGCGATGGACACCACCAGCCGCAGATTGGAGTTGACCATCTGGCGGATGGCGTTCTCATCCCCCTGGGCGCAGCGTCTGGCCAGCTCCCGTTCCTCCTCGGGCGTCAGACGGGGATATTCCCGGATCTCCCGCAGAAACTGCCGGACATCCTCCTCACCGGTGCTGATGGGGGTCTCTGTTTGCTTATCCAAAAGCTCCTGTGTCATGCTTTGATTCCTTTTCTTTCCTTCAATTGATTGCGCAGAGCCAGCAGGTCGTCCTCTGTCTCCACCTTCCGGGCCTGGTATTCCCGACGGATGGTCCCCAGGCAGTCCTGCAGTGCCTGCTCGTTCACAGGTCCGTGCTGCCGCTGGAGGATCCCCGCCACATGGGACATCTCCTCGTTTGTCAGGTCCGTCAGGCCGCCGACGGACACCTCCAGCCCCTGGCGGTAACGCTGGGCCAACTGGCCGTAGACCCGGCCCAGCAGCGGCGAGGAAAAGATCTCCGGCTTCAGCTCCCCCGTCTGCTCCAGCAGGGCAGGCTCCTGAAGGATCAGGGCCAGCAGCATCTCCTCCGCCATGGCGGATTTCAGATTGTCATAGCGGATGGTCCTGCTTTTGGGCTGCAGGCTCCGGGCGGGAGCCAGATCGATCTTCTCCTGCTGCTTTTTCTCCCGGGCCAGACGGCGTTTTCTGGCCCGGTCGATCTCCAGCTTCATGGCGTCGGGGCCGATGCGGGCATTTTCCGCCACCCGGGTGCCGTAGACCTCCCGCTGGACCGCTCCCGGGAGGCTCCCCAGAAGCTCCGCCGCCTCCTGCAGGTACTGCACCCGCTGGTCGTCGTCCCGAAGGTCATACTTCTTCGCGATGGCGCCCAGCTGGTATTCCACCCGGTTGGAGGATTCCTCCAGCAGAAGCCGAAACCGGTCGGCGCCGAATTTTTTCAGAAATTCATCCGGATCCTTGGCGTCCCGCATCTGCAGGACCTTCACCTTCAGCCCCGCCTTTTCCAGAATGGGAATGGCCCGCTGGGTGGCGTTCTGGCCCGCGGTGTCGCCGTCGTAGATCAGCACCACCTGGTCGGTGTACCGGGACAGCAGCGCGGCGCCGTCCTCCGTCAGGGCGGTGCCCAGGGAGGCCACCGCGCAGTCAAAGCCGTACTGGTGCAGGGCGATGGCGTCCATATAGCCCTCCACCAGGATCAGGTATCCCAGCTTGCTCTTTTTGGCCAGGTTCAGGGCAAAGAGGTTCTTGCGCTTGTTGAAGATCAGAGTCTCCGGAGAGTTTAAGTATTTGGCGGCGGATTTGTCCGTATTGTTCATGATCCGGCCGCCGAAGCCGATGACATTGCCCCGGACATCGATGATAGGGAACATCAGCCGGTCCCGGAACCGGTCGAAAAGGCCGCCGTTCTTCCGGGATTGGGTCACAAGGCCCGAGTCCTTCAGTTCCTGATCGGTATAGCCCTTCTTCCGCATGGCGTCCACCAGATCCGTCCAGCTGTCCGGGGCGTAGCCGATGCCGAACCGGGTCAGGGTGGTTTGGGACATGCCCCGGCCCTGGGCATACTTCATCGCCTCCGCGCCGATGGGGGCGTAGAGCTGGCTGTGAAAGAACCGGGCTGCCTCCTTGTGCAGCGCCCACAGCCGCTCCTGCTGGCGGTAGCGGGACTGGTACTGCTCGTCCTCGGGGACCTCCATTCCCGCCCGCTTGGCCAGGGCCCGGACGGCGTCGGGATAGCTCAGGCCCTCGATCTCCATCTCAAAATTGATGACGCCGCCGCCCTTGTGGCAGCCGAAGCAGTAGTAGATCCCCTTGTCGGGAGCCACGGAAAAGGAGGCGGTCTTCTCCCCGTGGAAGGGACACAGGCCAAACAGGTTGGACCCGGACCGCTTCAGGGTCACATACTGCCCCACCACATCTTCAATTGGGTTTCTCGCGGTCAGCTCATCCAAAAATGCCGGTGGGAAAGCCATGGTCCCTCCTCCTTTCGCGGGTCATTCAGAATTTGTAGCGATTCAGTCGTGGCAGAGAATTTCACGTAAAGGATCGTTTATAGTTGCAGCCTTCGTAGGGCGGGGTCATGACCCCGCCCTACGAAATGGTGCAAGCGTAAACGATCATTGATATGAGAAATTTCGGGTGCTACTGAATCGTTACCGGAATTTTACATTCTTCTCTACCCTCTGACGTTCCAGCCCATGGGGATAAAGATCTCGGTATACTTGTCCACGGCGTAGTTGTCCGTCATGCCGGCAATATAGTCGCAGACGGTGCGCTCCATGCCGTCAAAGCTCAGCTGGGGCTGAAAGTCCTCCGGCAGGGACTCAGGATGGGTGATGTAATATTCGTACAGCCGCTGCAGCATGGCCTTGGCCTTGCTCTCCTCCCCCTTGGCTACTGGGTTGCGGTAGACCCGCTCGAACATGAAGGCCCGCAGATCCTTCAGCGCCCGGTCCACCACCGGAGAAAGGCACACCGCCCCCGCCTCCCGGGAGGTCCGGATGGCGTCGGTGACCAGGGTGTTGATGCGGCAGCTGTGGGTATTGCCCAGCACGCCGGATATGGCCCGGGGAATGTCGTCATTGGTCAGGATCCCCGCCCGGATGGCGTCGTCGATGTCGTGGTTGACGTAGGCGATCTGGTCGGAACGGCGGACGATCTGGCCCTCCAGGGTTTCCGGCCAGCTCTCGCCGGTGTGGCCCAGGATCCCCATACGGACCTCGTAGGTCAGGTTCAGGCCCTGGCCGTCCTTTTCCAGATAATCCACCACCCGCAGGCTCTGCTCGTTGTGGCGGAAGGGCTTGCCCAGGCACTGGGTCAGCGCCGCTTCACCGGCGTGGCCGAAGGGCGTGTGGCCCAGATCGTGGCCCATGGCAATGGCCTCGGCCAGGTCCTCGTTCAGTCCCAGGGCCCGGGTGATGGTGCCGGCGATCCGGCTTACCTCCAGGGTGTGGGTCATCCGGGTCCGGTAGTGGTCCCCCTCCGGCCGGAGGAACACCTGGGTCTTGTGGATCAGACGGCGGAAGGCCTTGCTGTGGACGATGCGGTCAATGTCCCGCTGGTAGCAGGTCCGCACGTCCTCCTCCCGGGGCTCCTCGAACCGGGGACGGCCCTTGCTCTGATCCGCGAAGGCAGCCAAAGGATTCAGGCGCTTATGCTCCTGCCGCTCCAATTCTTCCCGTACCGTCATGGCAATCCCTCCGTTTATTGAATTTGATTGCGCCTATGAGTTTTACGATGGTTGCTGCGGCGCCGTAAGCGCCACAGCATCGATCCAACCATTTTCAGTAACGTGCATATCGGCTTTACACAGCTGCCCGGTAAATAGGTGTTTGCAGGGATGTTTCGTAGGGCTTATGTCATGACCCCGCCGACCCGCTGCGAGTTTCCGATCGGTTGGTTGAACGGAAAATGGCTCGTTCATACCGTAGGGCGGGGGCTCGCCCCCGCCGAAACGTAACGATTTCCTGGCGATTCCGTTGAATGATCCCCGGGCATAAATCGGAACCTGGTCGGCGGGGTCATGACCCCGCCCTACGGAACACCCCGTCAAATTCCAATTTGTCGCTTTGTTGAGCAAAGCCGATAAGCACCTTAAGTAATTTTCAGTTTTCAACAGGAAACGCCCGGTACTCCTGTCCGGTTTCCAAGGCCTCCACGGTGCCGGCGGTCATGTCCGTCAGCTTTTCCAGAAAGGCCGACACCTGGTTTTCCGGGAAGAGAAGCTCCAGCTCCACCTCCGCGCCGAAGTCCGTCTGACGGACCATGCCGCCGAAATTGGCGGCCTCCAGCTTCACCCGCTCGTAGAAGGGGTAGGGGCAGGGCACGTACAGCACCGTCCAGACCCGCTTCATGGACTTTCCGGCGGCGTCCACAGCGATCTTGGCCCCTCTGGTGTAGGCCCGGACCAAGCCCCCGGCCCCCAGGAGAATGCCGCCAAAGTACCTTGTCACCACGCAGACCACATTATACAGCCCCTCCCGCTGCAGTACCTGCAGCATGGGCATTCCCGCGGTGCCGCCGGGCTCTCCGTCGTCGGAGAAGCGCACCGGGCCGTCTTTTATGATGTAGGCCCAGCAGTTGTGGGTGGCGTCGTAATGCTGCTTCTTCATCTGCTGGATCTTCTCCAGGGCTTCCTCCTCCGACTCCACGGGCCAGGCCCGGCCGATGAAGCGGGATTTCTTTTCGATAAATTCAGCTTCCCCGAACCGGGTGGGCACCAGGTACTCCTCCAAGTGTCAGCACTCCTTGATCACATACTCCCGAAGCCTGCCGAACAGGATCTCGTCCAGCACGGCTTCCACTTCGATTCCCTCGGCGGTATACTCCACGGACTTCACCTGGGCGTTGTCGTGGAGGGTCTCCACCTGGCCGCCCATGGAATAGGGCAGCCGCAGCACCACATGGTGCCGGGCCTGGTCCAGGGCCTTCTCGATGGCCTTCAGCAGGCCGTCCATGTTGATGCCCCGCTTGGCGGAGATGGCCACAATGTCCCGGCCCACGGGGATGTCCTCGGAATAGACCAGGTCGGCCTTGTTGTAGCACTTCAGCACCGGGGTGCCGGGCCGGGCCAGCTGGGAAATGAGCTTGTTCACCACCGCGATGTGCTGCTCCAGGTAGGGATCGGAAGCGTCGATAACGTGCAGCAGCAGGTCCGCGTATTCCAGCTCCTCCAGGGTCGCCCGGAAGGCGTCCACCAGATGGTGGGGCAGCTTGGCGATGAAGCCAACGGTGTCGGACAAAATCACATCCAGGTTGTCCGAAACGGTCAAAAGCCTGGAGGTGGTGTCCAGGGTGTCAAAGAGCCGGTTGTTGGCCGGGATCCCGGCGCCGGTGAGCTGATTCAAAAGGGTGGACTTACCCGCGTTGGTGTAGCCCACGATGGCCACCACCGGGATGGAATTCTTCATCCGGCGCTCCCGCTGAACAGAGCGGACCTTCCGGACCTGCTCCAGTTCCTCCTCCAGCCGGTTGATCCGCTCCCGGATGTGACGGCGGTCCGATTCCAGCTTGGTCTCGCCGGGGCCACGGGTACCGATGCCGCCGCCCTGCCGGGAGAGGCTGGCCCCCATGCCGGAGAGCCGGGGCAGCAGATACTTGTACTGGGCCAGCTCCACCTGCAGCCGGCCTTCCTTGGTCTTTGCCCGCTGGGCGAAAATGTCCAGGATCAGGGCGCTGCGGTCCAGGACCGTGACGCCGATGATCTCCTCCAGAGCCCGGATGTTGCCGGGGGACAGCTCGTTGTCAAAGACCACCATGGTCGAAGCGGTGGCCTCCACCAGCATTTTCACTTCCAGGGCCTTGCCCTCGCCGATAAAGCAGTGGGAGTCGGGGGTGTGGCGGTTCTGCAGCACCTTCCCGGTGCAGAAGCCGCCGGCGGTTTCCAGCAGGTCCTCCAGCTCCTCCAGTGTCTCGGCAGTGGCGGTTTGTTCGTCGGTAAAGCAGTCGGCATTCAGGCCCACCAGCACCGCCCGCTCCTGGACCGCCCGATCAAAATTCTCTTCCATTCATACCTCCGTCCGCAAGAGACATCTCATATCTCAACTCTCGCTTCGTTCTTACATTTTATAAAATATTATACCACAGATTCCACACCGGGGGCAATCCTTTTCCTGTCGAAAATTGTGAACAAAAAGAAAAATCCGCACCACGATACCGTAGTGCGGATCTTGAGGGGTCTTACTTCAGGCCAAAACGCTTGTTGAACCGATCAACACGTCCACCGGTGTCAACCAGCTTCTGCTTGCCGGTATAGAAAGGGTGGCACTTGGAGCAGATCTCAACGCGAATGTCCTTTTTGGTAGAACCGGTGGTAAAGACATTGCCGCATGCACAGCGGATGGTGGTCTGTTCGTACTTGGGATGGATACCTTCCTTCATTTCGTTCACCTCTTTCTTATCAGTTAAAGGGCATAGTAGCCCTCAGCAATCTTCAATCGCCCGGATATCATAACACACAGGGCGCAAGAATGCAAGTGTTTTTTTCAGTTTTTTTCAAAAAAGCGTGAAAACCGGTGCAGAGCGGGGCATGGATGCCGAAAAGGATCGTTTACGCGGGCAAGGCCCGCGGCGAATGCGTTACGCACGCTGGGTGCGGGACCTACATCCTCTGGGCCTCTCGACCATGGGTGCGGTGCTGCGGTAAATGATCGTTTATCTTCGTTGGCTCCTCTGGCGCGGGAGCGCCCATAGCTTCCCCCGGGGGGAAGCTGGCATAAAAATCCGCTCTTCGGAACGGATTTTTATGACTGAAGAGGAACGGCGATATGTTTCGAATTTGTATGCAGCTCGTTAAAAAGGTACATTGGAAAAGGCTGTACGGTTTCAGTTGACTGCATTGCAAATGGTAAGATGTCGCCGTTCCTCATCCGCCCCAGTGCGCGCACTGGGGCACCTTCCCCCCGGGGGAAGGTATTGCCCACTGCGCAGCTAAACGATCATTTTCCGCGCCGCAGCTTCGCGGGCTTAAAACGCCCAGTTGCCGCCGCGGAAGATGGGCACCACCTTGCCGTCTTCGCAGATGCCGTCGATGTTCATGCTGTCGCAGCCGATCATGAAGTCCTCGTGGATCATGGAGTCGTTGATGCCCAGCTCCCGGCACTCCTCCAGGGTCTTGTTCTGGAAGTCCTGGATGGTGTCGGCAAAGCCCATGCCCAGGGCCAGGTGGCAGGCGGCGTTCTCGTCGAACAGGGTGTTATAGAACAGGATGCCGCTTTCGCAGATGGGGCTGTGCTGGGGCACCAGGGCGCACTCGCCCAGGTAAGCCGCGCCCTCGTCCATGGCGATCATGGTCTTCAGCACGTCCTCGCCCTTCTCCGCCTTGACCTCCACGGCCTTGCCCTTTTCAAAGCGGACGGAGAAATTCTCGATGAGGATGCCCCGGTAGGAAAGGGGCTTGGTGGAATAGACGATGCCCTCGGCCTCGCCCTTCATCGGGGAGATGAAGCACTCCTCGGTGGGGATGTTGGGGTTGAAGAAGACGCCCTGCAGGCTGGTGTCTCCGCCGCCCTTCCACTCGCCCTGGGGGATCATGCCCACGGTCAGGTCAGTGCCGTTGTCGGCGGTGTAGTGCAGGCTCCGGATCTTCAGGCTGTTCAGGTAGGCGCAGCGGTCATGGAGGTCGGCGTTATGCTCCTGCCAGGCCTTCACGGGGTCGTCGGTAACCCGGGAGGTAAACAGGATGGCCTCCCAAAGCTTCTCCATGGCCTGGCTGGTGCGCATACCGGGGAAGACCTTCTTGGCCCAGGCGGCACCGGGAACGGCGGCGATGCACCACTGTTCCTTGTTCTCCCGGCGGTCATGGTAGGGCTTCAGGATGGGATAGGCCATCTGATTGGCCTTGGCGAGCTTCTCCATGTTGATGCCCTTCAGGCCGTCGGGGTCCTCGGAGATCAGGTGGATCCGGGCGGGAAGCACTTCACACAGATGCTCCTGCTTGGCCTTCACCCACTCGGGGACGGTGCCCAGGGTCTTGACGGACTCGTAGCGGACCCGGACCTTCTGCAGAGGCTGGTAGTTCCACTCCACGGTGACCTTCTTGGCCTTGGCCTTGTAGGCCTCCTCCACCACCATCTGGACGAACTCAGGCTGGTCCAGATCGGCATAGATCATGACCTCCTGGCCCTTCTGAATGTTGACGCCGCAGCGGACAATGAGCCGGGCGTACTCTCTCAATACGGTTTTCTTCATAGGATACTCCTCCAATTTTCAGAAACTTTTGCTATAGTAGCAGATTTTACCCCAAAGGTCAATGATTGTTGCATTTATTTAAGAAATGGTTTATAATGGAATGCGCTCAGAAGCTTTGCCTGGTGCCCGATCCATTGGAATTTGAAGGGTCGTAGGGCGGGGTCATGACCCCGCCGACCAGGTTTCGGTTTTTGACCGGGGAGCATTCAACGGAATCGCCAGAAAAAAGTTACGTTTTGGCGGGGGCGAGCCCCCGCCCTACGGTATGAACGATCCATTTTCCGTTCAACCAACCGATCGGAAACTCGCAGTGGGTCGGCGGGGTCATGACATAAGCCCTACGAAGCATCCCAGCATACACCAATTTATCGACCAGCTGAATAAAACCAGTATACACATTATAATAACGGATCGTTTCCCTGTGTCCCTTTTCCCTGGGCTTATGTCATGACCGGCCCCGGCAAAGGATCGCCTCAATCAAAAGATCAAGGAGGATCTCCCATGCTCACCAAAGAAGAATTCCAGGCCAAAGTCCGCAGCGGCCTGCACATCCTGGACGGGGCCACCGGCTCCAATCTGCGAAACGCCGGCATGCCCAAGGGCTGCTGTACCGAACAATGGGTGCTGGAGCATCCGGAGCCTCTGGTGGCCCTGCAGCGCTCCTACGCCCAGGCCGGCTCCCAGATCATCTACGCCCCCACCTTCCAGGCCCAGCCCATTGCCCTGAAAGCCGTTGGGCTGGAGAAGCAGACCGAGAAGGTCAACGAAGCGCTGGTGGCTCTGAGCCGCTCCGCCGCTCCCGGCTGTCTCATCGCCGGAGATCTGACCACCCTGGCCACCTTCTGCGACAGCTGGGACCCGGACTGTTTTGACCTGCTGGTGGAGAACTACCGCCGCCAGATCCGGGGGCTGATGGACGGCGGCGCGGACCTGCTGGTGGGCGAGACGCTGCTGTACCAGCAGGAGGCGGAGGCCATCCTCACCGCCGCGGAGTTGGAAGGCGCGGGAGCCGCCATGTACACCTTTACCATGCAGTCCGACGGTTCATTGTTCTCCGGGGCCGACGCAGGAAAGATCCTGCAGGAGCTGGAACAGGCAGGAGCCGCCGCCGTGGGCTTCAACTGCGTGTCGGCGGACATGATGACCCCCTATCTGGTGGCCAAGCTGAGAAGGTTTGTGAAAGGTCCCCTGATCTGCAAGCCCAACGCCGGAATGCCCGTGATCAACGGCGACGGCATCGCCGAATACCCCATGACCCCGGAGGAATTCGCCGGGATCCTGCGCGATTGCAAGGCCAACGGCGCGGACATCCTGGGCGGCTGCTGCGGCACCGCGCCGGACTATATCGCGGCGCTGAAGCTGTGCAGTGGGCAATACCTTCCCCCGGGGGGAAGGTGCCCCAGTGCGCACACTGGGGCGGATGAGGAACGGCGACATCTTACCATTCGCAATGCAGTCAAATGAAACTGTACACCCTTTTCCACTGTACCTTTTTAACGAGCTGCATATAAATTCGGAACATATCGCCGTTCCTCTTCAGTCATAAAAATCCGTTCCGAAGAGCGGATTTTTATGCCAGCTTCCCCCCGGGGGAAGCCATGGGCGCTGCCGCGCCACTGCAACCAACGAAGATAAACGGTCATAGATCGAAGCTTTTCGTTGATGACACCGACCGGGGAGGGGTGCCGGGGGAGATGTTGAAAAGCGCAACTTTCTTTTCCCTCTATTTTCCTTCCGGCGGAAAAATACGGGCCCAAAACAACTTTTTTATTGCCATCCGGCCGGGGGTTTGATATACTATGTGTGTATGAAAAACAGAATTCACCTCTACGTCAGCCGCAAAAACGCGCTGACCTGGCTGATGGCGCTGTGCATGGTGGCTTCGGCAGTGGCCCGCATTGTGTTCTCCGGTTTGAAAGGGTCCGGGGAATCGCAGTACGTGTGGAGCCAAATTATCCTGCCACTCACGGCAACCGCACTGTATGCGCTCATCGCCCTGCTGAGCGGGAAGGAGCTGTTCTACAAAACCGCCATTCCCGTCTGGCTGATGGCCATTTACGCGGGCCTCAGCTTCTCCGCGGCCTCGGAAAGCCGGTTTATCACCGGGCTGTTCTGGATCGCCCTGGTCTTCTTCGCCTGGCTCTACACCGACATCACCGCCGGACGCCACAGGCACTTTATTCTGCTTCTGTTGCCTGTGGTCCTGGGCCCCATCCTCTTCCTGCTGTACTGCTACCGGCGGATCCTGCTGGTGCGCAGCGTGGATACCTTGGGGCTGTTCCTGCCGGACCTGATGATGCTGCTGGGAATGCTGTGCCTGGTCTTCGCCATCCGGATCCATCCCGTGGACGAATACCACCCCACCTGGGGCGACCGCACCGACGGACGGCGGATCCGTTCCCTGCCGCCCATGGCCCAGGTTTCGCCCTACATCATGGTCACCCGGAACACCTCCTCCAACTTCTTTGAGGAAGCTCTGGAGATCACCCATGTGGACCGCTACATCCGCCAGAAGCGCCGGGAGGGCCTGACCAACTTCGGCATCACCCATGTGCTGCTGGCCGCCTACGTCCGGGGCCTGTGCCGCTATCCCGGCCTGAACCGTTTCCTGTCCGGGCAGAAGGTCTTCTCCCGGGGCGACGACATCCAGTACTGCATGACCATCAAAAAGGAGATGTCCGCCGACTCCCCCGACACCGTCATCAAGGTCCACCTGAATCCCCGGGACACCGCCGACGAGGTGTACCGCAAGCTTCAGTCCGCCGTGGACACCGTGAAAAACACCCCCCTGGATTCCAACTTCGACAGCACCGCCGGGGCCTTCACCCTGATTCCCGGAGTACTGCTGAAATTCGTGGTGTGGCTGCTGAAGACCCTGGACTATTTCGGGATGCTCCCCAAGTTCCTGCTGGAGGTCAGCCCCTTCCACGGCTCCCTGTTCTTCACCTCCATGGGCAGCCTGGGCATTCCCCCCATCTACCACCACCTCTACGACTTCGGCAACCTGCCGGTTTTCGGAGCCTTCGGCATGAAGCGCCGGGCCAATGAGGTGCTGGAGGACGGCACCGTGGTCCAGCGCAAATATGTGGACGTGAAATTCGTTCTGGACGAGCGGATCGTGGACGGGTACTACTACGCCGCCTTCTTCAAGCACTACAAGCGGATCCTGCAGCATCCGGAGGTGCTGGACCGCCCGCCGGAGGAAGTTCTGAGGGACATCGATTGAGTATGAAGCAGCAGATTCTGACCAGCCTTTCCCCGGAATACCCCTGGAAGGACCGGTTCCAATACATAGCGTCTCTGGACTCCACCAACGACCGGCTGAAGCTGCTGGCCAGGCAGGGCGCCCCCCAGGGCACCGTGCTGATCGCCGACCGTCAGACCGGCGGCCACGGCCGGCGGGGCCGGAGCTTCCTCTCCCCTGCCGGGGTCGGCATTTACTTCAGTCTGCTCCTGCGCCCCCGCTGCGCCCCAAAAGAGCTGATGCACCTGACCTGCGCCACGGCGGTGGCCATGTGCGACGCCCTGGAGGCCTCCGCCGGATTCCGTCCCGGCATCAAATGGACCAACGATCTGGTGTCCGGCGGCAGAAAGCTCTGCGGCATCCTCACGGAGCTGGGCCTGACCCCCGGCGGCGGGCTGGACTACGCCATCATCGGCATCGGCGTCAACTGCCGCCAGCGTCCGGAGGATTTCCCCCCGGAGATCCGGGATATGGCCGGGTCCCTGGCCATGGCTGCCGGCCGGGACATCGACCGGGCAAAGGTAGCGGCGGCCATGATGGAGTCCCTGCACGCCATGTCGGAAATCCTGCTGTCCGAAAAAGGGGAGCTGCTGGCCCGGTACCGGCGGGACTGCGTCACCATCGGCCGGGAGATTTCCCTGGTCCGGGGCGATGAGGTCCGCCACGGCAGGGCACTGGACGTGGACGAGGAGGGCGGTCTGGTGGTGGCCTTCCCCGACGGAAGCCTGGAGTCCGTGACCTCCGGAGAGGTCAGCGTCCGGGGCATGTACGGCTATGTTTAGGCGTCCGCCCTTTCCCCGGGGCTGCGTTGGCGCCCCGTGCCGGATTTTGCTATTTTTCGCAAATTCATGAAATGTTTATTGCTTTTTTCCCCTGTATTGGTTATACTGAAGCGTAGGATAAAATTGATTTGGAGGTCAATGTTATGAAAACCCTGAATGCTGTTGTGAAAGTTCTGACCGCTCTGGCCGCGGCCGCCGGCGCTGTTTACCTCCTGGCCACCTACGGTGAGCAGATCGTCGCCTGGGCCAAGAAGACCCTGGCCAGCCTGCCCCAGTGCCCCTGCTGCCAGAAGGCGGAGCCCGCGGAAGAGGCTCCCGCCGCTGAGGAAGCTCCCGCCGAAGAGGCCCCCGCTGCTGAGGAAGCGCCTGCCGCTGAGGAAGCTCCCGCCGAGGAGCCCGCTCCCGAGGTTGTGGTCTCCGACCATGAGCCCGTGGCCGAGGACGCCGATTTCGCCGAATAATTCAGAAGACGGATTTCCCCCGGAATGGATGCCATTCCGGGGGGTTTTCCTGTTTGGGCGGGAAAAGAAGCCGCATCCCGCCGCAAACGGGTGTCCGGGAGTAGCTGTTGACCGCGTAAAAGATTGTTTATCTTCGTAGGGCGGGGTCATGACCCCGCCGATTGGTATGTTAATTGCATGATTCGTTGGTTGCGTAATGTTCCGTTTTGGCATTGAGTTAAGCGCTCAGTTTTCGTAAGTGGTCGGCGGGGTCATGACATAAGCCCTACGAAGGGTGCAACTATAAACGACCCTTTCTCTGTCATGTTTTTCGCAAAGCGTACTTGACAAATTTTGCAAAGCGTGCTATGCTTTATTTGCAAAGTTAACTTAGCATTTTCCTTTCGCGGACCCGTGGGAGGAAACAAAGGAGCATCCCATGAAAACAAAGATCCGTGAGCTGCGCAAGGCGCGCAGGCTGTCCCAGGAAGAGCTGGCGGAGGCTGTGGGTACCACACGGCAGACCATCACCTCCATCGAGGTGGGCAAGTACACCGCTTCCCTTCCCCTGGCCTATAAGATCGCCCGGTATTTCGGGCTGACCATTGAAGAAGTATTTGATTTTTCGGATTTGGAGGAATAATCCATGGAAACCTTTCAAGAAAAACTGAAAGTACAGAATCTGATCCTGGCGGTGGGCTGCGTGATCCTGGCGGTCTTCTGCGCTCTGGGCTTCGCGGCGGAGGCGGGGCTGGTCCAGCTGACCCCCGTGGCCGGAGACAGCCACTGGCAGTCCCAGTGGCGGGGCTTCGTCTCCGGCGCTTCCTTCGGAATTTTCGCGCTGATGCTGTTCGGCCTGGTCCGCAACTGTCTGGCGCTGAAGGACGAAAAGAAGCTGAAAAAGCTGTACATCCGGGAAAACGACGAGCGGGCCATTCAGGTCTGGACCTGCGCCCGTGCCTCCGCCCTGCAGGCCTTTCTGATCCTGGGGCTGGTAGCCGGCATTGTCTGCGGGTATTTCAGCGTGGCCGTCAGCCTAAGCGTTCTGGCCTGCGTGCTGGTCAGCTCCCTGCTGGGCGTGGCCTTCAAGCTCTACTACAGCAGAAAATTCTGAGCTTTCTCTCCCCTCCCCCCAAATCCATCTTGCGTCCGGAATGCCAGGTGTTGTATAATGGCGGGGAAACAGAGAAACGGAGGAATCGCCCATGGGATACACCGATCTGATCTTTGACCTGTACGGTACCTTGGTGGATATACACACCGAGGAGTCCGATGCCGTCTGGGAGAAAACCGCCATTTATTTTGGATTTTACGGCG
Source organism: bacterium (assembly GCA_004562395.1). Classification (GTDB taxonomy): domain Bacteria; phylum Bacillota; class Clostridia; order Oscillospirales; family Oscillospiraceae; genus Faecousia. Next base: position 37,722 of record SFQY01000011.1, on the reverse strand, counting down.
CTCACTATACCGCTCAGGAGCTGAAGGAGGCCTTCCGGACCGCCATGGCCGCCCGGGAAGCCAAAGCCGGGCAGAGCTATGAGTGCTTCCCGGACATTCCCTTCGAGACGGTGATGGGGGAGCTTTTCCGGGCCAAAGGGGTGGAGAAGGACGCGGATACCCTGGGGATCAACGCCGCCCAGTTCTTCCGGATCGCCTCCATGGAGTACATCCGGCTGTACCCCTACGTTCCCCAGGCTCTGGCCCGGCTGCGGGAAAAGGGCTTCCGGCTGTGGCTGCTGAGCAACGCCCAGCAGATCTTCACCGCCTATGAGCTGCGGCACCTGGAGCTGGAGGGGCTGTTTGACGGAATTTACCTGTCCTCGGACTACCTCTGCCGGAAGCCTGACAGCCGGTTCTACCGGGCGCTGCTGGAGCAGCGGAACCTGGACCCCGGCAAGTGTCTGATGATCGGCAACGACCGGGAAACCGACATTGCCGGCGCGGCGGCCCTGGGCATCACCACGGTGTATATGCACACCGGCCTGACCCCCGCCGAACAGGCCCCCGCCGATCCGGCCCTTCTGCCGGGACGGGCTCCCGAGGGCTGCACCGCCTTCGAGTTCGAGGGCAGCGACTGGCAGACCCTCAGCGGCCTTCTGTGCCGGATGAATCAGGAATGAGCATACCCGGGAAGCCGGCACACAGCCAGCCTCCCGGGCATTCTTTTTCGGAATGTTCAAGAAAAACAAATGTGCTTATCATCTTCGCTCAGCAATGCGAGAAATTGGAATTTGCAGGGATGCCGGAGTGCAATACCTTCCCCCGGGGGGGAAGGGTCTGTACCGTTTAAATTAACGGCATTGCGAATGGTAAGGTATCGCCATTCCTCATCCACCGCTTCGCGGTCCCCCTTCCCCCCGGGGGAAGGTATTGTGCGGCACTCGTCCTTACAAATACCAATTTATTGAACTGCTGAGTAAACCGATATACACAAAAACGGAACCATTTTCCCCCGCTGCTTAAGATAAACGTTCATCTACATGAATACTTCATCGTGAATCTCATGAAAAAAGGATATCAGAACCCCTGCCAGTCCGCTCCGGTGATCAGGGCGATGCCCCAGGCCTGGGTGTAGATGCCCTCATCGCTCTGCCCCTCGGCATGGCAGGCGGCATTGGCCACCACGTCGATGGGGGTGTCCCCGGTTTCGGCCCACAGGGAAGCCGTTGTGAACATCAGGGTGCAGCGGAGGATATGGTAGTCGCTGCTGACCAGGGCCACATGCCGGATCCGGGAGTGGGCGCTGAGCAGGGCGCAGCTGAAGCGGGCATTCTCGGCGGTACTCCGGGACTGGTCCTCCCGCAGGATCCGGCTTTCGGCAACGCCGTGGGCAGCCAGCCAGTCCGCCATCACCGCCGCCTCCGTTGTGGTCTCATCGGCAGCGGTAGCGCCGCCGGTACACAGGATATAGGCGTTGGGGTACTTTTCCGCCGACCCCAGGGCCACCTGCAGCCGGTCCGTCAGCTCCGGCTTGGGAGAGCCGTCGGCATTCAGGCCAAAGCCGAAGACCAGGATGCACAGAGAATCATCCTCCGGAAGGCCCTCCGGCAGCTCGGTGCCGCCCACCTGCGTATCCCGGTAAATCCAGGCCCAGTTGTCCAGAATGGCCCTCCAGCGTCCGGTCTGCTCCGGATCCGCCTGTTCCATCTGGGCCAGCAGGCGGTTCACCTCCGTCCGGGCCAGCTCCCCGTCACGGACGCAGGCGTTGAGGATCCGCCCGGCGCAGAAGTTCACAAGATCCCCGCCGATGGCGGCGGCGTCGGGGACCGTGCCGGTGGATTTTCCGCCGATGTAGAATCTGGGTGTTTTGGAAGAAGCCTCGTTTTCATAGGGGATCTCCTTCCGCTCCAGATAATCGCTGCGGATGAAGCATTCCCGGTCCCCGTACAGAACCCGGTACCACCCGTCCTCCAGGCCCAGGATATAGCACACCTGGCCCTTGACGGCGGCTGCCGTGACGCCGTAAGCGCAGGAAGGGCCGGAGCGCAGGTTGACGCGGCTTTCGGCGACCACGCCGAAGCCAAGCTCCGCGTTTTCCTTGGTCCGGACGCTGAGGCTGTCCCGGTGCAGGTAGCCGGTTCGAAGATTGAAGCTGACCCGGTACCACTGGCCGGTTGTTCCCAGAACCACCACGCAGTCCCCCTGCCGGACCGGACACAGGACCTCGGTGCTTTCCTCCGGCCCGGCGCGGAGCTGCCCTTCATCAGCCGTGACAAAGCCGATGCCATACACAAGCTCCCCGGCGGCGGACACCGGAAACGCCGCGGTGCCTCCCCACAGGGCCAGCGCCAGAAGAAGCGCCAATAGCTTTCTGATTTTCATGCCTCTGCCTCCGTCTGCGGAAAAACCTCCGCGAAAAGATCAGAAAAATCGTACCACGTTTTCCCGGGGCCTGTCAAGCTTTTTTGCCGGAAACCGGCGAAAACCGGCACAGCCCGCCCTTCCGGAGCGGAAAAATCCCCCGCGCCGGGCGGCGCGGGGGACGTGGTATGGAAGGATACGGGAATCACTCCAGCACATGCTCCAGACCCATCTGCAGGATGGTCTTCACATGGTCGTCTGCCAGGGAATAGAGGATGTTTTTCCCCTCCCGGCGGAATTTGATCAGGTGCATCTGCTTCAGGATCCGCAGCTGGTGGGAAATGGCGCTCTGGGACAGGTCCACCGCTTCGGCGATATCGGTGACGCACAGCTCCCGCTCCACCAGCAGGGAAAGAATATGGACCCGGGTAACGTCCGCAAAGCCCTTGAACAGCTCCGCGATATGCTCCAGGACCTCTCTGTCCGGCAGTGTCTGCATGAAAGCACCTCCTACTACGGTCACGCCCTGAGAAAAAGGGCCGTTTTCCCTATTTTAACGCACTTGCGGGAAAGTTGCAACGGTTATTTTTCCACAGCCTCCGCCAGGGCCCGGGCCAGGGGGACCATGTCCTTTGGCGTCAGCTTCTCCACCTTCCGGTCATAGGTCACGAGACCGTTGATCTCGTCCTCCACATCGCTGACCTGGGTGTAGATGGCCGCGCAGAGGCCCCGCTCCACGCAGGGGATCACCTGGTCCCGGTACAGCGCCGCCACCTGCTGCCGAAGCTCCGGCAGATCCCGGCAGACGCCGTAGCCGTAGGCCTTGTCCGGGTTGAACACATGACCGCTGATCCTGCAGGTCTTGCCGCCGAACTCCGACAGCACCAGGGGCTTTTTCCCGTCCCCCTTCAGCCGGATGGGCCGTCCATAGATATGGCGGCTGTCCACGTCGGTGCGGCTGCGCCGGAACCAGCCGGAGGTGGTGTCGATGAACCGGGTATCGTCCAGCTTCCGGAACCAGTCATAGACCCGGTCGCTGTCAAACTGGCCCCAGCCCTCGTTGAAGACGGTCCAGTAACAGATACAGGGGTGGTTCCTCAGCTGGGACACCAGGGCCTCCGCCTGCTCCAGGAAGGTCCCCCGGATCCGCGCATCGGGGCAGCGCCGCCGGTCGTCCAGTCTCTGGATGCCCAGGTTGGGCAGCGCCGTGTCCCGGAGGAAGCGGTAGGGGCCGTTGTTGACCATGTCCTGCCAGACGATCATCCCCAGGCAGTCGCACTGATAGTAAAATTCCTCCGGCTCCACCTTGATATGCTTGCGCAGGGTGTTGAAGCCCAGCTTCTTCATGGCCAGAATGTCGTCGGCGTAGCACCGGGGATCGGCGGGGGTGAACAGGCCCTCAGGCCAGTAGCCCTGGTCCAGCAGGCCGTGGAAAAAGAAGGGCTTTCCATTGAGGCAGAGCCGGGGGTAGGCCCCGATTTTCCGGATCTCCAGGGTACGCAGGGCAAAATAGGACTCCACCCGGTCCTCCCCCGTCTCCAGGGTGAATCGGTAAAGCCAGGGGTCCCCGGGGCTCCAAAGCCGGGGCTTCTCCGGGGTGATGGTCACTGTCCCCTGCTCCAGGGAGAAGCTTCCCAGTCCCGCCACGGTGACGGTGCCGGGGAGCTCCAGCCCGGTGTCGATGGTGACGGAGGCGCCCCGGACCTCCACCCGCAGCTGCCGGATGAAAACCTCCGGCACGCTCTCCATCCACACCGTCTGCCAGATGCCGCTGACGGGGGTATACCACATCCCGCTCCGGGTCAGGGTCTGCTTGCCGTAGGGAAAGGCCCGGTCCCCCAGATCGTCCCGGCAGCGGATGACGATCTCGTTCTCCCCCTCCCGCCAGGCTTCGGTGACGTCGGCCCAGAAGGCGGTGTAGCCTCCCTCGTGCCGGGCCGCCGGGATGCCGTTGACGAAAATCTCAGCGATCTGGTCCGCGGCTCCCACATGCAGCAGCAGCCGCCCCCGGCAGAAGCCTGGAGGCAGGGTCACCCGGCGGCGGTAGCTCAGGACGGTACCCTCCGGGAAATGCTCCCCGATGCCGGACAGCTCCGACTCCGGGCAGAAGGGAACCAGGATCTGCCGGTGAAATTCCTCCGTTCCCGGGGCAAATTCCCACATTCCGTTGAGATTTATGTAAGAATCCCGCCGCATCTGGGGCCGGGGATACGTCTGCCAGGGGGTCATGCCGGGGTTCTCTCCCCGGGTGGTGCAAAGCCGCATAAGCCAGTCTCCTTCCCCTCCGGCATATCCCTCCGCCGGATTTTTCTCATATTTTCAATTTACCACGTCCCCGCCCCCCTGTCAAGCCCGCCCCCACGGGGGAGGATTTGAGATATGAGATATGTGATATGAGATATAAGATAATGTGCTGTCAGATTTGCTCCGCTGCTCGATAAATTGGTGTTTGCAGGGATGAGTGCCGCACAATACCTTCCCCCGGGGGGAAGGGGGACCGCGAAGCGACCTTTTTAACGAAATGCATACAGATTCGGAACATATCGCCGTTCCTCATCCGCCCCAGTGTGCGCACTGGGGCACCTTCCCCCCGGGGGAAGGTATTGTGCGGCCGACATCCCCACAAATTCCAATTTATCAGGCAGCTGAGGGAAACCGATATGCACATTTCAAAAACCTCCCCGAAGGGGATACATTCACTTATCTCTTATATCTCATATCTGATATCTGCGTTATCTGTGCCTCCGGCGGGGTGGGGCTGTCCGGGGGCACTGTGGGAGCTGGGAAATTTTTGTGATTATGTCAACAAATTTTCTCGACAAAATCTATTAAGATTTCTTGAAAACACTTTGCAAATGAAAATTCTTATGATATAGTATGGAGTGTTTAATATGACTTATTTTGCGCAAATTTATGAAGAGGCGATTCTATGCAAGATTTATCCCGCGTGTCCGTGGTCCTGCCGTCCCTGGACCCGGACGAAAAGCTGGGGACCGTCATCGACGGTCTTCTGGAATACGGATTTACCGATATCATTCTGGTCAACGACGGAAGCAAGCCGGAGAACCTGTTTTATTTTGAGGAAGCCGCCCGTCATCCCGAGGTGCATCTGCTGCACCACGCGGTGAACCGGGGCAAGGGCGCCGCTCTGAAAACCGCCTTCCGCTACTTCCTGGACAACCGGCCGGAGGGGCTGGGTGTGGTCACCGTGGACGGAGACAACCAGCACCACCCCGCCGACACCCGGGCCTGCTGCGAACACATGCTGCAAACGGGCCGCTGTGTGCTGGGCTGCCGGGACTTTACCCTGGACCATGTGCCTCCCCGGAGCCGCTTCGGCAACCACACCACCTCCCTGGTGTTCAAGATCTTCTGCGGCATGACCATCTCCGACACCCAGACCGGCCTGCGGGCCCTGCCCAGGGACGCGGTGCAGATTCTGGTGGACGTGGCCGGTGACCGCTTTGAGTACGAGACAAACATGCTGCTGGCCTTCAAGACCAACGGCATCCCCTTTGATGAGGTGAAGATCCGCACCGTCTACATCGAGGAAAACAAAAGCTCCCACTTCCGGGTGATCCACGACTCCTGGCGGATCTACAAGCTGATCCTGGCCCACTTCTTCCGCTACACCCTCAGCTCCCTCGTCAGCGCCTTGGTGGATACCGGCGCCTACTCCGCCCTGAGCTGGGGCCTCCGGGGAATTCTCAACGGCTTTTCCCTCACCGCCGCCGCCGGCATCGGGGCCAGGGTGATCTCCTCGCTGCTGAATTTCTTCCTGAATAAGAAGCTGGTCTTCCGCACCCGGGTGGACACCGGGAAGGCCATGCTCCGCTATTACTGCCTGGCCCTGCCCCAGATGGCGGCCCAGGTGCTGCTGACCCAGGGGGTCTACTCCCTTCTGCGGATCAGCGACCGGGCCAACGGCCTGAGGACCTTCATCTATGCCGTTGTCATGACGGTTCTGTATTTCGTCAGCTACATGATCCAGCAGCGCTGGGTCTTCGCGCCGCAAAAAACCAAAGAAGAGGTTGAGAAATATGAGTAAAAAGACTACCCAGGATTACGCGCCTCCCGCCCAGGGGGCACCGGCCGCCAAGCAGTCCCGGAAAAAGAAAAAGGGCAGCGGCCTCTTGGGCCGGATCATCCGCCGGTTCTTCCTGCTGCTGTTCACCGTGATCCTGCTGGCCGCGGCGGCTCTGGTTCTGGTGATGAATATGGTGTTCAACGGCCCCTCCACCGCCGCCCGGGATGTTCTGACCATGTCCCTGATCGAGGCCAGCGCCACCAAGTGGGTGCCTGCCCTGTTCATCGGCGAGGAGGCCGTGGCCGAGATCCGCGCCAGCGTCAACGCCGAGCTCACCGACGAGCTGACCAACACCTCCAAGGTGGTGGTCAAGAAGTACAACGCCATCACCTCCGACAACAACGAGTGGGCCAACTATCCCGACGGCATCCGCATTGAGCGCTACGCCGGTGACACCTACAACGCCCATATCATGATCATCCAGAATCCCGCTCAGGTCTACATGGCCACCTCCACGGAGAAGTTCTCCACCAGCATCCCCGGCAAGCGGATCAACCAGGCCATTCAGGACGAGGGCGCCATCGCCGCCATCAACGCCGGTGCTTTCTTCGACGACGGCACCACCAGCTCCACCGTGGGCAGCTATCCCCTGGGTCTGGTCATGTCCAAGGGCAACTGCGTCTGGACCAGCGGCAAGCAGCCGGGTCTGGAGGGCTTCGCGGGCTTCAACGAGGACGATATTCTGGTGGTTTCCAGGAATAACCTTTCCCAGGCCCAGGCCGCGGAGCTGAAGATCCGGGACGGCTGCTGCTTTGGCCCTGCCCTGATCATCAACGGTGAGGTCAACATGGAAGCCTACAACAACAACTCCGGCTTCAACCCCCGTACCGCCATCGGCCAGCGGGAGGACGGCGCCGTGATCTTCGTCTGCATCGATGGCCGTCAGGCCGGTTCCCTGGGCGGCACCTACGCCGACATCATCGACATCATGGTGGAATACAAGGCCGTCAACGCCTGCAACATGGACGGCGGCTCCTCCTCCGTCATGATGTACCGGGACAATGAGGGCCGCTACGGCGATGCCGGAGAAGTGGTCATGATCAACAACTACTCTCTGCTCCAGTCCGAGCCGAGACGTATGCCGAACTTCTGGATGGTTCGGCCCGCCGGCTAAGGGAGGTTTCGCGTCATGTATAAAGGAAAATTCGATCAGAAAAACAAGCAGTCCTCCGCCGGTGTGGAGGAGCTGCTGGCTCAGCGCAGCAAATCCCCTGCTACGCCTCCGGAGCGTCCCGCTCCCCGGCAGGCCCCCGCCTCTGAGGCCAAGAGCCCGGTGAAGCCCGCTGCCTCCGCCGGGAAACCCGCGCCTGCCGGAAAGCCCGTGTCTGCCGGAAAGCCCGCGTCCGCCGGAAAGCCCGCGCCCGCAAAGGCTCCCGCCTCCGGCGCCCAGGCCCCCCGGAAGACCGCTCCCGCCCCGGAACCGGTGAAGAAACAGAAAAAAGGCCCCCGTCTGGGCGGCGTGATCTTCTACACACTGTATTTCCTGTTCATTCTGGTGTTCTTCGTGGGCACCTACATCGGCCTGCAGTGGCTCCAGGGCTGGCTGACCGACTTCGAAGCCGCCCAGCCCACCGTCAAGGCAGAGCAGGTCTTCACCCAGCTCTTCACCGATCCCCAGTGGGCCGACCTCTATGAGGCCTCCGGCGTTCAGGACACCGCCTATGAGGGTAAGGACCAGTTCGTGACCTACATGAACAACAAGGTCGGCGATTCCAAGCTGAGCTATCTGGAAACCTCCGCCGGCCTCTCCGGCGACAAGAAGTACGTGGTCCGTCTGGGCAATGAAAAGGTCGCGGCCTTCACCCTGGTGGACAAGAACAGCGTGGGCGATACCACCCTGGAGGACCTGGGCGGCGAGCTTCCGGACTGGCAGCTGGGTGCCGTGGAGGTGTACTTTGAGCGGGACTGCAGCTACCTCATTGAGAAGGTAAACGGCCACACCGCCTATGTCAACAACGTCCCCCTCAGCGACGACAACACCATCCAGATCGCCGCCACCGTGGCCGAGAAATACCTGCCCGCCGGTACCACCGGCACCAGCATGTGCCTGCAGGAGGTCAGCGGCCTCTTCACCCAGCCCACGGTGACGGTGTTCGACGAAAAGGGCAACCAGATGGAGGTCACCTACGACGAATCCACCCGGACCTTTACCGAGCGCACCGAGAGCAACACCATCACCCAGGAGCAGGAGGACGTGGTGATCAACGCCGCCAAGACCAACTGCCTGTGGATGATCAAGGAAGTCACCGACCGGGGCACCGTGGCGAAATACTTCGACACCTCCTCCGATGCCTACACCGACATCGTCAAGACCACGGAGCTGTGGATGCAGAGCCACGGCGGCTATGAGTTTGCCGATGTCAGCGTCACCAATTTCTCCCTGTACAACGAGAACCTGTTCTCCGCCCGGATCAGCCTGACCCTGAAGGTCACCCGTACCGACGGCACCGTCAAGGATTACCCCTTCGCCAAGTCCATGTTCTTCCGCAAGAACGACAGCGGCAAGTGGCTGTGCTTCGTGTCCACCAACGTGGATATCTCCCAGCCCGTGGGCAAGGTCCGCCTGACCTTCATGAATGACAGTATCAAGCTGACCTCCGATTTCTACGAGACCGATTCCGACGAGATCATGCTGGATCACCATCGACGAGGACGCGGACGGCAACACCGTGTACACCCTGGTCTTCCAGCCCGACGAGACCGGACGCGTGTCCATCCCCGAGGGCACCACTCTGGAGCCCATGACCCTGTACGCCTTCTTTGAGGATGCCGGTGCCGCCGCTTCCTCTGCCGAACCTCAAGCCACGGAAGGAGCCTGATCATGCTGCAGCTGCTGAATCAACTGGCAATTTTCTTTGACCTGCCGGTGCTGGACTGGATCCAGACCCACCTGCAGTGCGGTTTCCTGGATTTCATCATGCCCATCATCACCCTTTTCGGTGACGGCGGCGTGTTCTGGATCGCCGTGGCCGTGCTGCTGCTGTGCTTCCCCAAGACCCGGAAGACAGGTCTTGGCATGGGCTTCGCCCTGATCCTGGGGCTGATCGTATGCAACATCACCCTGAAGCCCCTGGTCCAGCGGCCCCGGCCCTACGACTTCCAGAACGATTACTTTGGGGTCTACATTCCCCTGCTGGTGGACCGGATGCACGACTTCTCCTTCCCCTCCGGCCACACCATCGCCTCCTTCGAGGCGGCCACCGTGCTGCTGAAAAACAGCCGGAAGATGGGCATCCCCGCCATGATCCTGGCGGTCCTCATCGCCTTTTCCCGGCTGTACCTGTACGTCCACTACCCCACCGACGTGATCTTCTCCGTCTTCGCCGGTATCCTCTTCGCCTTCATCGGCGACGCCCTGGCCGCCAAGGTGGCTCCCAAACTTCCCCAGCCCAAGCACGGCAAATACGAGACCCGATAAAGAACACAGGGGATGTCCCACTAAGGAACCTTAAAAATGCCAGTAATCTGAACATTTCAAGGGGGATACGGATTGCCACACCAGTGACTGCGGTCACTGGTTCGCAATGACAGTTCTTTTATTTGTGTTCTTTTACTTTAGGGAGACAGCCCCTGTTCTTTTGCTGTAGTGACGGGATCCTTTACGCCTTCGCCGCACACTTGCGGTTGAGGCGCTCGCACATGAGGATCATCCCCACATTGATAGCGGCCAAATACCAGGGCAGCAGTCCAGCGCCGAGGTGGTTGGCCAGGATTCCAAACAGCGGAGGCATGACGCAGATGCCCACATAGGCCCCGGCCATCTGGACGCCGATAAGGGCCTGGGAGTTCTCCTCGCCGAAGTGGGCGGGGGTGGAGTGGATGACGCAGGGATAGATGGGGGCGCAGCCCAGTCCCATCAGCAGCAGGCCCACCATGGCCGCGCCGTTCCCCAGGGGCAGAAGCATGATCACGATGCCCAGGGCAATGATCCCCTGCCCCAGGCGGATCATGCTCTCATCGTTCATCTTATAGGTCACGAAGCCGCTGAGGAACCGGCCCCCGGTGATGCCCAGCATAAAGAGGCTGGCCAGGCTGGCGGCGGTCTCCCGGTCCAGGCCGTTGTGCATGACCAGATAGGAGCTGCCCCAGAGGGAGCAGGTCTGCTCCAGGGCGCAGTAGCAGAAGAAGGCCGCGATGACCTCCCGGGCTCCCGGGATGGAGAAGATCTGCTTCAGGGTCAGGGGCTTTGCCCTGACGCCGCCGACATCGGGCTCGTCGGGGCGCTTTTTCCACAGGGGCAGGCTCAGGAACAGCACCGCCGTCAGAACCACCTGCATTAAAGCGATGATCAGATAGCCTGTGTTCCAGCCCATGCCCCGGGTCAGGGCCGCGCCCATAATGTAGGGTCCCACACTGGCGCCCACGCCCCACATGCAGTGCAGCCAGCTCATATGGCGGCTGGCGTAATGGATGGCCACATAGTTGTTCAGGCTGGCGTCCACGCTGCCCGCTCCCAGGCCGTAGGGAATGGCCCACAGGCACAGCTGCCAGTAGGCGCTGCTGGTGCAGAAGCCGAACAGGGCCACAGCGGTCATTCCGACGCTGATGGCTGTGACCTTACCGGTGCCCAGCCACTTGGTCATCCGGTCGGAAAGGAGGCTGGAAATCACCGTTCCCGCGGAAATGATCAGGGAAATTCCCCCGGCAAAGGACACCGGGACACTGAGGTCCAGGCACATGGTGGGCCATGCCGCCCCCAGCAGCGCGTCCGGCAGCCCCAGACTGATGAAGGACAGATAAATGATGACCAGCAGTAAATGAACCATAGCAATTCTCCTGTTGTCTGTATTTTTCAGCCCCACCGGGGCCATGGGTCCTGAGAAAGAGTATGCTGAAAGGATTTTTCCGGGAAACGGCTTTGACAGGCCGTTCAAAAACAGGCTCCCTGTTATCGATTACAAGGGAAACATGATCGTTTGTCGCAGCAGCTGCCACCCGTTTGATTTGGGGAATCAGTCCGGGAAGATCTTCATCCGGGACAGAAGCGTCTGGCCGTGCAGTCGGTACAGCTCCTCCAGCTCTCCCCCGGTGACAAAGCCCTTTGCGGCGCCGCTGCAGCGGATCTTGGCGGAGGCGAACAGTTCCGCTCTGGCCAGGGCTTCCAGCGCCGGAAGGCCCTGGGCATAAAAATGGACAAAGGCGCTGAACAGGGCATCTCCCGCCCCCACGGTGTTCACCACCGGCCCCACCGGAAGGGCGGGCAGCTCATAGATCCGGTCGTCCTCCCGCAGGTACATGGCAGCGCCCCGGCCTCCCCGACCCAGCACCAGGATCCGGTTGCCGTAGGTCCCGGCCAACGCCCGCAGGAAGCCCCGGTAGTCCGGTCCGATGCCCTCGTCGCTGAGGAACAGGATATCGGCATACTCCATAAACTCCCGGTTGAAGTCGTCGTCGATCCGGGACAGCACATGGACATCCGTGGCAATGGGCTTCCCTGCTGCTTTGGCAAGGCGCAGCAGCGGGCGGCTGAAGTTGATGTTGCAGGCCACCACCAGATCCATGCCGCCGCAGATGCCCTCCTCAAAGCCGTAGGCCGTCTCCTGGATGTCCTTCAGATCGCAGTAGACCTGGCGCTTCCCCTCCCCGTCATAGAGGACCACGGAGCTGGGGGTCTGACTCAGGGAGGGCAGAATATGGCCCGTGGAAAGCCCGGCGGCTTCCAGCTCATGTCGGATGTACTCCGCCGGGAAATCCCGGCCCGTCATGGAAGCCAGGGTCACATCGTCCTCCAGGGTCCCCAGGGCCAGGGCAATGTTGCAGGCCACCCCGGAGACGGCGGTGTCCACCCCAAAGAAGGGATAGTCAATGGGATAGTAATCAATGGGGAATTTCCGGACCCGGACGGTGGTCTCGGTATTCACCAGCCCGGAAACCAGCACACGTTTCATAAACATCTCCTCCCAAAACAGGACTTCAAATAATGTACTTATTGCCTTTGCGCAGCTGCTCGAAAAATTGGAATTCGGCGGGGTGCAGGGCGGGGTCATGACCCCGCCGACCCGCTGCAAGTTTCCAATCGGTTTGTTGAACGAAAACAGTTCGTGCATACCGTAGGGCGGGGGCTCGCCCCCGCCGAAACGTAACTTTTTCTGGCGATTCCGTTGAATGATCCCCAGTCAAAAACCGGAACCTGGTCGGCGTGGTCATGACCACGCCCTACACCCCGTCAAACACCAATTTATCGGGCAGCTGAGGAAAACCGATATGCGCATAAAACAATCGTACCCGCTTGCCCCGCGCGGGGTACGGAACTGGTTTCCACGCCCTTAAAACGGCAGGAACGCCGCGATGACGGCCACCAGGATGGCGGGCAAAAGGTTCGCCACCTTGATCTTCTTGCCCCAGACCAGGTTGATGCCCACGCAGAAGATCAGGATATTGCCCACCAGGCTCAGGTTGGCCAGCGCCGCGTCGGTCATGAGAGGCCGTATAAGCCCCGCCAGGGCGGTAATGCTTCCCTGGAACACCGCAACGGGAATGGCGGAAAAAACCGCTCCTTTGCCCAGAGAACAGCTCATAACCATAATGATAATCAGGTCCAGCACCGCCTTGGTGGCCAGGATCGAATAGTCACCGGAGATCCCGTCCTGGATGGAGCCCACGATGGCCATGGCCCCGATGCAAACCGTTAAGGACGCCGTGACGAAGGCGTTGACAAAGCCCTTGTCCCGGGCGTTTCCGGTTTTGACCTTCAGCCACTGTCCGAAGCGCTCGAAGGCGTCCTCGATCTTCAGCAGCTCTCCGATAATGGCGCCGATGGCCAGGCACCCGATGATCAGCATGGCCCCGCCGCTGGTCACCGCGCCGTTTTCCACGGTGAGCATTCCCTCCAGGGCCCCGGAGACGGCGATAAACAGGGTGCTGACGCCGCAGACCTTGGTCAGCGTATCCTGGCAGCTGTCGCTTAAGAAGCGCCCGAACAGCGCCCCGCCCAGGCCGCCCACCAGAATGGCGGCCGTATTGATAATGGTTCCCAGACCGTACATGACAGCATCTCCCTAAACGAATCTCTCGTCTGCATCTTACCGCAAAGGGAGAAAAAAGTCAATGTTTTTGCCTCCTTCCCTCCCGTACCGGCCCCACCCCGGAGGCGGCAAAAAGGCTCCGGCGGGAAAGCCGGAGCCGATGACATATTCCATTACAGGGTAATCTCCCCGATTCTGTGGCAGGCTGCCATTCGGTCGTCGTAGCATTTCAGCTCCGGCTTCTCGGTGCGGCAGCGTTCCGTGGCGTAGGGGCAGCGGGTGTGGAAGCAGCAGCCGCTGGGCGGATTCACCGGACTGGGCACCTCTCCCGAAAGAAGCTTCCTGTGTTCGCTGCGCAGATGGGGGTCCGCCTGGGGGATCGCGTCCAGCAGGAAGCTGGTGTAAGGATGCAGAGGCTGCCGGTACAGCGCTTCCTTCGGCGAAATTTCGCACACCGTCCCCAGGAACATAACGCACACCCGATCCGCAATGAAGTTGATTACGGACAAATCGTGGCCGATAAAGAGGTAGGTAAGCTTGTACTGCGCCTGCAAATCCTTCAGCAGGTTCAGCACCTGGCTCTGGACGGACACATCCAGCGCCGAGACCGGCTCGTCACAGACGATCAGGTCCGGCCGGAGGGCAATGGCCCGGGCAATACCGATGCGCTGGCGCTGACCGCCGCTGAACTGATGGGGATAGCGCTTCAGAAACGTTTTTGCCGATGCGGGGGATGGACTCCATCAGGCCCCGGGTATAGGGATGGGCCGTGTGGTCGTACAGGGGGGAAGATGTCCGCCTGCTCCATGATTTTCCCCGCGTACATGACATACACATAGTCGCACAGCTCCGCCACCACCCCCAGGTTATGGGTGATGATCAGCACGCTCATGCCTGTTTCGTCCCGAAGCTCCTTCATCAGCCGCAGGATCTGGGCTTCGATGGTCACGTCCAGGGCCGTGGTGGGCTCGTCGGCGATCAGCAGCTTCGGGCGGCAGACCATGGCCATGGCGATCATGACCCGCTGGCGCAGGCCGCCGGAAAGCTGATGGGGGTAGCAGTCATACCGCTTCTCCGCCTCCGGGATTCCCACCCGCTGGAACATATCGATGACCCGGCGGCGTGCTTCCTCCCGGGACATGGACGGCTCGTGGACCAGCAGCGCCTCCCGCACCTGCCGCCCCACCTTCAGCACCGGATTCAGGCTGGTCATAGGCTCCTGAAAGATCATCGAAACGTCTTTTCCGCAGACCCTGCGCAGCTGCTTTTCCTTCAGCTTCGTCAGATCCACATCCTGAAACAGAATGCTTCCCCCGGCGACCCGGCCGGGATACCGCATCAGACCCATGATGGACTTGGCGGTCATGCTCTTTCCGCAGCCGCTTTCCCCCACCAGGCCCACGATTTTCCCCCGGGGAATGTCCAGATCCACACCGTCCACCGCGGGAACAACGCCCTTGGCGGTGTAAAAATAGGATTTAAGGCCGCGGATCTCAAGGATTTTTTCCTGATTTTCCATTGTATCGCCCCCCTTACTGATTTTTCATATAGGGGTCCAGCACGTCACGAAGGCCGTCTCCCAGGAAGTTGAAGGCCAGCACCGTCACCATGATGGCCAGGCATGGCGCCAGGCTCAGCCAGGGTTGGGTGAACAGGAACTGCTTGGACTGATTGACCATCAGGCCCCAGGAAGCCGCCGGCATCTGGGCGCCGATACCCAGGAAGCTCAGGGCGCTCTCCGACAAAATGGCGGAGGGGACATTCAGGGTAAACAGCACGATCAGGGAAGGAATGCAGTTGGGAAGAATGTGGCGGAACATGATCTTCCATCCGCTGACCCCGATGGACCGGGCCGCCTCCACATATTCGCTCTCCTTCAGGCTCAGGGTATGGCTGCGGACCACCCGGGCAATGCTGGCCCAGCTGGTGAGAGACAGGGCGATGAACAGGTTGACGGTGGACTGCCCCAGGGTGTACATCACCACCATGGCCAGCAGCAGCGACGGGATGGACAGCATCACGTCGGCCAGGCGCATGATGACATAGTCGATCCAGCCGCCGAAATACCCTGCCAGCAGGCCAAAAAAGATGCCGATGGCCAGGCAGATCAAACTCGGCAGGATGCCGATGGTCAGGGAAAGCCGGGAGCCGTACAGGATCCGGGACAGCACATCCCGGCCCAGCTCATCGGTACCGAACCAGTGGGCGGCGCTGGGAGCCTGCAGGCGGCTGAGAAGATCCTGCTCCGCTTCCCCGTAAGGCGCGATGGCGGGTGCGAACAGCGCAAGCAGCAGCACGATCACGATCAGCCCCGCAGAGAAAGCCGCCAGCTTGTTCTGACGGCACATGCGCAGAAGCTTCTCCTTCAGCCCGTCCTTTTCCCCGATCTGACTTTTCAGCTCTTCCGTCAGCGTCGGAGGGGATACTTTGCTGTCCATAGGCTCAGGCCTCCTTTCGAATGCGCGGATCCAGCACGGAGTACAGTAGATCCGCCGCCAGATTTCCGGCGATGACCAGTACGGTCGTAAACAGAACGGTGCCCTGCAGAACGGGCATATCCCGGTTCTGGATCGCCGTGGTTGCCAGGCGGCCAATTCCCGGGATGGCAAAGATGCTCTCGGTGATCACCGCACCGGACAGCATACTGGAAAACTGGAGGGCCATCATGGTGATCACCGGAAGCATGGCGTTTTTCAGGGCGTGGCCCAGGATCACCGCCCGTTTCCCCAGGCCCTTGGCCCGGGCCGTGTCCACGAAGTCCGCCTGCATCACCTCCAGCAGGCTGGAACGGGTCATCCGGGCAATGCTGCCCGCGCTGTTCCAGCCCAGAGCCACGGCGGGCAGGATCATGGAGGCAAAGGTGCCGTTCAGGGTCAGCGGAAACAGCTTGACTTTAAACGCCAGGAAATACTGCAGCAGCAGCGCCGTCATGAAGATGGGCATGGAAACACCCATCAAAGACGTGCCCATAAACAGCCGGTCCGCAAGGGTATTCTGGTGAATGGCGGATACGACCCCCGCGGCCATACCCAGCAGCCAGGCAAACACGGCGGCCATCAGGGCCAGCACCACCGTATAGGGAAAGGCCTCCAGGATCATTTCCGTCACGGGACGGCCGTATTTATAGCTGACTCCCAGATCCCCCCGGACAGCACCGGCCAGGTATCCGAAAAACTGAGCCGGCAGGGACCGGTTCAAGCCCATGACTTCCGTCAGACGGTCAATGGTAGCCTGATCCACGTGTTCCCCCAGCAGCATCGCCGCCGGGTCCCCGGGGATAATCCGCAGCATGATAAAAATGAGAAGCACCACACCGATCAGCACCGGGATGGTTCCCAGGATCCGTTTGACCACATTTCTCATCCGGGTCACTTTCCTTTCTTTCTGGTACCAACGCTGGTGCTGTCATCGCAAGACAGGTCGGCCACGGCCTGCTTTCTGGACGAACGGACCCGCTATCCACCTTCCTTGCCGCATTGATGCAGTTTTTCTGCACAGGTGGGTCATCGCGCGATTCTCCAATGTCGCTTGCCAATTCTCTGTCTGTACATGGCACACCAGCGGATGTATTTCCGCTTCTGGATATGCAATTGAGTAGATACATGAAAGGCTTTTTCTGATGATTCAAAAAAGTTCCTTCACTACTTATCCAGTTTCAGAAGCATCGTGAGAACTAAAAATCAAAAACTTCCCATAATATCCAAAAACATTCTTAACTTCGACATGATTTTTCTGCGCTGTTTGTTAGCCCCCCTTTGGCTGATTCCCTTTTGCTTCGCATAATTCCTCTCAGACATTCCCTCAAAGTAAATCGCCTGGATCAGCTCTCTTTCAGCTCTCGGAAGGGCGGCTATTGCATGGTGAAGTCTTGTATTTATGTCCTGCGAAATTGCCATTTCTTTCAAACTGGGGCTGGTCAAATCCGGAACAGCTTCCATTCCAACCGTTTCACCGTCATCCAAGGCATCATAAGACACTACAGCATGTCCCTGCTGTTTTTCCTCCTGCCAGCGCTCCTGCCGCTCCATACGGAAATAGGCATAGTAAACCTCCGAGGATACTTCGACCAGTTTCCCCTCAACTTTGATCATGTACTTTTCCTTATCTGCCATTTTGCAGACCTCCTTTTGTAAAATTTGATGTTGGAACCGAATTCCAGAAGGAGGACCGCGAATTCTCTCTAAAAATGCTGGCGCAATGATTCGAAACGCGACATATTTCATGATATTTTCTATATCTATGTTGAACCGTGCCGCTTTCTTGCAGAAAAAGCGACACCGTTCTGCAAAAACCGCCATTATTTGATAGCGAACTTTGCAGAGCGGTGTCGAAAACTTTAAAGGCGCAAGCAGCGGATTCGCTGCCTGCGCCAGATAAAGAAGCGAAGGTATTTTGAGATGTTCCCCTATATCCAAATATTTCAGCCAGCATAAACCAGCCGTTTGTCTTTTTTTCAATGATTCCTCCGGAATTTACATCACTAAGATGTATATTCTGTCATTATTTTCCTGCTTAGCCCTGCCCATAATAGGCATTTTTACCGTGTTTCCGCAGATAATGCTTATCCAGCAACTCCTGCTGCATGGACGGGATATCAGGTGTCAAAGCCTCAGTATGGAATGCCATAAACGCCAATTCCTCCAGCACCACCGCATTGTGGACAGCATTATGTGGATCGGTTCCCCAGGCGAAGGGGCCATGGGAATGTACCAGGACAGCAGGAATATCGTCAGCAGACTTCCCTCGGAAGGTCTCGATGATCACATTTCCTGTTTCCATCTCATATTCTCCTGCAATTTCCTCCGCCGTCATCAAACGGGTGCATGGAATTTCTCCATAGAAATAGTCGCCATGGGTAGTGCCGTAAGCGGGGATACTCTTTCCAGCCTGAGCCCAGCTGGTTGCCCATCGGGAATGAGTATGCACTACGCCGCCGATATTGGGGAAGGCGTTGTACAGCGCCACATGAGTAGCCGTGTCGGAGGAGGGCTTCCACTTGCCCTCCACCTTCTCGCTGGTAGCTAAGGACACGACCACCATATCCTCAGGTGTCATGTTGTCGTACTCCACACCGCTGGGCTTAATGACCATCAAGCCCTTTTCCCGGTCTACGCCCGACACATTGCCCCAAGTGAAGGTCACCAGGCCGTATTTTGGCAGTTCCAGATTGGCCTTACATACGATTTCTTTTAGGTTTTCCAGCATACAATCACCTTATTTCAGCTTCCATGCCAGGTCGTTCAGGAACAGCTCTTTTTCCAAAGCATCCACAGTCGTATCCTTTGTGATATGTACAAACTCAATGTCCATCATCCGTGCCCAGTCCTTCATCTGCTCAGCAGAAACATCATAAGAAAGAACAGTATGGTGGGCTCCACCTGCTGTGATCCAGCACTCCACGCCGGTGGTAAGGCTGGGCTCGGCCTGCCACATAACCCGAGCCACCGGAAGATTCGGCATGGGCATAATGGGCTTGACACAGTGAATATCCTGGCAGATCAGGCGCAGACGACCGCCCATGTCAATCAGAGACACCACAATGGCATCCCCCTTCTTGCCCTCGAACACCAGCCGGGCAGGATCCTTCTCGTTCATGCCAATGCCCAGATGATGGGTCTCGATCCGGGGCTTGCCCGCCGCCAGGCTAGGGCAGACCTCCAGCATGTGAGCGCCCAGGGAATACTCCTGTCCCTCCACCAGATGATAGGTGTAGTCCTCCATGAAAGCGGAAGCGCCGTTGCCGTTCTCACCCATGGCCTTCATAATGGCGGTCATGGCGGAAACCTTCCAGTCACCCTCCCCCCCGTAGCCATAGCCTTGGGCCATCAAGTGCTGGGAGGCCAGGCCGGGGAGTTGCTCCATGCCATACAGGTCCTGGAAAGTGTTGGTAAAGGCTTTGCAGCCATTCGCATCCAGCATCTTCTTCATGGCGATTTCTTCCCGGGCCTGATAGCGGATTGCCTCAATATTATCGGTAGCAATGTCGTAATTGGCCTTGTAGACTTCCATCAGAGCGTCGATCTCGGCGTCGGTGACTTCGTGCATAACCTTTACCAGGTCTCCCACGGCCCAGGTATTCACCTGCCACCCCAGCTTGGTCTGGACTTCTACCTTATCGCCCTCGGTAACAGCCACTTCCCGCATATTGTCACCGAAGCGCATGACCTTCATACTTTTGGAAACGGCTACACCCACAGCGGCTTTCATCCAATCGCCGATACGTTTCAGAACATCAGGACTCTGCCAATAACCGGCAATCACCTTCCGGGGCATTCTCAGACGGGCCGCAATAAAGCCATGCTCTCGGTCGCCGTGAGCAGCCTGGTTTAGGTTCATGAAGTCCATGTCGATCTTCTCGTTGGGGATCTCCTTGTTATACTGGGTAGCAAAATGGCAGTAGGGCTTCTGAAGGTTTGCCAGACCGTTGATCCACATCTTGGAGGGGCTGAACGTATGACACCAGGTGATAATACCGGCGCAGGTATCATCATAATTGGCTTCCTTGACGATTTCAGTGATCTGGGCATTGCTCATAGCTGTGACCTTATAGATCAAGGGGTAGGGTAGCCTCTTACTCATTTCCCATGCCATTTCCTCCGCACGCTGAGCCACGGTTTTCAGAACTTCCTCACCGTACAGATCCTGGGAGCCGACGACAAACCAAAAATTGGAATTCATAACAGTTTCCTCCTTAGAGCACTTCCACTGCGGTCTTTTCGACCTGTAGAAGTTCCTTATATTCTTCGATATAGGTATTGAAGCCCTCCACATCTGCCAGGTCAGGCTCCAAAGTGGTTCCTTTGGTATCAGCAAAGACATGGGCATTCAGATACGCTTCCAGAGATTCACCCGCAACCTTATTGTGCATATACGCCGCCAGCAGGGCCATACCATAAGGCCCGCCTTCTCCGGCGGTATCCATGCAGGTAACCGGAGCATTGCAGGCGGCGGCCAGGTACTTCTGCCCCACCATTGGGGTTTTAAACAATCCACCGTGGCCGGTGAGAGAATCAATAGCAACATTCTCTTTTGCCAGAATATCCATGCCGATTTTTAGGGTGGACATGGTAGAGTACAATATGGCCCGGAAGAAATTGGCCAATGTAAACTTAGCATCAGGACGGCGGACAACCATGGGGCGGCCCTCGTTCAGATGGGTCACGCCCTCACCTGCCATGTAGTTGCACACCAGCACCCCGCCGCAGTCGGGATCACCTTCCAGACTCTTTTCATACAGCTTTGTGTAAACATCACCATTGCTGGGTTCTGCACCAAACAAATTTGCTGTCTCTTTTAAGACAGAGATCCAGGCGTTGGAGTCACTGGTGCAATTATTGCAATGTACCATGGCAACAGGTTTGCCAGTGGGAGTGGTCACCAGGTCAATCTCCTCGTAAACTTTTTTCAGCGGGCGCTCCAGCACTACCATGGAGAAGATGGAGGTTCCGGCGGACACATTACCTGTCCGGGGAGCTACCGCATTGGTTGCGGTCATGCCGGTGCCCGCGTCGCCTTCGGCGGGAGCAAAGGGAATGCCGGGAGAGAGTAGATCATCCAGCAAGCTACACCCCCTCAAACTCGAGAATGTGTGTCTTTCCCCGTTCCTCCTCCGAGACAAAAAATGATTTGGTATATTCGTATGCGCCGCCGGGGAAATAGCCGCAGGCCCCAGCAGTTGGCGCTTTTCGGTCACGCTTTTCATACAGCATGGCATCGTGAGGCAGGTTTACGGCGTGGGCTGCTTCCACGGAATCCACCCGCTTGAACCGCCAGTCTAAATTAAAGTTTAGGTTATCGGCTTTAGTAAGCATACCACAAGATATAGATCATCCCACAATAGCAAGCAAAAGCCGGTCAAAGATCTGCACAAGCACAATTTCTTTGAACTGATGTACATAATGCGGGGAAAAGCTTCCGTAATGATCGAAGATGAAGAGGTTACCTATTCCGAGGGAAACCTGTGCTTGATGAACCGCAACACCATGCACCGTGAGACAGAAATGGCCGATGCGGACATCCTGTATATCAGCATTGATCCCTCTCTGATTGTCCAATGGCCAAAGGGCTTGGCGCAGCCTTTTCAGTACAAAAGATTTCTCAACCGGTTCTTCACCGAAAACCTGTCTGAGAGAACCAGCAGCAAACGAGACTATGTAGATTTTCAGCTCCTCGGAGAAGACCAGATTCCCGGCATTGCAGAGGAAATTATAGAAGCCTATACCCGAAAGCGGATCGGCTATCAATTTGATATCTACTCATCCCTTCTACGTCTCTTTGCCGCGCTGGAAAATCCGGAACTGTACAAAGCGACTTATGTATCTCTAGGTTACGGCAGGGAACTGATCACCTTGGAAAATGCCAAAAGGCTCATTGAAAAACGACACGGCGTTATCCGAAGAACAGAGCTTGCCGAGGAACTGAATTACTCCTGTGAATACATCTCGCGGATTATCAAGATCCACACTGGTTACACCCTCAAAGCCTATTGCCAGAAAGCGCAACTGCAGGAAGCAGCACGGCTTTTGAAGAGCACTGAACTCTCCGTCAGCAAGATTGCAGCCTCGCTTGGATATGAAAATCGAACACAGTTTTACAAGATATTTCAAGCAGAATACCAGCTTACTCCGTCTGAATACAGGAAAACCATTCGTGAGAAAAAAACGAAATGAGCTCTTGGGGAAACCGATTATTTTTAAAACGATTTCATTTTAGTCATTTGTTCCATAAGCACATTCGAAACATTCTCTAAAGCTGATATGCTCTGGAAGCCTTTTAGGCTTTATTCATATTTTCCCATCATTTTTTCTATAGGATTTGTGCTAAGTACATAATAAAAGATTGAACAGCCTCGAACAATGTCAAAAGTCTACCCGTTTCCAGAAAGCTGTATCAGAATTTATATTTCTTTGTTCAGAAAAGATTTTCATAAAATAATGTTACATAAATCGTTGCATCTGTGCGCATCGTGTGCACCTTGAAAGAATGTGAAAAAGGTCACCCCGACCCACAGGGTAGGCATCGCGACACAGAGGACCTTGCAAAATAGTGTCGAGAAAAGCTAAGGGCGCAGACAGCGGATCAGCTGTTTGCGCCCTATTTTGAGATGGTCGTACTCTATCGTTTTCCTTGGAAATCAGGTGTATCAGCCGGAGACTGCCAGATGTACATCAATTTATTCGCAGATTTGGGGAACAAATGCTTCGGGTAGCCCAAGGTGTCGATGATTTCCCCGTCAAACGCTCCGGTTCGGGCATTGACCATGCCCATGGTGGTGGCGTTGGTGTATTCCCGGGCTTTTACGCCGCAGAGCTTGTACAGCAGATACTCCGGAATCATCAGCAGATCGGTCACGCCGTCCAGCCTGCCGGCCTCCTTGTCGGCATAAAGCTGATAGATGGAATTAAAGGGCTGGAACTGACAGCCGGTATGACGGTACAGTTCCGAAAACGCCATTTTTTCATGCACCTGGGGGATCATCGTTTCCGTTTTTCCGTCCCGATAGGCGTAGACAGGCAGCACCTCCTCTTCCCCACGAAGCAGCACATAATCCACACCCCATGTATCAATGGACAGGGAATCTATTTTGGGAAACTGCTTCCTGGCTTCTCCGATGCCGGATTTCACATACCAAAGCAGGGCATCTATGTCCCAGGTCAGGTGTCCGTCTTTTTCGGTCACACCGTTGGGAAAACGATATACTTCTTTTGTCCTGATTTTGCCTTCTTCCAGACAGCCACAACTATGTGGAGGTAGTCTACATGTGCTGCGGCAGTACCACGCAGATCGCCAACGGCAAGAAAATTGTGCTTCATGAGGGAGAACTGCTGTTCTTCGGCCAAGGTGCCCGGCAAGAAATTCTGCCCGCAGAAGAAAACGACATTGCGGTGAACTTCATTATCCTGCCCCAGTTCTTTGACAAGGTTCTGGAAATGCTGGATGAGGATAAAACGCCTCTACGGAATTTCATCGTGGACAGTCTTGGCAATTCTACCGGGAACACAAACTGTCTGTATTTTCAGGTTTCCGATGTCCTTCCCATACAGAACCTGATAGAAAATCTCATTTGGACGCTGACAAAAGGGGCTGCGCCTAACCGCCGCAGCATCTGCCAGACTACCATGGGACTGCTTTTTATGCAGCTGCTGAACCATACGGACAGGCTGGTATCGGGTTCCACAGAGGAAGCCGCTACTGTGAAGGTTCTTCGTTATATCGAAGAGAACTACCGCACCGGCAGTTTGACAGAAATCGCGGATACACTCCACTATGACCTCTATCGGCTCAGTCGGGAGGTCAAGCGCCGGACAGGGAAAACCTTCAGGGAATTGCTGCAGGAAAAACGCCTGACCCAAGCAGCCTACTTTCTGAAACACACCTCCCTCCATGTGGACGAAATTGGGGAAGCGGTGGGCTACAGCAACCTGAGCTACTTCCATAGAATTTTTCAGGAAAAATATGGGCTAACACCCAAAAAATACAGGGACAGTTAGGGAGCCTCGGCTGTTATCCGAGGCTCCCGAATTCTATTCGATCACAATTGTCTGCTTCAAACGTCTGTACTGGAAGATCAGTAAGACTGCGGATATCGCTACAGAAAGGATATCACTGACTGTGTGGGCAACGGCGACGCCGGTTAGCCCCAGCAGTGCATGCATTCCATACAGGCAGGGAATCAGCAGAGCTCCCTGGCGGAGAATGGAGATAATGGTAGCAAGGAATGCGTTTCCCGCTGCCTGCAAGAAATTACTGCTGAGATAATAGAAGCCAAGCAAGGGACTGGCAATCAGGAGCCAGAACATCATCTGCTTTCCGATCTGCGCATTGGCAGCATCTTTCAGGAACAGTCCGATCAGAACATCCCGCCCGGCAAAGCAGCCAACCGTGGCAATCGTTCCAAAGCCAATGGTTAAGACAGCTGTTTTGATCAAGGTTTCTCTCAGCCGCGGCATATTTTTCGCGCCGTAATTATAAGCAAGCAGCGGAGAAACGCCGATACAGATACCCATCTGGATCATGGTGATGACCATTGTTGCCCGACCGGCTGCCGCCATGGCGGCAATGACTCCGGAGCCGTATGCGCTCAGAATCTGGTTGCTGAAGGTGGAAGCAAATCCAGAGAGAACACTGCTGATTCCGTTGGGAAGGCCAACCGCTGCCGTATGGAATAGCAAGCTGGGCTTTCGCAGTGCAGGCTTTGGAGAGAGGGTAAGGATGCCGGATTGTTTACGGATGAAAAAAACCAACATGGCACTTGCCACCAGATTCCCGATGACCGTTGCAGTGGCAGCACCGGTAACACCCATGTGAAACCAAAGGATAAAAACCGGATCCAAAATGATATTTGTAACCGTACCGGCCATGTTGCTTAGCATGCCGGGAAGAATCATACCCTCCGCCCGGACAACGGATGCCATGACCACACTGAATAGCATCAGGCAGGACCCCACCGCCAGTGTCCGCATATAGTTTGCGGCAAAGCCCATCATATCCTCCGTTGCTCCCAGATACCGAAGAATGGAATCGGTTCCCGTGAGCATGGAGACAGTGAACACAAGGCCGAACAGAATAGAAGTCCAAACACACAGGCTTCCCACTGTTCGCGCATTCTCTCGTTCTCCCGCACCTAAGTAATTGGCAATGACCGCGCAGCCTCCTGCACCCAGCATGGTAGCAACAGCGGTCGCCAGGCTGAAAACGGGCCCCACCACGGCAATTGCCGCCACTTGTGCATCATCCCCCAGCATTGCAATAAAGAACATATCCGCCATGTTGTAAATGACCATGATCAAAATGGTCAGAACAGATGGTATCGCCAGGGAGAAAATGGCCTTCCAAATCGGTTTGTCCCGGAACAATGCTTCGTTTCCCATGATTGTCACCTTGTCTTTCGTGAAGAAAATCTCCATGCTCGTTGAAACGGCACCGGTAAAGGAACCGATGCCGTTTTGCGTTACGCTTTGCAGGAAAAAACGTGGATACCGGTTTCTGCGCGGAAGTTATTTCCATCGGGCAAGCGAATATCCGCGGTGACATTCGCCGGGATCGCTACTTCAAACACGACCTGATTCTGCTCATAATGCCACTTGCTTTCAATGGTTCCCACAGGGGAATCCCATTTTGCTTGCGCATGCATAAGCGCTTTGGAGGGTTTTGGAGCAATGGTCAGCTTGCCTTCGCTGAGCCGAATACCGCAGGCATCCCCGAAAAGCCATCCGGAAATGGCTCCATAAGAATAGTGGTTCAAAGAATCATGGACAGTGCCGTCCTCCCGCACACCGTCCCAGCTTTCCCAGATGGTGGTGGCGCCGTGCTTCACCGGATAAAGCCAGCTGGGGGCGGTATCCTGCAAAAGGAGCCGGTAGGCAGTATCAGTATGACCGTAGTCGGAAAGCACCCGGCAGAGGAACGGCGTTGCCAGGAAGCCCGTATTCAAATGGTAGCTGTTGTCAGCCACCATCTTCGCCAGTTGATCTGCCGCTGCCTGGGACTCCGCTTCCTCCAGGAGTCCAAACGCAATGGGCCGGACGAATTCCGCTTGACGCTTGGAGGTAATCACACCGTTTTTGGTACAGGTATAACGGTAGGCATTCCGGGCCCCCTCCGCAATGTCCTTATATCTTCTGGAATCCTCGGTTTTCCCCAAAATATCCGCGATCCGGGCAACCAAACCGGCAGACTTATAATAGTAGGCTGTGGCCACCTCGGGAGCGCCGAGCATCATGTTCTTCTTCATGGTGTCCATGCTGCTCACATCCGGCTCCAGCCATTCCCCAAAATGGAAGCCCTCATCCACAAGATACTTTTTATAGGGATTCCGCAGATTCTGAATCCTGGTTTTCTGGGCACGAGCTTCCACGAAGGATAACCACTTTGTCATCATTTCGTAGTTTTCTTCCAGAATGGTCTTGTCGCCGTAGGCTTCATACAGTGCCCAGGGCACCAGAATGCAGGCATCGCCCCAACCGGAGGAACCCTGCAGCATATTGGAAATGTAACTGCCGCTATTGTTTACGGGAGCGATGTTGGCAACCAGGCCGTCCTCCCGCTGGGCAAGACGGCATTCTGCCAGCCATTTCCGCAGGACAGGATAGCAGTCACTTAAGTAGACACCGGTAGGCGTAAAGGCTCCGGCATCCCCTGTCCAGCCGGCCCGCTCCCGTGTGGGACAGTCTGTGGGGATATCGCAGAAGTTAGAGCGCATGCTCCAAAGGCTATTCAGGAACAGGCGGTTCACATCGTCATTGCCACAGGAGAAAAAGCCGGTTTGTGCCATTTCGGAATAGACGGCAATCGCCGTAAACGCCGCATCCGTCAAGTCGGCATCGGTTTCGATTTTCGCGTATCGGAATCCGAAGATGGTAAAGCTGGGCTTATACACGTTCAGGCCATCCTTGCAGATGTAATCGATCCGCTGGGGGATGCCTCCGTTCTTATTGCGGTCACCGGGATCAAAGTTGGATTGGGTAAAGTTTCCGTTTTCATCCAGGGTTTCGCCGTGCCACAGGGTGATTTTCTGCCCCGCTTTGGCGTTCAGCCGCAACTCGGTGTAGCCCGCCAGATTCTGACCGAAATCAATAACAGTCTCGCCGTTGGGAGTCGTCAAGATCCTTCCGGGGAACCGCTCCTGTTCCAGAATCGGAACGGAATCGGAGCAGACAAGCTTGTCAAAACCGTAATCCTTCACGCTGACACCATGCCAGTCGGTTACGGTTTCCATCCGGGCATCATAGGTTTCACCTTTTTCCATATCATTCAAGCGAATGGGGCCGGACTGGCTGGCTTCCCAGCTGCCGTCTGAGCATAGGATCACCTTCCCATCTGCTTCCAGCTGACAGAGCAGAGCAAGGTCGGAGCCGTAATAATTGTACAGGCCGTCCACGCCGTTGTTGCCCCGATACCAGCCGTCGCCCAGAGTGACGGTGATCTCATTTTCGCCGGGTTCCAGCAGATCGGTCACATCATAGGTCTGGTATTGGAGCCTCACCCGGTAATCATCCGCACCGGGTGCCAGCACAAAATTACCCACACGTTTGCCGTTCAGCTTGGCTTCATACAAGCCGTGACAGGTAATGTACAGTCTGGCTCGTTTCACACTGGGCGCCATAAATCGTTTCCGCAGGACGCTGGACGGCTGTCGCTGGGCCTCCTCGTGGGGAAACTCCGGGTCGATCCAGCGGGCTTTCCAGCTGCCGTCGATCAGACCCATCTCAAAGCTGGCTGTTTCCATTTCACCGTCCGCATCGTTCTCATCCCAGAGCTTAACGCTCCAATCGATTTTTTCTCTGGCCTTTGCCGCAGACCCGCCATAGGGTACAGCCATCTGAGAGGAGGCGACCTTTCCACTGTTCCAAACGATGGCATCCCCGGATTTGGCGATGATTTGATAGGCAGTCTGGGTGATGCCTCCGTCACAGACCCAACTGAGGGTAGGATTGATGGTTTGCAGGCCAATGGGATTCACCATATGTTCTGTTTTCAGTTTTGTCGCTTTCATAGCGCAGCCTCCTTAATGTAAGTACGCCTGGAAATCCGTACATTAAAAGTGCTTATTCAAATAGTCCGCGCTCACCTGCAAGCTCTTCACCGGGGAATTGCCGATCCAATTTCGATGGCTTTCCAGAATAACGGCTTCAATCCCGTTTTCCTTTGCGATTTCCGTCATGCCGTCCAGATCCATGCTGCCGGTGCCCAGCTCCATGCTGTCGGTTTTCAGGATGGGAGTCATGGCGGGACCTGTCATTCGGGTGCCCCGGTCATTGATGTGCCAGAGCTTCATTCGATTTCCCAAGCGGCGCATCCACAGCTTGGCATCCGCGCCGCCCTCGGTGAACCAGTAGGAATCGAATTCGAAGTTTACATAATTCTCATCCGTTTCCGCCAGCAGCAGATCGTAGGCGCGCTTTTCTGCGTTGACCTTTCGCAGTTCACAGTTGTGATTATGGTACAGCAGCCGGATTTCCTGCGACCCAAGGGCTTTGCCTGCCGCATTCAGCCGCTGCGCAAGCTCGCCCACAGCTTCCTCGCTGCCATAATCGAAGCGGTACATCCCTGTGATAACCACGGTATCCGTGCCAAACCGCTTCGCTTCCTCCGCAACAGCCTTGGCATCCCTTTCAATGCTGCCCAAATCCTGATGCACGGACACCACATTCAGGCCGGATTCCTTTACAAGCCGTTCCCAATCCAGATTGCCGCCGCTGCCCACTGGCATTCCGGCTGCTTTTGTCAGCATACGGATCAGGAAACCCATAGGATGCAGCATGAAGCCGCAAAGCTCAATGCTGTCATACCCCGCAGCCTTGATAGCGGCAAGGGTTTCTTTGACAGACGTCTCATTTTTTAATACCGAACCCAGCATAAACTGCTGGACTGCTTTTCTTATCATACTTACACCACCTTAATGATTTCTCCAGGGATAATGCCGTTCTCGTTGAAGCTGCCGGTGTGGACATAGTATTCCTGCCCCTTGATTGGGTACCTTATCGGGATAGTCGGTGAAATTCTGATTGCAATAGAGAGTGCAATGTTACATGGATGGGGTTCTATCTTGAGTCTCGCAGCTAATTTGTGCAAGCAGCTCCATTGTCAGCATACACATCTGTCGGGATACGCGCATTGTCTTGCAGTTGACAGCGCAAGCATAGTAGTGATGAACGGTGGTGATTTTATCCAGTGCTTTCTTGTCCAATATATCCTGCTCATACAGCGCCTGTACGTTTTGCGGATTAATTTCGCGCCTTCCGATTAGAATTCATGGATACTGCCCCAGAGGTTATATCACAAAGAAAGTGCAGCCGCCGGGAGCAACCTCCACTTCACTTCTGGCCTTAACACCGGAGAGGTCCGGCAGTTCATCCTCTTCTCCCAGTGTGAGTTCCTTTCCATTCAGCAGCATGGTGCGGGAACGGAGCTTCCCGTTTCCAGTCAGGGCATAGACCTCCGCTTCCTTGGGCAGTTCTACGGTAATCGTCTCTGTCCAGGAGTTGTTGATCACCAGATATACGAAGCCCTCCTTGCCATCCTTACGGGAGTGACAGTAAACATGGGTGCCCTCCTGCTTTTCCAAGCCGCTGTTGTAGCAGACCTTGCCCATCAAACGATTCCACAGCAGAACGGCATAATAGTTGGGCCGGGGCTCAAAGCTTCCGTGCTTCAGGAATCCATAGTCAGAAGAAGCCAGCGTATTATGGAAGATTACACCGTCGGTAATCGTGGCAAATTCGCCCAGTTCGTTCAATGTACGGGGAACATCCGCATAAGTGGATGCCCAGGTATTGCCGCCGCATCCGGCATCGCCGGATTCTGTAACCCACATCTGACCGCCCGGAACATACTTGTCCCGCTTGGATGCATACTGACGTGCGCAGTGACCGGCGACGCCCAGATACTGTTCCGACAGAATGGCTTCATAGGGCCAGTGACCGCCCATTGCGGCGCCGCGTTCGGAAACGCCGTTATAGTAGTGATAGCTGAATACATCCAGTTTGGTCTTGTAATCACCAAGCAGCGCTTCTGTGGTTACGATTTCAAAACCGGCAGCCATACCGCCGCCTGCGCCGTCATTGCCCTTTCCAAGCATATCGATGTCACCCACAGTGCAGGGGCCAACGAAAAGGCAGTCCGGATAGTTTTCCTTCAGCCAAGCGCCAAAAAGCGCATGGTCACGGGCATGGTCGGCAGGTGTGTAGCCTTGGGGCAGGCCGGACACGGAGCCCATATTCGGTTCATTGGTAAACTCAGCCGCGCAGATGGGAACCCCGTATTCCTGAGAGGTGCGGAACAGCAGATCCGCCTGCTCAAAGGGCATCGGCTCGTTGGCAGCGTGGATGCCAGGGCAGTTGGCGATGGACACCATTAGCTTTCCTCCGACGGCCTTGACGAAATCCAGCAGATGAAGCCACTGCTCCTTTGTCAGCACATTCTGGAAGCCTTCGGGAACCTTTCCGCCGCACTTGCCGTCAAAGTCATAGTAGGTCTTATTGGCCCAAGTGCCGGAAACACGCACCCATGCGCTGCCCAATTCCTTAGCCAGCTTAATCAGCCGGGGATTGGTGGTATCAATGGGATCGTACCATTGCTGAAGATTGCCCATGTTACGCCAATCCTGAATTGCAGGGAATTCCTCAGTGCCATCCACCTGTGCTTCCGTGTAAGCTTTCCAGAAGGTGCCGCCGGTGACTTCGGTCATCTCGATGTTGTAGGAAACCAAGCGTTCATCGATCTGGCGCAGAGCGGTCAGCTTGCTAGGGTCCAAGTTGACTATTTTTTTCATACCAATTTCCTCCTTAAACTTATTTGACATGTGTCTAAAAAATCCAATAATGATGGTACCTTTTACCCGTCTGGGTTTCAAAGGACTTTCCGTCCACACTGAGGGTCTCTTTCTCCTGATTGGAGTAGATCTTAATTTCCGTGACAGGTTCCGTGCGATCCACATATCTGCCGCCTGCGAGACGTCTCATTTTTAATACCGAACCCAGCATAAACTGCTGGACTGCTTTTCATGCCATGGTTACACCACCTTAATGATTTCCCCAGGGGTAATGCCGTTTTCGTTGAAGCTATCCACCCGGACGAAGTATTCCTGCCCTTTGATTAAGGTAGTCAGTTTAACTTCATCCGCGCCATACACCAGCCAGCTCATATACAACTTATCCGGGGAGATGCCATAGCGTACATTGCAGCCCTGGGCGTTCTCGATGGGCTGCCAGGATACCACCGCTTCCAGATCGTTGATCCGCCGAGCCTTTGCCTGAGCCGCAGCACACTTCTCGCCGCTGCCGTTGCCAAAGACCCTAAGGCCGGAAATTCGCATGACCTGTCCGTAGGGCAGCTTTCCGCAGGTCACACGGACGAATCGTGCAGAGATTCCGTCTATGTATTCGTAATAACCGTTGGAGCATTCCCGGGCAATCTCTTCAAGAACGGTCCAGTTTTCACCGTCGCAGCTTGCCTCGATGGTATACTGAGAAATCTGGGGCTCCAGCTCGATGCGGCGGTCACCCCGGTCGCTGCCGTATTCCTCCGGGGGGAATTCAGGCGACAGGGCTTCATCGGCAAAGTTAACCTGGATAGCCCGGATATCCTCTGCTTTTCCCAGGTCCACGCAAAGCCACTCCCCTGCTTCAGCGGTGTCCGCGCTCCACCAGTTGCGAATGTCCTCGTTCACCGCAAGTTCCGGGTTCGCGCCGGAGGAAGCGGTTGCCTTTTTGTTGTAGCTTAAAAGCATCCATTTTGGCTTCTGGTCAGCGGCATCAAACCTGCCCTTGGGCACTTCGTGGGGGTAATCTGCAAAGTTCTGATTGCAGAACATCACACCATCTTTATCAAAGCCTGCGGGGAACAGGCCGATGCGGCGTTCAAAATCATGGTTTCGGCTGATCCGCATGGTGGAGGCATGCCAGAAATTGCCGTAGGCATCTGCAATGGTGCTGCCATGTCCCGCTCCAGTGATAAAACCGCCGGGCTTGCTGGAATAGGGATTGCTTCTTTGCAGAGTAAAGGGACCAAGCGGGCTGTCGCCCACATACACGCCGTCGGCATAGGTATTGTACTGGGTGCCGGGGCAGGCGTATTGCAGATAGTATTTTCCATCATGCTTGGTCATGAACGCCCCCTCGATATAGGGCTTGTCGATGGAAAGGAACATGGCGGTCATGGCCTCCGCACGATAGCCGCCCATACTCTCCATTCCCGCAGGGAACTCAATTTTCCCGGTTTCAGGATTGAACATGTGCTTCAGGTGCTGGTAGACAACACTGTTTTCCTTATTGGAAACGCCGTTGTCACCGGGACGCTCGTAGCCCAGCTCCTTCTCCCTTCCATAGATCAGGGGTACTTTTTCTCCGATGGGCTCCATGGTTTCCGGGTCCATCTCAATGCCCCAGATAGGCTGGGTATTGGTGCAGCCCCAATAGAGGTATACACGCCCGTCATCATCCTGGAACAGGTCGGGATCCCAGAAAGGAAACGGTGCGCTGACCTGCTCAAATTCCTCCGTCAACGGATCCCGGGTTCGCAGAATCGGGCAGTTCACATTCCGCCGGGAGGCACAGAAATAGAGGTACTCCCCAACCTGCCGCACGTCCGGCGCGTAATCGTAAATCAGCAGATTCGGCGCTGGGTGGAACTCCCAGTTCAGAAGATCCTTGCTGTGCCAGAAGCCCGCGCTCATGGATACGAAAGCATAATAGGTGCCCTTGAAGAAAATCAGGGTGGGGTCCGCGCCTTCCCGGTGGGAAAGACGCTTTCCCTCGTTCATATGAGAATACCGATAGCTTAGGTCAATGGGATTGCAGTACGTTGTCTTCAAATAAATCGTCACCTTTCATTCAGAAAAGAATTCCAAAATCTGCCGTTCCATCTCAGGACACCACCAATCACGGTAACCCGCTTTTGTAGGATGAATAGAATCGTACATGTAGAGTGAACGGTCAGCAGCGGAGATGGTATTGAAAATGCTGTTGTGCCACAGATCCAGTACACCGATCCCCCACTTTTCCTGAAGTTCCATCAAACGATTAACCATAGCTTCGTAAGCTTCGCTGTCATACCGGGACCCGGTATAAAACACGACTGGGCAATTCCAGGTAGTCTTTGCATAGCAAATAATGTATTCCATAGCTCCGGTAATCGTGGAAGTATCAAAGGAATCCAAATCCATACTATCAGAGATTTCACCCAAAGGCAATTTTTTCGTAGCATCGTTGGTGGAAAGCTGACAGACAAAGAGGTCGTAGTGGGTATTCGGATCCAAGTTGCTGCGCATCCGCTGCACATAAGAGCTATTACCGTTATCCACAAGGGTTGTTCCGCTGACAGCTTCTTTTGTTATGGAACAGTCGAACCGGGCACTGAAGTACTCAGGAATACCCTCCCGCAGCGAAGCTGCCCCATAGGTCACCGACGAGCCCAAAAAGCATACGTTTTTCCCCTGGAGCGGATTCCCTTCCAACAAAGGTACATATTCCATACTGTAAGCCGCCGTATTTCCCTCCATTTTTCCCATACGAATATCCCCAAGGCCTTTGAAGGGTCCGAAGTTAAAGCGATAACCGATAAACAGCCACTCCGCCAGCAAAAACACAGCAACGCAAATCAGAATCATTTTCCAATTTACCTTCTTCTTTTTTGCATTCACGTCCTCACACCTTCTTGTAACGCTGCAAAATCCGGTTGAGCTGCTTCACAGCCTGCTCATCGGCGCCGGACTGCTTGAGAAGAGAGATGAGGGTCATTCTGCCCATCATCCGCTGGAGAGCCGGATTGTCCTTGACGGCATCCGCCACATCGCCCCGAGAAGATGCCCCCTGAGCCATCATGGCGTCAATCACCGCTCCGGCCTCCGGATTTTTGCGAATATCGGCCAGCTTGTCCGCAACGCTGTAGTAATCCGGGTCGATTTCCTCCGCATCAAACCAATTGATCACCGGGGCGGATGCCACCATCCGGTATTCCGGGTTCGGCTCGTTGACCTTGCGAACCAGGATCACGCTGTGACAATCGCCGGAGGATGCGTGAATCGAGTGTTCGCCGGAAATCGGAACCTGGAACCGGAACACATGGTTTCCCGTTTGTGTCTCAAAGGGCTTGCCATCCACATTGAGGGTTACTTCTGACTGATTGGAGTAAACCTTGATTTCTGTAACAGGTTCCGTACGATCCACATATCTCCCGCCTGCGATATGGACAAAGGGCTCTTTCTTGTTCCAATAGGCTTTGTAAAGATAGAACGCATCCTTTTTGGTCTGACGATCAAAGGTCACCAAGCCCTTTTGGTTCTCGCCATGCTTGCCGCCTTCGTCCCGTCCGTCGGCAGCGAAATCAAAAATGTTCCACACATGGGTGGCCCACATCCAAGGCCGGGCCTCAATCATATCCAGCATATGCTCATGATAAACCGCCTGATAGCTCTCGGAATAATCTCCCTTTTCAGGGTTAGCGGACTGATACTGGGGATTGGCATCCGCGCCGTATTCCGACAGGCCAATGCAGCGGTCAGGGTACTTTTCATGATACTCGTCAAAGAACTCCTCGTTCTGCTCCAATTCCCCGATATACCAACCGAAATACAGATTGTAGCTGTTCACATCGGGGATTTCCAGAATGGGGCTGTCGATTTCCAGCATGAACACGTTTGCCATGGTGGTGGGACGAGTTGTATCCAGCTTATGACACAGGTCGTTCAAGGCCCGGTGGTTTTCCAGCAGCTCCTCATTGACCGCACTGGCGGCAGTAATCTCATTGCTCAGGCCCCAGACGGCGATGGAGGGATGGTTATAGCACTGAACGATCAGCTCCTCCATCTGGCTCAGGGTGTTGGCACGACCATTTTTCATATGCATGGTGATATAGGGAATCTCTGCCCAGACCACAATACCATATTCATCACAGAGGTCGTAGAACTCCTGTGCGTGCTGATAGTGGGCAAGGCGCAGCGTGTTGCAACCCATCTCCCGGATGATCTCCATATCGGCTTTGTGGTGTTCGATGGTCAGTGCATTGCCCACGCCCTTGCAGTCCTGATGCCGGGAGCCGCCCCGCAGGGGATAGCTCCGTCCGTTCAGAATAAAGCCCTTCTGGGGATCAATCTCGTATTTGCGGCAGCCAAAGCGAGTAGACACGCTGTCACCGCTGGGCAAAGTTGCCGTAGCCGTGTAAAGATAGGGGTCATCGACACCATCCCACAAATGGACGTTCTCTATGGTGAATTCGGCCTTGGCGTAACCATTCGAGCTGGGAACGATCTTGCTCTGCCCGGCGACTTCCACGGTAACGAAATCGGCATTTGTCTGCCAGGTTTCCACGGTAACAACCGCAGACTTTGCTTCCAAGTCTACGATGGGAGTAACTTTGATGCCGGGTGTTCCACAGTAGCCAAGCTCAAAATGGGATGCAGGAACTACAATCAGATTCACCCCCCGGTACAGACCGCCATAAAACGTAAAGTCTGCCTTTTGAGGATAGACCCAATCGTTGTCGGAATTGTCCACGCTTATCACCAGGGTGTTGTTTTCCTTCATGTTCTCCAGCTTGACCCGAAAAGCGGAGTAGCCTCCCTCGTGGCGGCAGAGCGTCTTTCCGTTAAGCATCACCTCACAGGTATGGGCAGCTCCCAGGAACTCTAACCACACTTCGTCACCAGGATTTGTTTCCGGTCTGCTTAGCTGGCGGGTATAGTAGCAGGTACCCCGGTAGTAGTCATTACCGCCGTCCTGACCGTCAACAGCATTCCAGGTATGGGGAAGCGTGACCGCCTCAGCAGCTTCTCCGCTGCTGAGCTTGGAGAACTGCCAGTTATCATGGATTGGGAGAATTTTGCGCATAACTAGAACTCCTTTGATGAAAATACTTGAAAAATATGAGAATGTTCTTTATGATATACAAAAGGGAGGGTCTTTCATGGATGTTCAGCAGAACTTGGAGCTGTTTCGGGAGCTGATGCTCTGTGATGGCAATATCTATAGCTGGAGCTATGACGCAGCTGGTAAATTGCTCTGCTCAAATTGTCCGGATCAAGCTGTATTTGCCGCGGCGTTTGAAGTGTTTGGCTGTTTGAAGAAAATGCTGACGGTAGGTGCGGAGCGGAATACACCCATCTTTCTGGCCAGTGATACCGGACTTGTCTGGGGCGTGGCTTTTGAAAAAGCGGAAAACGTTCTTTACCGATGCCATGCAATCGGTCCTGTATTCTATTCCAATGCTTCCGTAGACAGCATCTACCGGGGATTTATGTCTAAAGATTTCAGCGGCTACAGCGCAGCCTGGCTTCGCAGCTTTTACGAGGCCATCTATCGGGTCCCCACCAGCCAGTATACCATCTTTTCCAGAAATTTGCGAATGTTACACTATTGCGTTACCGGCCAGCGGATTGAGATCAGCGATGTATTTGTGGATGACATTCAGACGATTTCCACTGCGAACCATCGGAAACCAACGGATCGTCATCGGGTATACAATGCGGAAAAGGCCATGCTGGAAATGGTCAGGCTGGGAGATATGAACTACAAGGAAGCCCTCAGCGCCTCCATGAACATTTCGGACGGTGTAAAAATCAACACCAAAGACCCGGTGCGCCACGCAAGGGTCAGCACCATCGTCTTCTGCTCCATTGTCTGCCGGGCTGCCATTGAGGGCGGGCTCAGCCCGGAGGAAGCCTACTCATTGGGGGATGCCTACATACAAAGCGCTCTGGATGCCCACACCATTGACGAATTGTCTACCATTTGCATTTCCATGTATGACGATTTTGTCCGACGTGTCCACCGCATTCGGGAAAACCCAAAGTATTCCGAACCCATCCAGCGGTGCTGCAACTACATTGAAATGAACCTGGACCGGAATATCCATGCCCAGGAGCTGGCGGATTTGGTGGGGTATTCCGTGACCTATTTCACCCGCCGGTTCCGGGAGGAAACCGGTTTTGGCATCAGCGACTATGTGAAAGCCGCCCGAATTGAACGGGCAAAAATCCTTCTGGAAACCTCCGACAGTTCTGTTCAGGAGATCTCCGACAGGCTGGGCTTCACCACCCGGAACTATTTCACCCGCTGCTTCCGGGAGGTCACCGGGAAAACGCCCATGGAATACCGGAATCAAAAATAATCCAAAAGGTGCCTGCCTAGAAAAGCAGGCACCTTTGCTGTTTCTTATACATTTACACCGTTTTCACGGGCAGTTTCCAAAACGCCCTCATGCTTCTTTTCCGCAATCCGCTTCTGGACATTGACCATTTCTTCCTTGGTCAGCTGGCAATTCTTCATCGCGATCAGGGTAATCGCCCAGCCGATCAGGGGCAGGCCGAAGAACACACCCATGGTGACCCAGAACACGCCGTTGGTAGCGGGGTCGCCGGGCTGGGGAGGTGTGGAGCTGGTGTATCCGCAGATCATGATGGCAAGGGATGCCAGCAGCGCACCGCAAGAAGAGATGATCTTGTCGATCAGGCTGTAGGTGCCGGATACGACGGCGGGGATGTACTTGCCGGAGCGATCCAGCTCGTAGTCAATGACGTCTGCCATAAAGGAGTTATCCGCCGTGGTAACGCACATCTTGGCAGCGTTCAGACCCAGGGTGAACACCACATGAAGAATCATGGGGATGCCCATGGCGGCGATTGCCTGGGTTCCCACGGAGAAGCGAAGGATAACCATAAATATAAACTGACCCAGAGCAATCGCCATACAGACCTTGGTCCAGTTGACAATGGCCTTCATGCTGCCGTGCTTGCCGGCGTATTTGCCGCCGATGAACGCAAAGAGGATGGAGGGCAGCATTCCGATCATGCCCAGGATGGAGGCAAGACCCATGTTGCCGATCAGGATACCG
>SFQY01000059.1 GCA_004562395.1 bacterium | reverse complement strand
AGCTTCCCCCCGGGGGAAGCTATGGTGCGATGTTTGACCTTTCGTCGCGGCAAAGATGGGAAATGCCGGTTCAGCAACGCAGCAAAAATACCTTCCCCCCCGGGGGAAGGCATGGCTGTGCTGGGACGCAATCCCTTCTCCCGAGGGGATTGCATAGTTGCGGCGGATCCGGGGGGCGGAATCAGGGAAACGGGGGGGAACAGCATGGAAAGCGATCACAAACTGACAAAGCTTTCCCAGACTCTGCGGAAAAACCAGACCAAGGAAGAAAACCTTCTTTGGTACAACTTCCTCCGCCGCTATCCCCTGCAGTTTCGCAGGCAGTACAAAATCGGCAGCTATATCGTGGACTTCTACTGCCACAAGGCCAGGCTGGTGGTGGAACTGGACGGCTCCCAGCATTATGACCCCGACGGGAAAGCGCGGGACGCTCTGCGGACGCAATACCTGGAGTCCGCCGGGCTGAAGGTACTTCGCTTTTCCAATCTGGAGGTCACCCGCCAGTTTCAGGGGGTCTGCGAAGCCATTGATCTGTCGGTGCGGGAGCGTACCGCCTCTTTATCGAACCGCAAATCATAGCCAAAGCGTTCGTTATTCTCAATGGAGTCAAGTCAAACCGTACAGCCTTTCCCAATGTACCTTTTTCACGGACTGCATACAGATTCGAAACGTTTCGCCGTTCCTCATCCGCCCCTTTGGGGCACCTTCCCCCCGGGGGAAGGCATGGCTGCGCCGGGACGCAATCCCTTCTCCCGGGGGAAGGCATGGCGCTGCGTGGCTTGGAAGAAACATTCGCAAAACTACCGTTTATATAGGGAAACTGCTATGTCTATCATCACAAAGAAACAAGGGGCTCTGGAATATCTGGCTGCGGAGGGGATTTTGGTGCCCCACGGGTTTACCACCCGGTATGGCGGGGTCAGCACCGGGGCTCAGGCC
Source organism: bacterium (assembly GCA_004562395.1). Lineage (GTDB taxonomy): Bacteria > Bacillota > Clostridia > Oscillospirales > Oscillospiraceae > Faecousia. The sequence continues at coordinate 4,221 of SFQY01000059.1, read as the reverse complement.
AGTCTGAATCTGGCCAGCAACAAGTCCGACCCCATGGAAAACGTGGAGAAAAACCTGCGTATCCTGGCTGCCGGCATCGGCTTTGACCCGGGGAAGCTGGTGATGACCCACCAGATTCACTCGGACATCGTCCGCCCCGTCACCGAGGCCGACGCCATTGGACTTTGCCATCGGGACTACCCTGCCTGCGACGGCCTGGTCACGGACCGGCCGGGGGTGGCGCTGCTGGTGTTCACCGCCGACTGCACCCCCCTGCTCTTTTACGACCCCGTCACCGGCGCCGTGGGAGCGGCCCACGCGGGCTGGCGGGGCACCGCCGCGGACATCGCCGGGAAGGTGGTCCGGGCCATGGCCGAACACTACGGCTGCGACCCCGGAAACATCCATGCCGCCATCGGCCCCAACATCGCCCAGTGCCACTTTGAGACCGACGCCGACGTGCCCCGGGCCATGCTCCAGGCCTTCGGCCCCCAGGCGGAAGCCTATATTCTGCCCAAGGGGGAAAAATTCCATGTGGATCTGAAGGGCATCAACGCCCTGGCCCTGCGCCGGGCGGGAGTGGGGCACATCGAAATCAGCGACGCGTGCACCTTCTGCCAGAGCAGCCGCTTCTGGTCCCACCGGGTCACCCGGGGGGATCGTGGCTCCCAGGGGGCGGTGATCGTGTGTCAGGGAGGAAACGCATGAAACGAATCACAGCCTTGCTGCTTCTGATTTCCCTGGCGGCCGGGGTGTTCTCCGGCTGCTCCAGAAAAATCGACAACTCCGGCTACGTGGCCACCGGCGACGCCATCCTCATGGAGGGCCAGGAGCCGGAGGACATTCTCCCTGAGGAGGAGGACACCCAGGAGCTGGTGCTGGCCTACTACCCGGACCGCTCCCTGAATCCCCTCTTCGGCAGCGACTACACCAACCGGGTGCTGATGTCGCTGATGTACCAGGGCCTCTTCGCCGTGGACAACAAGAAGAACGTGACCCCCATCCTCTGCTCCGGCTACCGGACCAACGCCACCAACCGGACCTGGGTCTTCTACCTGGAGGACCAGGCCACCTTCTCCGACGGCACCCGGGTCACCGCCCAGGACGTGGTGGCCACCTACAACAAGGCCAAGGAGAACGACTACTACAAAAACCGCTTCTACCACCTGGCAAATGTGGAGGCCCTGGACGACGGGGGCGTGGCCTTCTACCTGGACACCCCCTACGGCAACCTCCCCCTGCTGCTGGATATTCCCATCGTCAAGGCCTCGGAGGTGGAGGCGGAGCGTCCCCTGGGCACCGGGCCTTACGTGTTCACCGAAAGCTCCGGCGGCGCCCGGCTGCAGAGGGTACCCTCCTGGTGGTGCGGCAGCCTGAAGATCCCCGCCACCGACGAGTCCATCCAGCTGGTGGAGGTCTCCTCCCCGGCGGATGTCCGGGACGCCTTCCAGTTCGGCGGGGAGAATTCCGTCAGCGTGGTCTGCACCAACCCCATGAGCGACTCCTTCGCCGAGTACCGCTGCGACTATGAGCTGTGGGAGATCGAAAGCGGGTACTTCATGTACATCGGCTGCAGCATCTTCTACAGCGACTTCTTCAAGGACGGCACCCTGCGGACCTTCCTGACCTACGCCATCGACCGGGAGACCCTGGCCCAGGACACCTACAACGGCCTGGTCAACCCGGTGACCCTCCCCTGCCCTCCCAGCGAGGTCTTCTACAGCAAGAGCCTGGCGGCGAACTACGGCTACGACTCTCTGAAATTCCTGGACCGGCTCCGGGCCTACCGGATCCCCACCGACGAGAAGGGCCGGGAGAAGGAGCTGCGGCTGCTGGTGAACAGCGACGACTCCGCCCGGGTGCGCATCGCCCGGAGCATCGCCGAGACCCTCACGGACCTGGGCCTGCCCTGCACCACCCTGGAATACGGCGGCACCGCCTACCGCAACGCCCTCCACGCCCTGAACTACGACATCTATCTGGGCATGACCCGGCTGTCGGCCAATATGGACCTGACGGAGTTCTTCCGGAACTGGGGGGAGATGAGCTGGGGAAGCCTGTCCAACGAGACCCTCTACGGCATGTGCCTCAACGCCCTGGAAAACAGCGGCAACTACTACAACCTCCACAAAAAGCTGGCCGAGGACGGCCGGGTGATCCCCGTGATGTTCGGCTATTATAATGTATACGCCCAGCGGGGCCTGATGCCCGACCTGAACCCCTCCCGGGACAACGTGTTCTACTACTCCATGGGCAAAACTATGGAGGGCATCCGGCTGGAAGCTGCCGCGGAGGAATAAGGGACGGTGCCGAAGACCTCCCCCTCCCCCGCGTAGGGGCGACCTCCGTGGAGATATGAGATATCAGATATGAGATATCAGATGTGGTATCCCCTTCGGGGATGATTTTGAAATGTTGAGATACCTGCCGCGCAATACCTTCCCCCGGGGGGAAGGGGGACCGCGAAGCGGTGGATGAGGAATGGCGACATCTTATCATTCGCAATGCAGTCCATTCAAAGGGTACTACCTTTCCCAATGTACCTTTTTCACGAAATGCATACAGATTCGGAACAGATCGCCGTTCCTCATCCGCCCCCTTGCGGGGGCACCTTCCCCCCGGGGGAAGGCATTGCGTTGCGGCATCCCTACAAATTCCAATGGATCGGCCTGCTGAGGAAAACCGATAAGAACATTTAAAAACATCCCCGAAGGGGATACCACATCTTATATCTTATATCTCGTATCTTAAATCTTCATTCCCTGCGCCTTCGGCGACGGGCGACCGCGGGGTGCTGCCTTCCCCGCTTTTGTCAAATCGCAGTCTTTGGGCTGCCTTAAATATATTTTCGCATACATGAAAGGATGAGAAACGATGAAAAGAATTCTCGCACTGACCCTGGCGCTGGTTCTGCTGCTGTGTGGCTGTGGCAGTACAGCGGTTTCCGCTCCGGAAACCTCCGCCCCTGCCGAAGTCCCCACCGAGGCCGTCACGGAACCGGCTCCCGCCACGGAGGAAACCACCCCTCCCACCGAAGCCCAGGTCTACCGCAACCCCCTGAACGGTGAGGTCCTGGACGAGCCCTTCACCGGCCGCGTCTTCGCCAACACCGTCAGCAACATGGAGGAGAACCTGCCCCATGTGGGCGTCACCCAGGCGGATATTCTGGTGGAGACCTTTGTCAATAAAAACAACATCATCCGCTGCCTGGCCCTGTTCACCGACATCGAGTCCGTGGAGGCCATCGGCTCCACCCGCTCCACCCGGCCCATCTTCAACCAGCTGGCCCAGCACTATGACCTGATCCTGTCCCACGCCGGCGGCTCCGACCAGGCTCTGGAGGACGCCAAAAACCGGGGCATCGAGAACTTCAACATCGACGCCTGGGTGGTGGCCTCCTCCGGCGCTTCCTACCGGGACGAGGTCCGCAAGCGCTCCTATGAGAACACCCTCTACGGTGTGGGCGCCGGCATCAAGGCCTACGCCGAGTCCAAGGGCATGCCCATGACCCTGGAGCGGGACTACGGCCTGGAATTCACCGAGGACGGCACCCCCGACGGTGAGGACGCCGCCTCCATCAGCCTGACCTTCGTTGCCGGTCAGGCCAAGAAGACCACCACCATGGTCTACGACGCCGAGGCCGGGAAGTACGTCTTCAACCAGTACGGCAAGGTCATGCAGGACCTGATCACCGAGGAGCCGGAGATGTTCACCAACGTTCTCATCATGAACGCCGACATCACCACCAGCGGCATCTACTTCGTGGCGGACTTCAACGCCGGCGGCACCGGCTACTATGCCTGCGGCGGCAAGCTGATCCCCATCACCTGGACCTGCGAGGGGTCCAAGGAGCCCTTCCGGTTCCAGACCGCCGACGGCCAGCCCCTGGAGCTGGGCGTGGGCAACACCTACCTCGCCATCTGCACCCCCGAGTCCCCCGTGACCTGGGAGGCCGCGCAATAACACCTTTCCCCCCGGCTGTCCACTGCGGCAGCCGGGGGGATTTTTTGGGGGGGAGATATGAGATATCAGATATGAGATGTCAGATGTGGTATCCCCTTCGGGGATGATTTTAAAATGTGCTTGTGCTTATCGGGTTTGCCCGGGCGCCCGATAAATTGGAATTTGTAAGGATGAGTGCCGCGCAATACCTTCCCCCGGGGGGAAGGTGCCCCAGTGCGCACACTGGGGCGGATGAGGAACGGCGATCTGTTCCGAATCTGTATGCATTTCGTTAAAAAG
>SFQY01000010.1 GCA_004562395.1 bacterium | reverse complement strand
AGCGGTAGCCAAGGGGAATAAGCCCCAATCATGCACATTGATAATGTGATATTCTTGATTTTGTCGAAAAACGCTTACACAAAATTTTCCGCCGGGCCCCGAACCAGCCCCTTTGTTCCGTCAAACGGGGGCTGTCTCTTTGTCTTCCTCCGGGATGTGAATGCTGACACCGTTGACCTCCACGTCCTCGTCGGCGCAGATCATGATGTATTTCACACCGCCGATGATCCGGGTCTCCACCAGGTCGCTCCGTGAGGGATCCACCTTGATGACCACATCCGGGGTCTTCAGCTCGAAGTGCTTCTCGTCGATGATGTTCTTGGGATGCAGGTCCGCCTCAAAGCCGAAGACCTCGTCATAGTCCACGCTGAATTTGGCCAGATGCTCCTGGCTGACGCCGCAGGCGGTCAGGACCTCCTTCACATCCTCCTTGCTGATCATCAGCGGCTCCGGCACCTTGCTCTCCTTATGCAGCTCAATGCGCTGGCACAGCTGGTCGTGGACGGTCTGGACCACATCCAGACTGCACTCGTCTCCCAGGGAGGTGGTCAGCAGGGCTTCAAAGGACTTCTTCTGCTCGGCGGCAGGCTGGGGCACCGGGGTGTTGAACAGGGCCTCGATGAGGGCGTCCTGGGAAACCTTGATGTCATGGGTATAGTACAGGGCATTGTAGATATTGGTGGCCCGGTCATCGAAGGCCGGGAACAGGAAGCCCAGCGCCGGGGCGGAAACCATCTGGTTCATGGCCCCGTCGTGGAACAGCTTCTCCTCGGGAACGTAATGCAGATTGGCCTTGGTCTGCTTCACCGGACAGATGGTACACAGCAGATAGGTGTAGACCTCCTCGGACTGGTCATGCTGGGTGGAATCGTCCTTGGACCGGAAGGGCACGTCATAGCTGTCGCAGCCCACCAGGATCAGATAGCTTCCCTCCATGACCACGCTGTCGATGATCTTTTTATAAAGCTCCGCCCGGAGGTCATCGTCCGCCAGCTTGCACTGGCGCAGGTCCATCAAAAGCTTATGCTCCGGCGACCCCGCCACCTGGCTGGTCTTGAAGGTAATGTCAATGAGATTTTTTCCCAGAGCGCCGGACAATGTGCGGCGGAGCAGGGCAAAATACTTATCGGATTCGTTTTCCGGCATGATGGCCGTGGACTGGCGGAATTCGGAGATGATCTCCTTGTTGTCATTTACATAGCAGCCGTAAATGGCCGTGATATTGCTCCGGTCCCGGCGCAGATGCCGCCGGATCTCGCTGATTTCCTTGTCATTCATGGTTTTACCTCGCAAAAATTTATAGAAATGCCTGGGTATTATAGCATAGGGCAAGGGAAAAATCCAGTAGAAATCTTGGCTCCTTTCTGCGGTGTGCATCGGAAGCCGATTCTGCCCTGAACCCGTTCGGAATCGTTTCTTCTGTAAATGATCATTTATCTTCGTAGGGCGGGGTCATGACCCCGCCGACCACTTACAAAAACCGAGCGCTTAACTCAATGTGAAAACGAAACATTGCACAACCAACCTACCGTGCAGTCAACATTACCGATCGGCGGGGTCATGACCCCGCCCTACGAAAAGGTGCGAAGGGCAAAGCCCACCGGAGACTGTCCGGTGGGCTTTGGTTCAGGGATGATCTGTCAGGGGTCTTGTTTCAATGGCGAGGACGGTATGGGAATCCAGGATGTTATTGGCCTCCTCCTCGGTGATCGGCGTCAGGACATCCGAGCCGCCGGTTTGCAAAAACCAGGGATTCTCCGGGTCGACATCTGCCGCAAATTGGACGGTTTCCTCATACCGAAGATCGATTCCATCCAGTCGGAAAAACGCGGTAAAGGAGGACGCCGCGCCATTGGAGCCAGTATTTTTCAAAAGATTTCCGTCGCAAAGGAAGTAGGTGTTCCGCTCCCAGCCCATGAGGATATGGCCGGGACCGTCATCCAGCAGGGTGTACAGGTCATAGATCACATTGCCGTCGGTGATGATCAGTTCCTTGTTTCCGTTGCCGTCCAGATCCGTCAGCGCATAGCCCAGGCTGTCCGGAGATTCCAGGAAGGAGACCAGAATGCTGATATCCTCCTGGGAACACCGCGCCGCGTCCCAGCCTTCGCTGATGGCGGTGACATACTTTTCCAGAATATAGTCATACCGGTACAGGGCAGGGTCATACTCCTGAGCAGCAGATTCCGGAGCCTGTTCTCCATAGGTGATCTCCACCTTATTAAGATCGATCCATCCGGACTCCAGGAAGGCCCACTCTATCCCATTGATCCATTCCCGTCTGAGAAGCTGCAGCTCCGTTCCTGCCGGGATCCGGGACACCACGGTGGCATTTGAGCTGGGCATGGAATAGACATCCAGCTGCTCTTTTGCCACAGCCCTCTGCTCCGGCAGCGGCGCCAGGCCGCCATCCGGGGGCAGCGTGAAGTCAAAGGTCCCGGCGAAGGCCTCCAGAGCGGCTTTGTCCATGGACTGTTCTCCGGAGACAGTGTCTCCCACGCGGTTTGACCGGGTGATCACCAGAAGTAAGTCCTTCTCCCGGGGAACCAGGATCAGGGCCTTGTCCGCATCCATGGCCAACAGAACCTCAACTCCCTCGGAGGTAGAGGCTTCCCAGGTCTCATACCGGGAGATATCCCCGATTTCCAGCAAATCAGGATGGAAGATGTTCTTCATGATCCGGCTGAAGGTAAACTCCACAGGATACTGCCAGGGGCAGTCCCCGGCGGTCATGGTGATGCTTCCGCCAAACGTAAAGCTGCCCTCCGGATAATAGGTGAAGCTGTGATCGCTGCACCGGTAGGTAACGTCCTCCCCTATTTTGCAGATGGTATCCACACCGACCATATCCAGCAGCTTATAGTAGTCGTCCATCACATTGGGATACTCCGTCAGGGACAGCCCATAGGTATCACACAGTGCGTCCAGCTTCCGGGCCATGGTATCGTTTGTGCAGCCGTAATCCGGATAGGGGGCAATCAGCCCCTGGTTTCCGCCTTCGGCAGTCTGCAGATACGCATTCCATTCCACGTTGGCCTGATACTGGGGCAGCAGCAGAAGGTTTTCCAGAGTACCGGGTTCCTCCGCTCCGGTGAGGGCGGCAAAATCGATGGTCTCCGCCAGAGCCTCCATGCCCTCCCTGGTGATGCCGTTAATGCCCTCATCCTCCGTGAAATCCCCGATGTCCACATAGACCACGGAGGTCTTTCCCGGTGTGAACAGGAACGCGTCATCCTCCTTCCGCCCCAGCAGCAGTGTGACGCCGCTCTGGGTGGTATATTCCCAGCGGTCATATTCCTCCGGCACTCCCAGGGGCAGCAGACAGCTGAAAAAGCTCTGCTTTCTTATGACGCTCAGGCCGTAAATTACGCTTTCGGTCCAGGGACTGCCGGAATAGGACATGGTGGTGCTGAGGAACATCTCCACGCTTCCGTCCGGGTAGATCCAGCCTCCGGCCCCATAGACCAGCCCGCTTTCCACCCCGGGAAGATTCCGGAAGAATGCCTTCAGGCCCATTACCTCCTGCAGATAATCTATGCTGTCGGTTCCGCCGCCGTCGGTTTGGAGGGACAGTCCGTATTTTTCGCACAGGGCATCCAGCGCCGCCTGCATTTGCTCATCCTCGCAGCCGAACAGCCCATAGGGATAATACCAGGAGCCGGAGGAATCGCCATGGCTCCGGCCATGCTCCGCCAGGTAGTCCTGCCATTCCACGATGGCCTGATACTGGGCCGAGGTGTAAAATTCCTGCACAGGGTCTGCCTGCTCCGTCGGTTCGGTAACCTGGGCCGGCGACAGCGTCCGGGTACTCCCAAAGTGTCTGCCCAGCATAAATCCGCCAATGGTTACCACAGCCAGCAGCGCCGCCACCGCGGGGATCCAGCCAAAGCGCCTGGCGGGCTTATGCTTCTGCTGATACCTTCCGGAGGAAGGCGCCTCCATGGGAAGCCGTTCCTGGATGGCATCCCGCATTCTGGCTTTCTGGTCAGGGGTGGGGGTTACGGTATTCATCGCGTTTCGGATCAGATCGTTTTTCATACCTTGACACCTCCCAGAATGGTCTGCAGCTGCTTTCTTGCCCGGGACAGGCGGCTGCGCACGGTACTCTCCGGACATTTCAGGTAGCGGGCAATCTCCACGGTGGTATAGCCCTCGTAATAGTACATGTAAACGGCAACCTTGTAGTCCTGAGGCAGCTCCAGAATGGCGTCCAGCACCGGATGACCCGTCTGGGGCGCATCCGGGAGAAGCTCGGCATAGTCGTCGATATTTTCATTGGAGCGCCACCACTTCTTCAGGGTATCCTTGCACAGATTGGACGCCGTCACAATGAGCCAGGCCTTTTCATGGCGTTGGTTCTCAAAGGGTTTTCCCCAGGACATGAGCCGCAGGAAGGTCTCCTGGGTCATATCCTCCGCCTCCGGGGCATTTTTCATATAGGCAAAGCAGACACGGTAGACCGTGTCCACATGACGGTCATAGATTTCCATGATCTCTTCGTTGGAACGCAGCGAAGCGGACATCGCCGTCACCTCCTCTCACCACGAATACGATTGAAGGGCAGGAAACGTCGCAGAAGCGGCAGAATTTTTTCGCCGCTCAGTAAAAACCGCTGCCGCCCGGAGGTCCGGGGGCAGCGGTGGAAAGCATTATTTATCCCAGAGACAGCTCCAGTTCTGCACGAAGTACTCGATACCGGAATACAGCGTTGTCAGGACGATGATGGTAATGACGATCCAGTTCAGCACCGGGATACCGGGAACAGCCATCATCACACACAGGCCCATCATGGTGCTGGCGGTCTTCACCTTTCCGCTCCAGCCGGCGGCAATGACGTTGCCCTTCTGCACGGCAATGAGCCGCAGTCCCGTGACGGCAAATTCCCGGGTCAGAACGATCATCAGCGCCCAGGCCGGGAACACGCCCCACTCGCAGAAGCACGTCATGGCGGCAATGGTCAGCAGCTTATCCGCCAGGGGGTCCAGAAATTTCCCGAAATCCGTGGTCTGGTTGTAGTGCCGGGCGATATAGCCGTCCACAAAATCCGTAAGGCTGGCAATCACGAAAATGGCCAGGGAGATGTACATCCACATTCCCTTGGTCCCTTCGGATAAGTACATGGTCACCAGAAACGCCGGGATCATGACCACCCGAGCCAGGGTAATCTTGCTTGCTGTCGTCATGCTTCCGCCTCCTCAACTACATAGCCGGACAGATCCCCGTCGATACAGCCGTCGATTTTCACGCTGACGAACTGTCCCTCCCGGACAGGCTCGTCGGAAGCGATCCAGACCCGGCCGTCAATGTCCGGAGAGTCGGCATAGGAACGGCCGTAGAACTGCTCCTGCTCCTCATCGTAGCCATCCACCAGGACCTCCAGGGTCTTTCCCATCATGGAAGCGTTGTATTCATCCATGATGTCGGACTGGAGCATCTCAATGATCTGTGCCCGTTTGGCGGCGGTTTCGCTGTCCACGAATTCCATTTTGGCGGCAGGGGTTCCCTCCTCGGGAGAGAAGGCAAACACGCCCACCCGCTCCAGGCGCTCCTCCCGGAGGAAATCGCAAAGCTCCCGGAACTCCGCTTCCCCTTCTCCGGGGAGGCCGGTGATCAGGCTGGTCCGGATCACCAGGCCGGGAATGCGGCTTCTGAGCTTAGCGATCAGCTCCCGCAGGAAGGCGCTGTCGCCCCGGCGGTTCATCAGCTTCAGGATTTTGTCGTTGCAGTGCTGGAGGGGAATGTCCAGGTACTTCACGATCTTGGGCTCCGAGGCGATGACATCGATGAGTTCATCGTCGATCTCGTCGGGATACACATAGTGGACCCGGATCCAGTGCAGATCCTCGATCCTGCACAGCTCCCGCAGAAGCTGCGGCAGCAGGCGCTTGCGGCCGGGCAGGTCGGTGCCATACCGGCTGGTATCCTGCGCCACCACGATCAGCTCCTTCACGCCGCTGGCTGCCAGGGTTCTGGCCTCGTAAAGCACATCGTCCAGCTGACGGCTGCGGTAACGGCCCCGCAGATAGGGAATGATGCAGTAAGCGCAGCGGTTGTCGCAGCCCTCGGCGATCTTGATGAAGGCGTAATGCTCCGGGGTGGTGACGATCCGCCCGGTCTCCTGCTCCGGGGCATCAATGGAGCCGAAATCCTCCACCTGATTTCCTTCCAGCAGCGCCTCGACAGCGGGGACAATGTCCGCGTAGCTTCCGGTACCCAGGATTCCGTCCACCTCAGGCATCTCCGTCAGAATATCCTTCTGATAGCGCTGGGAGAGACACCCGGTGACCAGAATCTTACCCACCAGACCCTGGTCCTTCAGGGCGGCGGTCTGCAGGATGTAGTCAATGGCCTCCGACTTTGCCGAGTCGATAAAGCCGCAGGTGTTGATCACCACCACATCGCTGCCCACAATATCCGCCTTGACCGTATGCCCGGCTTCCTGGACACGGTGCATCATCCGCTCGCAGTCCACCTGGTTCTTGGCGCAGCCAAGGGAAATAAAACCGATATTTGCCATAGTAAGGTTATTCCTCCAAAAAATCTTCTGTATCGAAGGAAAGGGAAGCCAGCACCCGCTTCACGGCGCTGTAGCTGTGCCCCCGCCGGATCAGCGCGTCCACGGCGCGTCTGATCTGCTTTTCGTCGGAGTCCGGGTCCAGCCGGGACCGGAGGAACGCTTCGATCCGCTCCGTCTGGTCGGGGTAGTTCTCCAGAGCCTTCTCCCAGTATTCCCTGGGAATCCGTTTTTCATAGAGGGCCTGCCTGGCCCTGGCCAGGCCGTAGCCCTTGGACACGCAGGATTGAACCACCTGCTCCGCCGTGGCCCGGTCGTCCACCAGACGCAGGTCCTCCATCCACTGCACCGCCTCCCGGGCCTGCAGGGGGTCCTCCCCCTTGCGCACCAGCCGGTCCTCCAGGTCCCGCCGGGAGACACTGGCCGCCGACACGATCCGCACCGCCCGCATCTTCGCGGACATCCGGCCTGCCGCGGTTTTCAGCCGCTCCATTTCCTCCGGGGAAAGGTCCTTCCCGGAGTAGAGGCCGAAATCCTCCACGGTCTGGCGGTACAGGCCCATTTTGGTGCCGTCTTCAAAGGCGGCCCAATAGCGGCCAGCCCGGTCCGGAGCGGTTTTCAGAGAATCAAGCCTCATCGTCGAAATCGTCGGCGCTGACGGCTACGGCCTTTTCCGCTGCCTTGGCAGGCTCCTTGGGCCCGGAGCCGTTGAGCTTCCACAGGTTCTCCCGGACCTGGGCCTCCACCTTCTCGGCAATGTCGGGATGGGCGATCAGGTAATCCTTGACGGAATTGGCGCCCTGGCCGATCCGCTCGTCACCCATGGAGAACCAGCTGCCGCTCTTCTGAATGATATCCATCTGGACCGCCAGATCCACCAGCTCTCCCCACTTGGAGATGCCCTGACCGTACATGATCTCAAACACCGCTTCCCGGAAGGGAGGCGCAACCTTGTTCTTGACCACCTTGACCCGGGTCTTGTTGCCGATGACGTTGCCGCCCTCCTTGATGGACTCCACCCGGCGGACATCCAGCCGGACGGAGGCGTAGAACTTCAGAGCGTTGCCGCCGGTGGTGGTTTCGGGGTTGCCGTACATGACGCCGATCTTCATACGCAGCTGGTTGATGAAGATGACCACGCAGTTGGTCTTGGAGATGGTACCGGCCAGCTTCCGCAGAGCCTGGGACATGAGCCTCGCCTGGAGGCCCACAAAGGTGTCACCCATCTCGCCCTCAATCTCCTGCTTGGGAACCAGCGCGGCGACAGAGTCCACCACCAGTATCCGGCTGGGAGACCAGCAGATTGTCGGTATCCACGCCCAGAGCCGCGGCATAGACAGGATCCAGCGCATGCTCGGCGTCCACAAAGGCGACCTCGCCGCCCCGCTTCTGGGCCTCTGCCAGAATGTGCAGGGCCAGGGTGGTTTTACCGGAGGACTCGGGACCGTAGATCTCAATGATACGGCCTCTGGGCACACCGCCGATTCCCAGAGCGGCATCCAGCGCCAGAGAACCGGTGGGGATGGCCTCCACATTCATCTCCGGGCGGTCACCCAGACGCATGACGGTACCCTTGCCGAAGCTCTTGTCGATCTGAGCCAGGGCGGTCTGCAGAGCCTTCTTCTTGTCAGAGGCGGGCGCGGGGGCTTCATAAGCTGTTTTCTTCGTGGCCATTGTCAATCTTCCTTCCTGCCGTACTGGGCCAGTACGGCTCTTTCTCTTTCATTATAGTCTCTGGTACGTTCCAGAATGGTATACCCGTTTTCTTCCAGAATGCGGCAGACGCTGTCGCCCTGCCCCATGCCGAACTCAAAGCAAAGATAACCGCCGCTTTTCAGAGCGGCCGTGTAATGTTCCGCGATGGCCCGGTAAAAATCCAGGCCGTCCTCCCCGCCGTAAAGGGCCATGGAGGGCTCATAGTCCCGGACGCTGGTGGGAAGCGCCTCCATTTCCGCGGCCGTCACGTAGGGCGGGTTGGAGACGATCATATCAAATTTCCCCAGAAACGGAGCGGGCAGTCCCAGGGCGTCGGCCTGAACGCAGCGAACCCGTCCGGTGAGCCGGTTCCGGCTGGTATTCTCCTTGGCCACGGCCAGCGCCTCCCGGCTCAGATCCGCCAGGGTCACCTTGGCATCCTTCACCCGGCTGGCAATGGCCAGGCCGATACAGCCGGAGCCGCAGCACAGGTCCAGGATCCGGGGATCCTGCTGCAGAAACAGTCCCTGCCGGATGGCCAGCTCCGTCACGGCGCAGGTATCGTCCCGGGGGATCAGCACGTCCGGCGTCACCCGAAGGGACAGTCCGTAGAACTCCCATTCCCCCAGCACGTAAGCCAGAGGCTCTCCCGCCAGAAGGCGCCTGCATCCTTCCTCCACAGCCGAAACGGTCTCCTCCGGGGCGTAAAGCTCCCGGTGGGCCAGGATGAATTCCTGGCTTTTTCCGGAGGCGTGGCACAGAAGCTGTCTGGCCATCATGCCCGCCGTCTGGGCATCCTCCGTGGCCAGCAGCGCCCGGCGGGTATCCAGGTACAGATCGCCGTAGGGCTTTACCATCGGTCGGCCCCCTCCTCTTCCGGAAGAACGGCCTGCACGGCGGCAATGCCCACCTCGATCATGGAATCGTCCGGTTCATTGGTGGTAAAATTCTGCATCCACATACCGGGGGCCGTAAGGATCCTGGTAAAGCCATTGTCATGGCGGCCTGCCCAGCGGTTGATCTCATAGGTGATACCCACCACCACCGGGATCAGCAGCAGCTTGAAGGCGATCATCGTAAAGCGGTACAGGAAGCTGCCCCGCATGGCCTCCAGGGCCGGGAAAATCGCCAGCAGCGCGGAGGAGGCCACGGAGAACACCAGAATGGAGATCACCATCACCACCAGCAGGAAGCTGGTGCCGCAGCGCGGATGCAGCCGGGTCTGGGCCCGGACGTTTTCCACCGTCAGCGGGAGTCCCGCTTCATAGCAGCGGATGGTCTTATGCTCCGCCCCATGGTAGGAAAACAGCCGCTTCATCTCCCCCATTCGGGAGATGGCCAGCATATAGACCATAAAAATGCCCATGCGAAGGATGCCCTCCACCAGGTTCAGCACCACCGTATTGGGGATCCACCGGTCAAAAAAGCTGCTGATCACCATGGGCAGCAGGAAAAACAGAACCACGGACAGCCCCAGTCCCATGGCAACGGCAACGCCCAGGATGGCCTGCTGGAATTTCTCGTTGCCCAGCTTTTTCTCCAGCCAGAGATCAAATTTGGAAGGCTCTTCCTGCATTTCCTCCGGCGCCAGATCCGCCGACCGGAGCAGGGCCTTCACGCCTACCACCTGGGAATCAAAGAAATTGAATACGCCCCGGATAAAGGGCCAGTTTTTCACAGACCCGGCAGGGTTTTTCTTTCGGGGACTGGTTTCCACGGTCAGGCCGTCCCCGGTGCGGATGACGACGGCGTCCTTATCCGGTCCGCGCATCATGATCCCCTCGATCAGCGCCTGGCCGCCGATCATGGTTTTGAATTTTTCACAGCATTGGCTTTCTTTGTTTGGCATAGAATTGGGTCTCTCCTTAATACAAACAGCGTATCTATTCTGTCGCGGGCAGGAAACGCCGGATAAATGATCGTTGCACCAACCGTAGGGCGGGGTCATGACCCCGCCGACGCACCTATGGTTTTGTATACCTACGTCTATTTTGCCTGACTGCGTTTCCCACCTGGTCGGCGGGGTCATGACCCCGCCCTACGATGGGTGCGATCATAAACCATAGATACTTCGCTAACCGATCCTTTACGTCAAGAAATTCAGGGTAACGATTCAGGTATGACTGAACAATAACCAAACGGGTCAGTGGGCAGCGGGCAGAGTCACGGTCACCAGCGTGCCGCCGCCCTGGGCATTCTCCAGGGTCAATGTGCCGCCGTGCATCTCCACGATCTCATCGCATACCGCCAGACCGATGCCCGTGCCCCGGGCTTTGGAGCTGCCTTTGTAGAATTTCTTCTTGACCAGCGGGATCTCATCCTCCGGAATGCCGGGGCCGTAGTCCCGGATCCGGACCACCACCGCGTCGTCCTCATAGTGCATGGAAGCGTCGATCCGCTTCCCCTCGCCGCCGTGCTTGGCGGCATTGTCCAGGATATTCAGGAAGACCTGCCGCAGCCGCTTGGGGTCGCAGGGGATCTCGGGAATATCCTCGTCATTGTCCAGATAATTCAGCTGGATGCCGTCCTGGGCCAGGCGGCTGCCGTACATATAGACCGTGTCCTCAAACTCCGCCCGGATGTCCGTCGGCTCCACGGTCAGAGTCATGCGGCCGTCCTGCATCCGGGTAAAGTCCAGCAGCTCCATGACCATCTCCGTCAGGCGCTTGGCTTCGCTGGAGATGATCTTCATGCCCTGACGGGTGTCGGCGTCCATGTTTTCGTCCGCCAGCAGCGTCTCGCTCCAGCCGTTGATCACGGTCAGGGGCGTCCGCAGCTCATGGGACAGCTGGGAGATGAATTCGGCCTGCATCTTCTCATTCTGGGCTATCTTGTTGGACATTTCATTGATGGTGTCCGCCAGCTCGCCGATCTCGTCCCGGTAGGGGGTCTTGATCTGGACGCCGTAGCTGCCGTTGGCGATCCGCTTGGCCTTCTCTGTGATCTCCGCCACAGGATTCATGATGGAGCGCAGATAATAGCCGCTGCTGATCATCACCACCACCAGAACCATCAGCAGCACCAGTCCGCTGACCAGCGCCACCAGAAAGATCTGCCCGTCCACCAGCCGGGTGGAGGTCACATAGCGCAGAACACCGATGACCTCGCCGTTGGCATAGATCATGGGACAGGAGACGGCCATGATCCGCTCTCCCGTGTTGGTATCCTTGCCCACAAAGGTGGAGGAGACCCGCTCGTTCACCGCTTCCCAGATCTCCGGAGTGTTGGGCGCCTCACCGGCCCACTGGCCGAAGGAGGACGCCACCAGATCCCCGTCCTTGCTGATAAACTGCAGCTCCAGGGTATTTTTGTTCTCGAAGGTCTGGGTATAGGTGACACAGGACTGATAATACTCGTTATAGCTTTGATTGATATAGTCGGCGAAAAAATCCGTGGTGGTTTTCGCCCGGTTTTTCATGTCCGACTCCATATTGGAATAGTAATACGCGGCGAAGGAAGCGGTCACCGCCAGAACGCACACCAATCCCAGGGCAAAAACCACGCTGATGGTGTTCAGCAGCCACCGTTTGCGCAGTCCGCCCATACTGAACATGGATTTGATTTTCATTTTCGCGTTATGCGCCCCACTTATAGCCAAGACCCCAGACCGTGGTGATATAGATGGGGTTGGCGGTATCGTCCTCGATCTTAATGCGCAGGCGGCGGATATTCACATCCACGATCTTCAGCTCTCCCTCATAGTCCCGGCCCCAGACGGCGGACAGGATGTCCTCCCGGGAAAGGGCGCGGCCGGGGTTCTGCATGAACAGCTTCAGGATGGCGTACTCCACCTGGGTCAGACGAATCCGGTTTCCATTCTTTTCCAGAGTGTGGTTGCGGGTGTTCATAACGAAGGGGCCCTGGGTCAGCAGCTCGGAGCTGGCGCTGCTGTCGCCGCCGATCCGGCGGTACAGGGCGTCAATTCTGGCCGTCAGCTCCGCGGGAGAGAAGGGTTTGGTCACATAGTCGTCGGCGCCGGTCATCAGGCCGGTGACCTTGTCCATCTCCTGAGTCCGGGCGGTGAGCATGATGATGCCCATCTGCTTGTTGGTAGCCCGGATCCGGCGGCAGACCTCAAAGCCGTCCATGTCCCCCGGAACCATGATGTCCAGGATGGCAACGCCGATATCCGGATTGGCCGCAATGGCATCCAGCGCCTCCTGGCCGTCTCCCGCCTCGATGGCATCGTAGCCGGCCCGCTTCAGGTTGATGACCACGAAGCTGCGGATGTTCAATTCATCTTCCATAATCAGAACTTTTTTCATATTTTACCCCTCAGTCTCTCCCGTCCGCCAATCCTGCCGGATCGGCCGGAAGTTGTCGATTAGGTCTTCCTCCGTAATTCCATACACAGACGCGCTTTGCTTCAGCTTGGCCGAATAAGCCACGCCCTCCGCCCGGTACAGGGCAAAGCGCCCGTCCTTCACGGCCTCCTCGTCCCGGCCCGTTCCGGTAAAGACATAGACCGTAAACAGCGCCGTGGCCACCTGATAGGATTCGTCCCACACAAAGAAGGTATAGGTATTTTCCCCCTCCTCCACCGAGACCCGGCCGGCCCACTGGCCTCTTAAGCGCATATACCAGCCGCCGATATAATCGTGGAAGCTGAACAGCTTGTCCGTTTCCCTGCCGTCCAGATCCAGAGCGTACCAGCGAAGCAGGAATTTCTGTTCATCGCCCTGCCAGTTGGAAACGGCCTTCATGGTCACAAGGCCCGGCAGCTCCAGGATCCCGTCCTCATCGATATCCTCGGCATAGACGGAAAAATTCCGCAACGTCCGGATGCTGGTGTCCGACGGACTGGAGAAGGAGATGTTGGTAAAGCGCCCCTCCTTCAGGGCAAAGATATCCGTCACAATGGCCCCTTCCTCCGAGGCGCTGGCAACGTACACCGCGCTGGTTCCGTCCTGCAGTTTCCCGGATACCATGCGCCGGATCCGGGATGGTTCCTCGGACAGCTCCGTCTCCACGGAGCGCTCGATCTGTCCGTCCCGGCAGTTATACAGCACAGCCATTCCACGCTCCGCCTCGGCCTCGCCGGGACGAAGCACCATCAGCTCTTTGCGGCCGTTGCCGTCCAGATCGCAGGTCAGATACTTGGAATAGCCCACCATCAGCAGCTGCTTTGCGCTGCCGCCGGAAAAGGTGTAAACCGACACGCTGCGCAGGACCCGGTCGCTGACCTGACGGCCGATGACCAGCTCACAGCCGGGCTTATCATCAAACTCCACATACTCCACCTGTTCAAAGGCGGTGCCGTTGCTTTCGATCACCTCCGCCAGATAGCAGGTTCCGTCGGCCTTCTGGCTGAAGATCAGGACCTGAAGGGGTTTTTCCTGGCTTCCGGTGGCAAATACCAGATATTCCTCCACTCCGTCGCCGTCCAGGTCCGCCGACTGCACGGTCTGCTGGTTTTCCCCGGAGATGGGGGCGGAATAGGTCAGCCCCTCCATGGCGGAGTCGATGGCAGACTGCAATTGATTGAATTCCTCCGACCGTTTCGGCAGGGCGTACATTTCCTCCACGGTGCGCATGGCGCAGCCGGTCAAGAGCAGCGCCGTCAGCACCGAAAGCATCATCAGAAGCGGTATTCTCTTTTTCACGGCATCAACTCCCTTTCATCGAATATCGGCATTCCCTTCCGCAGGGAAGCTCCCAAACCAAATCGCGCCGCGTCCCCCGGTCTTCCGGAAAACAGGGCCGCTTTCGGGAACTTCTCGCAAAGGCGGTTTTTACAGTACAGATAATTATAGCACAAATATTTGGAAAAGAAAAGCTATTTTATCACAACATTTCCCTGTCCCAGCACCCTTTGCAGCTCCTGCAGCATACGCTCATCCAGGGCGCAGCGGGTCCCCCGGCGCTGTTTGGTGTCGGCAAAGTAAACCACCGCCGCGCTGGTGCCCGGGAACATATTCAGGATCGCCCGGATCTTGGGGAAGAGCTTTCCCGCCTCGCTGGGCAGCCGCAGGTACAGGGTGCCCGTCCTGGCCGGCGGGGTCGGTGCCTGCGGCTCCGGATTGCCGGAGGCATAGTCCGAAATGGGCCTGGCCCGGTTGATAACGATCTGAGGCTCCTTGTCGTCCCGCAGGGAAAGCCTGCCGGTGACCACCACGGCGCTGTTTTCCCGCAGATATCCGCCGAACTGGCTCAGGACGTTGGAAAAGGCCAGCATCTCGATGGCGGCGGTATCGTCCTCCACGGTGACATAGGCCATCATGGAATTGCTGCGGGTGGTTTTCATCTTGACATTCTGAACGATGCCCGCCACGCTGACGATCTGGTCATCGGTAAAGGCGCTTTCCTCATCCATCAGGCTGCCGATGTGGATCACATGGGTATTGCGAAGATACGGACGGTAGTCGTCCATGGGATGGCCGGAGATATAGATCCCGGTGGTCTCTTTCTCCATGGCCAGCAGGTCGGATTTGCTCAGCTCCTGCATTTTGGGGATGGAGATCTTTCCGGAAGCGTCCTCCTCATCCAGCATGGCAAACAGGCCCAGCTGCCCCTCCAGATTTTTCTTGCGGGAGGAGGCCACGCTGTCCATCATCTGCTCGTAGACCGCCAGAAGCTCACTGCGGTGGCAGCCAAAGCAGTCGGCGGCGCCGCACTTGATGAAGTTTTCCACGGCCCGCTTGTTCAGCTCTCCTTCGCCCATCCGCTCCAGGAAATCCTCCAAAGACCGGAAGGGTCCGCCCTCCCGGCGCTTGCGGACCATGGAACGGATCAGGCCCCTGCCCACGTTTTTGACGGCGCCCAGGCCGAAGCGGATGGCGTCGCCTTCCACCGTGAAATGGTCGTCGGAGTGGTTCAGGTCCGGCGGCAGGACGGGGATCCCCAGCTCCTTGCATTCGGCGATATAGCCGGAGATCTTGGTGGCGGAGTCCAGCACGGAGGTCATCAGCGCCGCCATGTACTGCCGGGGATAGTGGCATTTGAGATAGGCCGTCTGATAGGCCACCACGGCATAGCACACCGCGTGGGCCTTGTTGAAGGCATAGTTGGCGAAATCCACGATCTCATCATAGAGGGACTGGGCAACCGCCTCCGGCACACCCCGGGCAATGCAGCCGTCGATATTCTGCTCCTTGTCGCCGTAGACAAAGGTTTTTCGTTCGGCGTCGATGATTTTCTGCTTCTTCTTGGAGATGGCCCGGCGGATATTGTCCGCCTGTCCCATGGAGTAGCCGCCCAGGGTCCGGAAAATCTCAATGACCTGCTCCTGGTAGACGATGCAGCCGTAGGTCACCTTCAGAATCGGCTCCAGAAGGGGCGTTTTGTAGGTGACCTTCCGGGGATTGAGCTTGTTTTCAATGAATTTCGGGATGGAGTCCATGGGGCCGGGGCGGTAAAGGGCCACAATGGCCGTCAGATCTTCGATGGAAGAGGGCTTCATGCTGACACAGACCCCCGTCATCCCCGCCGACTCCAGCTGGAATACGCCCTGGGTCTTTCCCTCCGCCAGCATGGCAAAGGTCTGGGGATCATCGTCCGGCGCGTCGGCGATGGAGAACTCCGGATCCTCCTCCCTGGCCAGGGCTTCGGCATCCTGGATCACCGTCAGGTTCCGAAGCCCCAGGAAATCCATCTTGAGAAGTCCCAGCTCTTCAATGGTGGTCATAGTGTACTGGGTCACCACGGTGTCGTCGTTCCGGGACAGGGGCACATAGGTGTTGACCGGCTGGGCCGTAATGACCACGCCGGCGGCATGGGTGGAGGTATTGCGGGGCATTCCCTCCAGCTGCTGGGCCGTATCGATGAGCTGCCTGACCCGCTCGTCCCCGTCGTACATTTCCTTCAGCTTGGGAGAGATCTTCATGGCCTCCGCCAACGTCAGGTGCAGGGGCATGGTGGGCACCAGCTTGGCCACCACATCCGTCTCGGCATAGGAGAAATTCAGCGCCCGGCCCACGTCCCGGATGGCGCCCCGGGCGGCCATGGTGCCGAAGGTCACGATCTGGGCGACGTGATCCGCCCCGTATTTCTCCATGACGTATTCCATCACCTCGCCCCGGCGTTCCGGGCTGAAATCGGTGTCGAAATCCGGCATACTCACCCGCTCCGGATTGAGGAACCGCTCGAAAATGAGGTTATACTTCATGGGATCAATTTCCGTGATATGCATACAGTACGCCACAATGGACGCCGCGCCGGAGCCGCGCCCCGGGCCCACGGGGATGCCGTTGACCTTGGCATAGTGGATAAAGTCCCAGACGATGAGATAGTAATTCACATAGCCCATCCGGCTGATCACGCCGATCTCATATTCCAGCCGGTCCCGGTAGGCCTGGGGCGGGTCGGGATACCGCTGGGCAAAGCCCTCCTCGCAGAGCTTGCGGAAGTATTCCTCGTCCGTATACCCCTGAGGCACCGGATAAGAGGGCAGATGATATTCATGGAAGGTAAATTCCAGATTGCACCGGGAAGCGATGCGGGCGGTGTTTTCGAAGGCCTCGTCGCAGCCGGGAAACAGGGACCGAAGCTCCTCCTCGCTTTTCAGGTAGAATTCATCCGAGGGAAATTTCATGCGGTTCTGGTCGTCCACCGTTTTTCCGGTCTGGATGCACAGCAGAACATCCTGCATTTGGGCATCCTCTTTGCGCAGATAGTGGGCGTCGTTGGTGACCACCAGCGGCAGCCCCGTCTCCCTGGCCAGCCGCAGAACCCCCTGGTTCACCGGCCGCTGCTCGTCGATGCCGTGATCCTGCAGTTCCAGGAAGAAGTTGCCCTCCCCAAAGATCCGGGACAGATTCCGGGCGTAATCCCTGGCGGCGGCGTAGTTTTCCTCCATCAAAAACTGGGGAATGGCCCCTGCCAGACAGGCGGACAGGGCAATCAGGCCCTCATGGTGCTTTTCCAGCAGCTCCAGGTCAATTCTGGGCTTGCCGTAAAAGCCGTTGATGAAGGCCTCGGAAACCAGAAGGCACAGATTTTCATAGCCTGTCCGGTTTTCACACAGCAGCACCAGGTGGTAGGGGTCATTGTCGATTCCGTGAACCCGGTCAGCCATGCCCCGCCGGGCTACATAGACCTCACAGCCAATGATGGGCTTGATCCCGGCGGCCTTGGCGGCTTTATAAAAATCAATACAGCCATACATGACCCCATGGTCGGTAATGGCAACGGCGGTCTGCCCCAGTTCCTTCACCCGGTCCATCAGGCCGTCGATCCGGCAGGCACCGTCCAGGAGGCTGTATTCCGTATGGACATGCAGATGTACAAAGCTCATTTTGCTGTCTCCTTCGCCAAAAGCACCAGCTTTTTCATGCGGCTGTTCATGGCGGGTTTGGTAATGGGCGGCTCCACCATAGCCGCCAGCTCGGACAAGGACGCGGAGGGGTTCTCCTGCCGGACCAGAGCCGCCTGCAGAAGCTTCGGCGGCAGCTTTTCCAGCATTCCCGCCTCCTTCAGGATCCGGATGGCGGCCATCTGCTCCTGAGCGGCCTCCACCACCTTGGAGATATTGGCATCGTCACAGTTGCAGCGGCGGTTGACCTTGTTGTTCAGCTCCTTCTCCAGCCTCGCTTCCATGATTCCCATGGCCGCCAGCGGCGCGCCCAGGTAGGTCAGAAAGTCGGAGATCTGTTCGCTCTGCTTCAGATAAAGGACCTGTCCCCCGCCCCGCCGGGCCATTTTGGGAGGAAAGGCCATCACCTCCCGGATCAGTGCGTCGGTTTCCCGGGCAACGCTCTGATGGGTGGTGGCAAACTCCATATGGTACCCCTTACCGGGATCGGTGACGCTTCCGCCCGCCAGGAACGCTCCCCGGAGGAAGGCCGTCTTGCAGCAGTCCTCCTCCACCACCGGCAGATTCACATGCAGGGCCAGAAGATCCCGGGCGTCAAAGCCGAAGGCATCCAGGATCCTGTTCATTTTGTCCGGTTCCCGGATCTGAAACACCAGCTTTCCCGGAGCCTCCAGGCTGGGGAAGCTGTCAAAGCTCAGACAGAAGGCCTTTTTGAACAGCTTGGGCAGAATACAGGCAAACTCCCTGGACTCGGTAATGATCCGGATCCCCTCCGGCTGGAAGCTGTTGCAGTAGAGCAGGATCCCGAAGCACTCCGCCAGGGCGCAGCAGCTCTTCTGAGGCATGGCACGGCAGACCTCCGCCTTGGCTGCCGCGGAAAACGATTGGGCCATGGGAAGGCCTCCTTTCAATAGATGGGCATTGGTGTCTTTTTCATACCTGCCCTCCGGACGGAGGATCGGCGATCTCTTTACCAGACGCGGACCTCCGGCTCCAGCCGGATGCCGGAGTGGGCAAACACTCTGTCGGAAACCTGCCGCAGCAGCTCCTTTACGTCAGCGGCAGTGGCGCCGCCCAGATTGACGGCAAAGCCCGCGTGCTTTTCGGAAATGGCCGCGTCCCCCACCCGGAACCCCTTCAGTCCCGCCTCTTCGATCAGGGCGGCGGCATAGCCCCCCACAGGACGCTTGAAGGCGGAACCGGCAGAGGGCAGATCCAGAGGCTGGGAGGCAGACCGTTTGGCGATCAGCTCCCGCATTCTCGCCCGAATCTCCTCCGGGGCTTTCTCCGTCAGGACAAAATCCGCGCTGATCACGATCCAGGGGGTATCCTCCAGGACGCTGTGCCGGTAGGAAAAGCCCATCTCCTCCCGGGACAGCCGGTGCAGCTCCCCCTGAAGGTCCATGACCTCCACGCTTTCACAGACATTTCCGATCTCCCCGCCGTAGGCACCGGCGTTCATATAGACGCCGCCGCCCACGCTGCCGGGAATCCCGTGGGCAAATTCCAGCCCGCTGAGTCCCTGCCCCGCGGCAAACACCGCGCCGCGGCTCATGGTCACACCGGCCATCAGCCGGATCCGGCTGCCCGGCAGCCGCTCCATTCCGTCCAGGCAGTCCTTCAGGCAGATCACCAGTCCCCGCAGCCCCTCGTCCGGAGCCAGTACGTTGGTTCCTGCCCCCAGTATAGCGCTCTTGCAGTCCAATAAAGCGGACGTTTTTAACAATCTTGCCAGTTCCTCCCGATTTGTTGGAAAGGCCATCACTTCGGCAGCCCCGCCGATGCGGAAGGAGGTGTGCCGGGACATGGGTTCGTTGAAACGAAGGTCCATTTCCGGCAGCAAAGCGGAAAGCTTCCGCTGAAAATCAGTCAATTCAGTCATAAACGCCTCCGGGTGTATACTTAATAACAGTATAACATATTCCCTTTCATTATGCAATTATGACAAACGTGAAATTTATGTGAAAGGCAGGCGGCAAAAAAGTCTCCGCTGCTTTCAGGCAGCGGAGACAGGATTATTTTACGGCTGTTCGCCCTCGGTGATGGCGCGCATGGTCTTCTTGGTTTCCGCCTCGTCGAAGCGAAGCACGCTGTGGTAGAAGCCGTCGCTGTAGATATCCACCATATCTCCCTTGTAGCTGGCCGGGCAGGTACCGCCGGTCTCCATCTTCAGCTCCGGCAGCATGGGCAGAATGGTAAGCAGATACTTGGTGATATCGGCGCTGCTCATGCTGGTGGTGATCATGGGAAGGATCTCATTGGCCAGCTCCTGCAGCTCGGGAAGGCTCTTCTGCTTCACCTTCTCCAGCATGGCCTCCATAAACTTTCTCTGACGGCTGGTCCGGACAATGTCACTTTCGCCGTCGCCTTCGGCCTTGCGCATACGGGCATAGGACAGAGCGGAGTCGCCGTCCAGCCGGTTGACACCGGGCTCGAAGGTCTGCCAGACCTTGTCGTCGTTGTTGAGGTAGTTGGCCTCGGCCTCTGTCAGATCGATATCCACGCCGTGGAGCATATTCACCACATTGATAAAGGCCTCAAAATCCACCTCGAAGTTGTAATCCACCTCAATGCCGAAGTTGTTGTACAGCGTCATGTTCATCAGCTCCATAGAGCCGGCAACGCCGTCACCATAGATGGAACCCAGGTGATAAATGGTGGTCAGCTTGATCCTGCCGCCGTAATGCCCCTTATAGTCGGGCATTTTCACAAAGGAATCCCGCAGCAGCGAGGTCAGGGTCAGTGTTTTGGTGTAGGTATTCAGAGTGCAGAGGATCATGGTATCGGCAAAGCGTTCCTCTTCTCCGTCCCGGGCCGCCTGGCCCACCAGCAGCACATTCAGGTAGTCCGCGCTGGACGCCACATGGGGCTGTGTGGTTTCCACCGTGGTCTCGGCGGTGGTTTCCACCGCAGCCTGGGTCGTCTCCACGGGCTTTTCCGGTTCCGTTGCCTGGGTATATTCAATGGTGGGAACCACCACCCGGTTGATCTTACCGATCATGGAAAAATAATATATCACTCCGACGATGATCAGAACGGCGATCAGCGCCGCAAGAATCCCAAGGACGATCAGCAGGATCTTTTTCCATCCCATGGGCCGTTTCTGCTTCTTTTTTTCGTAACGTCCGCTCACTTTAGACCTCCAAAATCAGGAATGCTTCCAGAATTGAAACGCATTATACCATACCCCGAAAAAAAATACAAGCTTATTTTCTTTTTTCCAGTTTTCTCCGAAAAAAGTGGGCAGCTTTCGGCAGCTGCCCACTGAAAAAAACGAATTACGGCTCGGCGCCCTCGGTGATGACGGCCATGAGCTTTTTATTCTGTCCGGCGTCGAACTTCAGCACGCTGGACTGATAGCCGAACAGGTCAATCATCTCGCCCCAGTAGGTTCCCTGGGCGGGGCAGGTTCCCTTCTCCACCGTCAGCTCCGGCAGCAGGGGAAGGACCTCCCAGATGCAGGTATTGATCTGGTCGTTGGTCATGTTGGTGGTGATCAGCGGCAGCACCTCGTTGGCCAGCGCCTGCAGATCGCTGAAGCTGACGTTTTTGATCTGCTTCAGGATCGCCTCAATGAGCTTTCTCTGACGGGCCGTCCGGGTGATATCGCTGTCGGAATCGCCCTCCGCTTTGCGCATACGGGCATAGGCCAGAGCGGTATCGCCGTCGATGACGTTGATGCCGGGCTGCACCTTCTGCCAGACCTTGCCGTCGTTGCTCAGGTAATTGGCCTCGGCCTCCGTCAGCTCGATCTCCACACAGCCGAGCTTGTTGATGATCTTGATAAAGGCGTCGAAATCCACTTCCACATCGTAATCCACTTCAATGCCGAAGTTCTTCATCAGGCACTGGTTGGTCATCTCCATGGCCGCGCCGGTGCCGCCCCAGGTATAGCCCAGACCGTAGGCCGTGTTGATCCGGTTCCAGCCGCAGGGATGCAGCTTTCCGGAGGGATCCCGGTAATCCGGCAGATCTACATAGGTATCCCGCATGAAGGAGGTCAGGGTCAGCTTCTTGGCGGGCTTGTTCACCGTGACCAGGATCATGGTGTCCGCCAGACGGGAGTCCTCCCCGTCCCGGGAGGCCTGGCCGACCACCAGTACATTGATGATGTCCATGCCGGACTCGGTATAGGGCAGCGTGGTGGGAACGGTTGTGGGCTCCGTGGTCGGCTCCGTCTCGTCTTCCGTGGGAGACTGGATAACGGCCTCCGTCTCACCGGCAGTCATCGGGGGAACCGTAACCTCCGGGGCCGCAGGAGCCATCCGCTCCATGGCGGTCCGGTAAACGATACCGCCGATCAGTCCCGCCACCACCAGCACCAGCAGGATCAGGAAAATGATCAGCACCGTCATGCCGCCGGAACGCCGCCGGGGATGACGGTCATTGTGTTTCGTGTAGCGTCCGCCTTTGCTCATATGGAACCTCCTCATCGGATACGAAATATTTTACAAAATGCAATATACCATATTTTCCGCCGCCGCGGAAAAGCAGGCCGGCAGCGAACCGCAGCCGGCCCGGACATTCAGTCGTCAGGAGTCGTGTATTTATCGGGGTTATAGGTCGCGGCGTCCATGACATCCTCCACGGAGGCGCCCCTGTCCACGATCTCTGCCTTGCCCATCTTATCCCACAGGGAGTTGAGATAGAGCCTTCCGGCAAAATAAACGCCCACGATCACCACCAGAAGCACCGCCAGCACGATCAGCGCGATCTTCCAGCCGCGGCCCTTTTTCTTTTCCTTTTTTTTCAGATACCGTCCGCCTTTGCCCATATCGCGCCTCCCCCAAAAGAACTGACCCTATATGCTGATGAAACGGTTTCCCTTTCGGCAAACTGGAAAAACCCGGGGCAGAAGATCCGCCCAAACAGCAAAAGGGAGTTTTACCAGAAAAACGCCGTATTCCCGGATCATCCTGATTTTCGTTTTCCGGGAAGGCACAGCAGGGAGCCTCACCGCGGAACGGCTTCATTTTACCACACCCGTTCCTGTAATTCAAGCCTTTTCCACGCTTTTCGCCGGTAAAAAACGGACAGCCCAAAGGCTGTCCGCTTCTTGGAGAATTCTCACTTTTCCACGATCTCCAGGACCTCCATGGGGCAGGCCTTGGCGCAGATGCCGCAGGCGATGCACTTGGAGGCGGGATTGCCCTCCTGGAAGACGATGACCTTCATGGGACAGGCCTCGGCGCACTTGCCGCAGCCGACACACTTCTTCTTGTTGATCATGTACACGCCGGTCTTGGGATTCTGGGTAATGGCCTCATGCTCACAGGTGCGCATACACTTGCCGCACTGGATGCAGGTCTTGGGCTGAGCGCCGGTTCCCTTTGACACGATCCGGATGCAGGCCAGGCTTTCATCAAACCCGACATGGTCCTTATAAAAAGCCTGGGAGCAGGCGGCAACGCACTGCAGACATGCCATGCACTCCACGTTTTTCTTGACAGCGAGCTTCTTCATAACAGAAAACTCTCCTTCTTTATAGTTTTATGTTGTCATTATACATAGCCTTCGCCCAAATTGCAACGGGGGAAACAAAATTTTCCTTTTTTCTCCCCGGATGGATCGTTTCCGCCGCCGGAGGATGCGTCCGGCAAGTATAAAGCCCGTGTTCCTGGAAATAATAGCACCGAAGCAAGATTCTTTGGAGGTAATCAAATGAAAAAATATGTTATTTTCGCACTGACATTCGTCCTTACCGTGGCTCTGTTCACGGGCTGCGGCTGCACCAACCAGAACGGAGGCAACACTTCCGCGCCCACGATCCTTCCCACCACCGGCGTCACCAGCGAACCCACCAGAGCCACCAGTGAGGCAACCACCGTTCCCACCACCAGCGAGACCCACGCTTCCACCAATGCCACCATTGACAATGGCAACGGTCCTATGGAGGAAAGCACCAACGGCGCTTCCGAAAGCACCGCAGAGGGTCGGGCCCGCCAGCAGGTCCCCGGCGTCCGGTAACGCCATCACGGTTTCCCGGAGGAGAGGTTTCTTCTCCGGGAAACCGTTTTTATTCCGCCGGCCGGTGGGGCAGACAGCCGTCCCAGTCCAGAGACAGGGAACCGTCCTCCCACACCAGGCAGGGGATCCCGATCAGGCCCTCCCGGCGGCAGCCGTCGAAAAGGGCACTCCCGTCCCGCAGCTGCAGGAATGCCTTCAGATCCCTCAGGTTTTCCAGAATGTCCACAAATTCATATTCTGTCCCGGCTCTGTCCAGGTCCTCCCGGCACTGAACGCAGTCGGGACACTGCATACTTCCGTAAATTTTCAGCATAAGCGCTCCCTCACCTTTTTCTCCGGCGTTTTCCCGTCCGTTCCCGGACCAGAAGCCGCAAAATTCTGGTATGCGCCACCATGGCGCCGCTGTAGGGGAAGTCCTCTTCATGGTATTGGGCCATGATCCGGTCCAGCGCGTGGCGCTTTTCCCCTTCGTCCGTCACTTCCTCCAGGATCCCCCAGCCCATGACGCTTTCATAATCCACGCTGCAGGAATGGTTCTGTTCATCCAGGACCAGGCCATGGGTGCAGTCCAGTTCAAAGCCTGCCCGGCTGTCGGCGGCCAGCAGCTCATATTTCGTTCCCGTCCCGGCGCCGTGGACATACAGCGTCATTCCGTCCGGCTCCATTCCGAAGCTGACGGGAAGCAGGTAGGGGGCGCCATCGGTATTCAGTGCCAGATGCAGCACCTCACAGCGGGACATGATCCCGGCGATCTCTTCCGGATCCGTCACCGCCCGTTCCATTCTTCTCATAGCAAACCTCACAGTACCGTCACATTTCTCAAAAGATTTTTCTTCATCCGCGCCGCGGCAGCGGCAGCCTGCTCCACAAAGTCCCTTCCGTCGGACTGCGCTTGGGCCCAGGCGCAGGTGATGGACGTTCCGCCGCAGGCCGCCGCCCCATGGCCCAGCCGGTCAAAGGCATAGGAGCAGGTTTTGGCGCTGCCGTTGGGATAGTCATATCCGTCCAGCAGCAAAAACAGTCCCGGATATTTTTTCCTGAGGGTACGCAGGCTTTCCGCGGAGCTGGCCGCGGCCAGCAGCCCCACCCGGGTATAGCCGTATTTCCCGGCGGTCTCCACACCATAGCGGCTGACATAGTCCGCCGCGGCAGCGTGTACCAGGCGGGAGCCGCAGAGCAGATCCTGCAGCTCCGGCGCGGACTTGTTGGCGGTACGGGCCACCACGAACAGGTCCTTATTCTTCTGGGTGCAGCAGGGCAGGAAGGGCTTGAAAATGTCGCTGCCCAGGTAGCCGGACACAATAACCCCGTCACAGGGGAAGCTTCCGCCGTCCCCAAAAATAGCCTCCGCCGCCTGCTTCGCCGCCGAGGGAGACAGCAGCTCCGGCGCGTCCAGAACACAATAGTAGCCCTGGGCGGCAGCCTCCTTCAGAGTGGCCGTCAACTCCGAAAGTCCATTGGCTCCCAGCAGAGCAAAGGAGGCAAAGCTGAAGCGCACTGCGGGAACGGTCCCCTTCAGCCCCGCCAGCAGCTCCCGGCAGAACCGGCCATAGCCTTCCGCCGGATCCTCCCCCATCAAATGGGGCGGAAGACATTCCGGAGCCACGGCAAGCTCCAGAACGGAGGGATTTTTGGTTTTCCGAATTTTTTCCTGAAGGGTATCCATTGACATAACGCCGCCCCGCTTTCCCAGAGTTGTACCGTGAAAGCTCCCCATTCACAGTACAGTTTTTTATGCCGGCACCTCACCCCTGACGGGGCAGCCGGCGCCGACGCGCATAAATCCCCATGCGTAAACTGCCTTCACGGCTGGTATTGTCATGGTTTGCATGTGGCTTTTATAGTGAAATAATACCATATTTCTTTTCCGTTGAAAAGGCAAAATTCTTTCGGAAATGTTTTTTTCGATGTGGGCATACTATCGGGGAAAGGAGGGATGATCCGTGAACGTCAAGGGATGGGCGATCACAGCGGGGATCGGCGCCGCCGCGGGCGCGGTGGCCGTTCTCATGATGCCAAGGAACAACCCCACCCGCCGTCTGGCCGCGAAAGCCGCCAACAAGATGGAGGATGTGGCCTGGAAGGTTTCCGACAGCATTTCCGGCAAGCTGGAAGATCTGGATCTGTAACAAAATTCCGGGAGGCTGAGGCCTCCCGGAAGATTTTTGGACTTTTTGCGGGCCATCCCCGAAATTCATGCGATTCCCGGAAACATTATCTGTAGAAGGAGTTTCCGCCGATGAATTCCCGCACAAGGCTGGTGGGCGGGATCTCATCATCCACGTCGGCCTCCTGAATGTAGTTGAGGACCTTCACAATGCCCCGGACCTCCTCGTAGCATTCGTCCTCCGGCCCAACAGCCGTCAGCAGGGGGAAGATGTGCTTTTTCAGCACCGCCAGCTCGTAGAGGGTGGAGCTGTTGAAGATGACATCGGCATTCTCCTGATAGGGGAAGATCCACCGCTGCTCTCCCCGCCGGACGGAGTCCCACATGGAGATGGTCCGCTGCACCGACGCGCCCCGGGTCTCATAATCCCGGACGATCCGCCTCAGAAGCCGCAGATAGCTGGTTGGGATCCGGTTGTGGTCATCCAGGTTCAGGGGCAGCAGCGGGCTGACGTAAAGCCGGAAGATCAGGCCTCTGTCCACATTCTCCGGCAGCATGGCGGGATTCAGGCCGTGAAGGCCCTCCACAATGATGACGGAATCCTTCTCCAGCCGCAGCTTATGGCCCCGCCATTCCCGGCGGCCCGTCAGGAAATTGAAGGTGGGAAGCTCCGTCTCCTGCCCTGCCAGAAGTCTGCCCATGTCCTCCCGGAACAGTTCACAGTCCAGTGTGTTGATATGCTCCAGGTCCAGCTTGCCGTCAGGTCCCGGGGCGATCTTGTCCCGGTCGATGTAGTAGTCGTCCAGGCTCATCAAAATAGGCTTTTTCCCGTGGACCCGGAGCTGGGTGGCCAGGCGGTTGGCCGAGGTGGTCTTGCCGGAGGAGCTGGGACCGGCCAGCATGACGGCCCTGGCCCCCCGCTGGCTGACCATATCCGCCACCTGGGAGAACCGTTTTTCATGGAGGGCTTCGTTGACCCGGATCAGCTCCCGGATCCGCCCGGAGGTGGTCAGATCGTTCAGATCCGCCACCGTCTCGCACTCCATAAGGCTGCACCAGCGCTCTCCCTCGTTGAAAACGCTGAAGAAATTGGGCATGGACGGAACCTTGGCACAGGTCTGGGGCGCCCGGTCGTCCGGATAGACGAAGATGAAGCCTCCGTCCGCCGGGAGAATATCCCAGACCGTCAGATAGCCGGTGGAGGGCATCATTTCCCCGTAATAATAATCGGCAAACTCCCCGTAGGCATATTCATCAAAATAATCCCATTTCCGCCAGGCCAGCAGCCGGGCCTTATCCCTCTGGCCCTCCCTGGTGAAGCGGTCCACCGCCGTCTGAAGGGGGACCCGGCGGCGGATCAGGGGAATGTCCTGCCCGACCAGCAGGGCCACCCGTTCCTTCAGAGCCGCCGCGGAAAAGTTCTCGCAGCCGCTGACGCTGATATAAACGCTGGAGCCCAGGGTACAGTTCATCTTGGCCCTGGCTTCGGGCCAGAGCTGCCGGATGGCCAGGAACAGGGTGAACTGGGCAGTGCGGATGTAGCATTCCTTTCCGGCGGGGTCCGCGTAGCGCAGAAGCCGCACCTCCCCTCCGGAGGCCTCCATGGCACGGCGCATGGAGGGACGGTCCGCAGCGGCATCCTTCTGTCTGAGGGGGATATAGTTCAGGGTAAAGACCTCTCCGGCGATCTTGGCCGCCAATGGGCGGTCAGCCAGCGTCTTGCCCTCCAGCTTCAGTTTTTTTACCAGATCCAGCAGGCTCTGCTCCGGCTCGGTCCGGATCCGGCATCCGTCGATGGTTAAATTCATAAAAGCACCTCCCTGGGCAGACCGGAAAATCCCGGTTGGGTTTCAGATTGTACTCTCTAAAGGGTTGTGGATATATGATAGCAGAAAATCACGGCCCCCGCAACAGGCCCCTCCGTAAAAAGCTGCAGAATAACAATTCTGCCGCAGGAGAATCCATCAGATAAATGATCGTTTAGCGTAGCATCCATGATTTCATATCGCACCCAACGTAGGGCGGGGGCTTGCCCCCGCCGACGCACCTATGATTATACATATTTGCGTTTGACGCGGCAGATTCCGTATCTTACCTGCTCGGCGGGGGCGAGCCCCCGCCCTACGTTGGGTACAAGCGTAAACGATCATTTACACATGAATTCAGCGTACAGCCAAATGGCTGCCCTGCCGGGATCATTCCTCCGTCTTCGGCGGGCATCTGCGGAGCAGGAGGTAGCCCAGGACGCCGGCTGCCAGCAGCAGGAGCATCAGCAGGACATCCCAGTCCACACCGCTTTGGGAGGTGACAAACACCGCCGTAGGGCCGTCCGCGCCTCCGATCACCCCCACAGAGGATCCCCGGGCATGATAGCTAATCACGCCCACCAGCTGTCCGCCCAACCAGATCGTATACCGGTACAGAGCCAGCCAACCGCCGGACAGCACCGCCAGAGCCAGGCAGGCAAACCGCCAGGGGCTTTTCCGGAAGGCGAATTCCTTCATCTGATCGTTCAGCTCCGCCGCCGCTTTCCGGGGACTGCCAAGCTCCGCAAGAATCGCTTCCTCCGACATTCCGGCCTCCCGCCGGGCCTCGATGGAGCTGATAAAATCGCTGATCACCCGGTCCTTTACAGCCTTCGGCAGGTTCAGCCGCCGCCTGACGGAACGGATGTAAGCTTCCATATTTCTGTCTTTCCCGTTCATCGACCGCCGTCTCCTTTCAAAAACTCCTCCACACACTCCGTAAATTCCCGCCAGGCCAGCTGATACCTCAGGTTTTCCTCCCTGCCCGCCTCCGTGGCCTCGTACATTTTTTTCGGTGCCGTTCTTCCCTGCCCCTGGCTCCACCTGGCCGCGATGAAGCCCTCATCCTCCAGGCGGTAGAGGATGGGATAGAGCGTCCCCTCCTTCAGAGAAAACCGGCCCAGGGACCGTTCCTTCAGCCGGGCCAGCAGCCGGTAGCCGTAGGTCGGCTCCTCGCAGACCAGCTTCAGCACCAGCATTTCCAGCACACCCTTCTTCAGCTGCTGGGAAAACCTGTCTTCCACGGGAAACCTCCTTCCTATGGTTATCATTTAGCATTGCTAAGTATTTACAAAATATCATGTATTACACGTTTTGTCAAGGAAAAAGCCATCGCGGCCCCCAAAGAGGCCGCAATGGCAAAAACGGATGGCAGCTGCCCGTCGGGGCGGCCCCGGTATTACAAAGTGATCGTTACCAGATCTCCGTCAGCGCTCAGAATGCTCACCAGCTCCCAGGGGCCGTACTGTTTTCTGACGCGGGCCAGCTCCTCCAGCAGTTTTTCTGCCGCTTCCGGCGGAATGCTTCCCAGAGAATCCGCCGCCGGCTTACTTTTCAGCGCGGCACGGAGCAGAAACCGGCTGAAGATCAGCCGGTTGGGAATGGAGAAGGCAAAATCGTGGTTTTCGTCCCGGATCCGGATCTTCATTCCACCACCACTTCCACCAGGTCACCGTCGCCGGTTTCCACTTCCACAAGCTTCCCTATGGCGCCTTGCTCCACAAACTCCAGGATCTTTCCAAGGTCCATATTCTTCACGGCATCCCCGCTGCCGATTCCGGCGGTCATGTCAACCCCCAGCTCCATGGCGGTCTTTACCAGGGTCATGGGAAGATTGACCTTTACCCGGTCGCCGTCGGCAGTGTTGATATAGACCCGCAGGGTCAGCTGCTCCAGTCCCCGGCGCTGCTCCGCCGGCACCAGCTTCACCTCACTGGTTCTGCCGGTCAGAAGCTCGTCGGCGGTGACCCCCAGCTCCCGGCACAATTGGGGCACCAGGGAAATATCCGGGCAGGATCCGTCGTTTTCCCATTTGCTGACGGCCTGGGCGGAAACCCCCAGCCTGGAGGCCAGCTCCTCCTGGGTCATTCCCTTTGCTTTGCGGTATCCGCATATGCGGCTGCCAATGGTCTCATTCATATTGTCTCGCTCCTTTTCTGTTTCGGATGACAACAGCATACCGCGAAACGCCGCGGATTTCCATACCCCATCGGTTGGAACCGCCCAACCAGACGTGGAATATTCTCTCAACCGGCGGTTGAATCCGCCCATGTCCAGACGATTCCCGGAGCCTCAGCCCAGCCATGTCAGCTCCGCCCCCCGGTAATAGTGAGCCAGGATCTGCTCATAGGTGCTGCCGGAAACGGCCATGGCGTCCGCGCCGTACTGGCTCATGCCCACCCTGTGGCCGTAGCCCCGGGTGGTGATGGTGATCAGAGTGTCCTCTGCCGTTATGGAAAAGGCGGTAGACCGCAGACCCAGAGCAGAACGCAGCTGCGTCCCGGAGTATTCCTGCCCCCCGACGGTCATGGATGCCACGCCGCCGCCCTCGGTATAGACCGGCGGTCCGAACCAGCTCCTGGGAGAACCGCTCAGGGGAATCCCAAGGGCGTTGCGAAACTGCTCCGGGGTGAAGGTTACGGTATCCGTATTATGGGCCGCGTACTCCTCCCCGGGGCTTTCCACCGACTGAAGATATGGATAATCCGTTCCCCAGACCTGGACAGCGTCCTCTGTCCTGCCGCCGGAGCAGGAAAAGTAGGTAGCCTCGATGAGTTCTCCCCCATAGGTCAGCACGCAGCCGGAGGTAGACTCCACCGCTGCTTGGACCTTTTCCGCTCCCTCCCCAGTTCCGCCCCGGGCCAGGTAGTCGCTCTCCCGGATATACGCCTGACAGCAGGAAGCGTCCGTACAGACACTTCCGTCTCCGTGTTTGCCGCCGGTCTGCCAGGCCTTCCGGGCATAGGTGCGGGCCGCTACGGCCTGGGCCTTCAAAGCCTCCGGTTCAAAGGACGCCGGCATCTCCGCCAGCACCACCCCCACCAGGTATGTATCCATATCCATATCTTCCACGGTTCCGTCCGGCTGACGAAGGCGAAGCGGAAGCGCCACGGTTCGACCAACCGTTTCCACCGCCGCCGTCGGAGCGGGCACGCCCGGCGCGGCCTGGACCTGCAAATACAGCGATGTCAGACGCAACAGGCAGCCGGGTACGACCATACCCATCAGCAGCGCGGTCAGGATCTCCTTGCCGGTCTGTTTCATTGGTATCCCCTCCCGGGAAAATAGTACCATGGCCGCGGCAGGGAAAGCAGTCAGATTTTTGGGTTGGGCAAATTGTATGATATTATTTTCCTCATTCACAGCATTTGTACAAAACGAAACCTGTTGCCTTGACTTTCCCCTGTTTCTATGGTATTCTTAAAAAACATTTATGACGCAATTGTGAATAAGCCCCGCATCCGGAGAGGATGCTT
Organism: bacterium; assembly: GCA_004562395.1. Taxonomy (GTDB): domain Bacteria; phylum Bacillota; class Clostridia; order Oscillospirales; family Oscillospiraceae; genus Faecousia. The sequence continues at coordinate 11,396 of SFQY01000010.1, read as the reverse complement.
CCGCAGGGAAAGCGGCGGAAACGGGAGGCGTCAGATTCCGTCCGGGGACTCCGGGTTCTCATGTATTCCATTGGGCAGGAAATTCTGTCCATGAAAATAAGGAGAGATTTTAAAATGATCGTATCTGTTCTTCTGTTCGCGGTCGGTCTGGTCCTGCTGATCAAGGGCGGCGACTGGTTTGTCGACGGTGCCACCGGCATCGCCCGCCGGTTCAACCTGCCTGACATCGTCGTGGGCGCCACTGTCGTTTCCATCGGCACCACGCTGCCCGAGGTCATGGTCTCCGCCACCGGCGCCATGCTGGGCCAGGGTTCCATGGCATACGGCAACGCCATCGGCTCCATCATCTGCAACACCGCTCTGATCGCCGCCATCTCCGTGGCTGTGAATCCCGGTCCCGTCAACACCAAGTCCATGAAGATGCCCGTTGTCTTCTTCTTCGGCAGCGCCGCCATCTACTGCGTGGCCGCCTACATCATGGGCCGGTTCACCCGTCCCATGGGCCTGATCATGCTGGTGATCTTCGTGGTTTACCTGGTCATGACCGTCCGTCAGGGCATGAAGAACCCCGATGCTGTGGAAGTGGAAGTGGAAGAGGTTGAGGAAGGCGAGAAGCCCAAGACCCTGCTCCAGGATCTGTTCTGGCTGGTTCTCGGCGCCGCTCTGATCGCCGTGGGCGCTGACCTGCTGGTGGAGCATGGCACCGTCATCGCCAGAGGCCTGGGCGTTCCCGAGACCGTTATCGCTCTGACCTTCGTGGCCCTGGGCACCTCCCTGCCCGAGCTGGTCACCACCATCACCAGCCTGAAGAAGGGACACGCTTCCCTGGGTATCGGCAACGTCATCGGCGCCAACGTCTTCAACCTGGTGCTGGTTTCCGGCGTCGCCGTGACTCTGGCTCCCTTCGATGTCCCCGTGGGCAACATCCTCTTCGGCCACAACGCCTCTCTGGTCATGGACATCCCTGTCATGCTGAGCGTCATGCTGCTGCTGACCGTTCCCGCCCTGACCACCAAGAAGCTCCACCGCTGGCAGGGTATCATTCTGCTGTGCATCTACGCCGCCTTCTGCATCTGCCAGTTTGCGATGTAACCTCCGATCAAAAAGTCCGCCGGATTTAGCGGAATGTTCGTAAGACAGTTAAATTCAACAATCTGAAAACCATCGGTTTTCGAGAGACGGCGTGACTTTGGTCACGCCGTTTCTTCTTTCTGAAGTTCGTCCAGAGGGGTGAATCCGATGCCGTCATACTGGATGTGGATGTGCTAGGTGCGCTTGCCGTTGACCTTCACCGGGACATCCACATAGATTGCCTTCACCAGTTCTCTCAGGGCATAGGGGTCGAGCTTCTCAATGCCCACATACTTGTGCTTTCAGCTGGTTGGCAATTGGGGAGGGGCCTCAACCCCGTTCACCCTTTGCCTTGTTGACTACCCGGATTTTCCGGTTGGTGTCACTGGCATAGAACTCGTTGAACCAGTTCATTTCCTTAAATGTGTCCGCCATTCCGGCTACAAAATTCCATTGATGTTTCATATAATCATGCAAGAGCTTATTGGGTACATTGATTCCTACAACAGACGAATTAAGGCAAGACTTAAGGGCTTGCCGCCTGCGGTTCGCAGGCAGCAAGCCCTTTCGGCTGCTTGAACAATTTGAGTTAGAAATATTTGTCTAACTTTTTGAGGTCACTTCACTTTCAAGCCGGTATTTTTAATTTCATAAAATATGCTTATCGGGTTGACTCAGCAAAATTGTAAATGATCGTTTATCTCGCTAACGTACGATGGTTCCGCCAGGGTACCGACTACCACTGTCATTGCGAGCCAGTGCGCACACTGGCGCGGCAATCCGTTCCCCTTGCAACATGTCCCAATTTGTACCGTTCCCAAGGAGAAACGGATTGCCACGTCGCTGCGCTCCTCGCAATGACAGGTGGTGGACGCATCCATGCCCGCTAAACGATCATTTTGCTGAGTTAAGACGATAAGCATTTCATCAAATTCCCTTAGCGATTGCAGCAGAGTAACGAAATGCTTGATGGTGTGAAAATGGGTATGGGTACATTGGAAGTAAATAGAATTCCTGCATATTATTTATATCAAATGCGTCTTTTTTTGAATATTTGAAATAATATACCACCCAATCCAAAGGCAAGCACCAACAGCACCAGCGGTATCTCCAACCACCCGAGGCAAGCAGCGACTATCAAAGTGGTAACCATTCCAAACACCGTCCAGTTTCCGCTGCCAACCAAGTATTTTTTTCCGCCGAACCGTGGAATCAGTACCAGCGGCAGCAGGGATATCAGCACCACAATCACGACCAGTCCTCTGGAGGCATTTAGGACAGGCTCCTGAGAAAAGCCGTTGTATATCAGAAAGACTGCCAAGACTCCATAGAGGAAATGATAGGAGGAAGAGAGGGGGAATTGTGATTTTAAGAAACGGGTCAGCTTCTTCGCAGTATGCATCATATCAAATCCTTTCATTAAAGTGTCTCCGAGTGACATTCCCACTGTGCATGTACGACTTGTTTTTGACAGTTGGAAGCGTAGTTATAAAAATCTAAGGCAGCACCGCATAATGGGGCAAGGGGATTCGGCGAGAGATTTTGGCACAAGCGAAAGTATAAAAAATGCGGGAATACTGGATGTATTTTCCATTTTTCGTACTGCGCGCTTGGGGCAAAAGATCCGCCGAATCCCGCAGTCCCCATTGTGCGGTGTTGCCCTATTTTCTCAGGAAACCACAGCCGCAATGCAGCAGAAGACGGCCAGGCAGGCGATGGTCAGCACGGAACAGACGCCGGAAGCCACGGTGAAGTCCTCTTCGCTCCGTCCCAGTCCGGGAGCCAGGTAGCTGGCTGGCAGCGCGCAGTAGAGCAGGATCGCCCAGCGGGTCATCGCCTCCACACCGGGAATCAGCAGCAGGACTCCCTGGATGATCAGGCAGAACACCGCGAACATTCCAAAATGAACGCCGCAGAGGCGGAAAACAGGCCCCCGGCTCCCCTTCTCCAGGGAAAAATGATACCCGACACTGAAGATCATCACCGCGCTGACCGGCTGGGCCAGAAAGGCGGTACACCCGGTGAGAATGCTTCCGATGCCAATGTCATCCAGCAACCGTCCCACACCGGACAGGTTCAGGGCCAGGCCCAGCAGGCTCATCAGCAGCAGCGGGGATGTAAACATTTTCTTCAGAATCCCCCCAACGGAAGGATGATCTCCGGAGACTGAGGTCAGGATGGCAATGACAGGGTACGCAACCACCGCCTGGGTCAGATCCAGGACCCCCATCCGGTAGGCCTGATCCGCGCCGAAGAGCATGATGAACAGCGGGATTCCCAGCATACCCGTCTCCTGGGCCGCGAACAGCATGGGAACATTGTGATAGGGAAACCATTTTCTGCCCCAGCGGAACGCCCAAAGGGTGCCCAGCAGCACCAGGGGCAGCACCAGCGCCATGCTGCTCAGCACCTCCCGGTTGATGTCGGCAGTCAGGCAGGCGTTGAATACCACGCAGGGCATTCCGAACTGAATCACGAATTGCTGCAGTCCCCGGTTTTCCTCCGGAGTCAGCAGGGCTTTTTTGCGGGCAAGCATACCCAAAAGAATGGCGGCAAAGATCGGAGCAATGATCTGTGCCACAGCTGCGGCTTTATCCATGGTAAATCCTCCCGGATCGGCAAAATTTGACAGCTACCATGTTACCCTATTTTTCCGCTTTTTGCAATACCCAGACCAAGGCAATTGTCCGCGCCCAAAGCCGGTCCCCCATCCCCTTTTTTCGAAGGAGATCATCTCTGCTCCGGTCTGATGGATGGCTCCCTCGCCGTAGGGGGCGATGCCCACATCGCCCCGCAAAGGAAGGTACCCTTTTTCACCGGGCTGTGCCAAATTCGGAGCATTCTGTAAGGGCCGATGTGGGCATCGGCCGCTGCGGAAGTGTCCTTAACCGTTGACGAAATTGCCGATGGACAAAAAAATCCTGCCGGAAATCCGACAGGATTTTTGCTGGTGGACCCGAGGAGATTCGAACTCCCGACCCCTACAATGCGAATGTAATGCGCTCCCAGCTGCGCTACGGGCCCGTGAAACTGGGGCAATTATAACGCCGAACCGGCGGAATGTCAAGCAAAACTTGAAATTAATTCTTGTCCATGATACACTGAGGATAAAAGGAGGGACACAAATGAACTATCAGGATATCAACGCCGCCACCATTGACCGGTGGGTTCAGGACGGCTGGGAATGGGGAAGGCCTGTCTCCCATCAGTGCTGTCTGGACGCGGCAAACGGAAAATGGGACGTGCTGCTGACCCCCACCAAGCCGGTTCCCCATGAATGGTTTGGCTCTCTGAAGGGCAAGCGGGTGCTGGGGCTGGCCAGCGGCGGCGGACAGCAGATGCCCATTTTTGCCGCTCTTGGAGCGGTGTGTACCGTGCTGGACTACTCCGAAAAGCAGCTGGAAAGCGAGCGGATGGTAGCCGCCCGGGAGGGCTATGACATCGAGATCCTCCGGGCGGATATGTCCAAGCCCCTGCCCTTCCCTGACGAAAGCTTTGATCTGATCTTCCATCCCGTTTCCAATGTGTATGTGGAGGAAGTGAAGCCCATCTTCCGGGAGTGTTACCGGATCCTGAAGCCCGGCGGCGTGCTGCTGGCAGGACTGGACAACGGAATCAACTTTCTGGTGGACGAATCAGAACAGCGCATCATCAACACCCTGCCCTTCAATCCCCTGAAAAATCCCGATCAGCGGGCCCTGCTGGAAGCCAATGACGATGGGATCGAGTTCTCCCACAGCGTTGAGGAGCAGATCGGCGGCCAGCTGGAGGCCGGCTTCCGGCTGACCCATCTCTACGGTGACACCAACGGCAGCGGGTACCTCCACGAACACAATGTGGAGACCTTCCTGGCCACCCGGGCCGTAAAGCCCTGAGCAACGCAGGAAATCTCCCCGCCGGGACTCCACAGCTTCCCCCACGCATTCATCCTGATCTCCACATGAAAAGCAGACTTTTTCCAATGGCTGCTTTTCATATGGAGATCATTTTTTGTTCTTTCGCGTTTTAAAAAAGTTCGAAGAATGATCGTTTATGCTCCGAAGGTTGCTGTAAACGTACAAGGCTCCCTCTGATGAGGGAGCTGTCGCGAAGCGACTGAGGGAGCCAGGAATGCGAAAGCTTTCAGGCTTTCTCTCCCCCAGTCAGCTTCGCTGACAGCCCCCTCGTCAGAGGGGGCCGTTGGGCCGCTAAACGATCATTTATCCGCTTTTTGAAACTGATTTTTTAAAAAAACTTTAAAATGAAAACTCCCTCTTGACTACCTACCGTTAGGTAGGTATACTGGATATTGAACAATCCCACCGAGGAAAGGAACGGGCCGGAATGGAAAAAGGAAACACAAAGCAGGAAATTTTGAAAGCGGCATTGGATTTGTTCTCCGTACAGGGATATGAGGCCACCTCTATCTCCCAGATCGCGGAGGCCGTGGGGATCCGCAAGGCGTCGCTTTACAGCCATTTTGAAAGCAAACAGGCCATTTTGGACGCCCTTGTGAAGGAGGTTCTGGATCAGTACGCATTGCATTCTATTTTTGCTGGAAGGGATTGGGAGAAGGATTCCGGCAGCCTGCCACTGACCGCCGATGGAGCCGTTCACATGATTCAGGGGCAGATCCGCTATATCCTCCACGACCACGCTATCAGCAGGGCGCGGAAAATGCTGGTGATCGAGCAGTTCCAGAATCCTGAGCTGGCGAAGCTGCAGACCAAGCAGAACTATACCGATGTGCTGGAGTATTTCACCGGGCTGATGAAGCAGCTGATTCGCCGGGGCATTCTGCAGGAGGATGACCCGGAAATCATGGCGGCCCAGTTTTGTCTGCCCGTCTCCGTGTGGATCAATCTCTGCGACCGGGAGCCGGACCGGGAACCGGAGGTCATGAAGCTGGTGGACAGGCATATCCGTCAGTTTTTCAAACTTTATCAGAAGGGTGCGGGGTGATTTCATGGGTAAATACGATGCCTTGTGGGCGTGAATCAAGGAAAAGGGCACAGACAGCTTCCGGCTGACCTTCGCAGAAATGGAGCGGATCACCGGGTTCCCCATTGACCATTCTTTTCTGACATACAAAAAGGAATTGTTGAATTATGGGTATCAGGTGGGGAAAATCTCCATGAAACAGCAGACGGTGGCCTTTCGAAAGCTGGGTTGAAGGCAGAGAATATTGGCCGTAAGCTTTTGAGCAGCCAATGCTGCGCCACGATGATTGATCCATTTGGAGTGTGCTGGTGGATTTCCATTCAGGGCGCATCTGAAACCATCCCTTTGTCCAACAGGAAAATCCCCCATGCGGGAAACGCGGCTGTGTCCGCTGCGGCATAGCCGCTTTTTAACGCTATATTCTGCCGAACGGCAGGCCCTATTCACAGAAAGGAAGGAAGCAAATGAAAATCAACATTCATCAGGAAACCGTCGCCCCCATGATCGCCTGAAGGAAACCTTTCTCCATGTCCTGGCCCATGAGATCCATCACATCATGTTCTCCCAACTGGTCCCGGAGGAAATGTCCCCCCGGCAGTATTTCTTCGTAAACTTCGCTTTTGAGGGCCTGGCGGTGCATTTCTGCAACAACGCCGCGACCCCCGGCAAGCCCGCCAAGTATCCCGGTCCCATGCTGGGCATGGATGAACCCGGCTGGCAGTTTTACCGGGAGCAGCATGAGCCGCTCATCCAGAAGGTTCTGGCAGACGGGGAAAAAGCGAAGGATCTGACCATGGAGCAGGCGGCGGAGCTGGTAAGCGGGTATGAGCAGTTCACCTTCACCTCCCTGAAAACCGGGGAAACCAGGAAGGTACTCCAATACCCCACCTATTATGCCGGCTGCTGTCTCTGGGGCAGCATCGACCTGGCCCTGGGTAAGGAACGGCTTTTTGAAGTTCTGGCAAGCTATGACGGCTTCCTGGATGCCTGGAAGGAAGCGGCGCAGGTTTTGCAGTCTGCGCAAGGCAAGGAGGATTGATTTACATGAAAAGAGTAACCCTACTGCTTCTGGCGGCAGGTCTTTGCCTGTGTTTGGCAGCCTGCGGCAAAGCCCCCGAATCCGAACAACCTCCGAAGGCGATCCAAACAGAGGCAATGGATACAAGAGGATCCGAAGAGCAGCATCCCGAAAGCGAAAGTCCTGTCCACAGTGAGGACGCGGAAGAGCCTGTGCAGCAGACCATTGAATTGACCGGACCATGGCATCTGGACGAGGAAAAGAACGACCTCGCCGCGTTTTCGGATTCCCTGGACCTGTTCCCGGGCTACGGGGAGTGGGGCGCCAGTATGGAGATCCGGAGCAACGGACAAATGAGCTGGTACATCGGCGCGGAGGGCTGGCACGGAACCTATACCATCGAGAATGATGTGATTCATGCCCAGCTGACCTCCGATCTGGAGCAGTCCACACAGCTGTGGGATTTGCGGATCGTGGCGGAGCATGAAACGGCAGAGCTGGAAATGGACTATCAGGGCATGACGATCTACTGGGTCTACGGAGACCGGGAGGATACCGCAAATGGAACAGACATTGCGTAACAGAAGCGTTGGAAAGAAAGCCATCGTCACATTCTTTGTGATCGTGATCCTCCTTTCGGCGGTGGTGGAAACCCTGATCTGCCGGGGAGGCTCGGATTGGCTCTTATCCTCTTCGCTCAGCAATGCGAGAAATTGGAATTTGACGTTATCATAATTCGTAGGGCGGGGTCATGACCCCGCCGACCAGGTTCCGATTTATGCCCGGGGATCATTCAACGGAATCAGCAGAAAAAAGTTACGTTTTGGCGGGGGCGAGCCCCCGCCCTACGGTATGAACGAACCTTTTCCGTTCAACCAACCGATCGGAAACTCGCGGCGGGTCGGCGGGGTCATGACCCCGCCCTACGGTACACCCCTTCAAATTCCAATTTATCAAGCAGCTGAGTCATACCGATATGCACATTTCAAAATGCCCTGCCCTTCCCTGTTTCCGTAAAAGACACGGACCCGCAGCGGCGTCCGGGAAAGTCTCCTTACCGGTATGAAAAAACTGAACAACATCTTAAATAGCACGGTCACGGAGGAAAAAGACTATGAAGGATACGCATTTTACTTCCTGGATGCTCATCTGCTCCGGCACTCTCATGAGCATCTCGGGCGTTCTCATTACCATCTGCGCGAACGTCGCCTGCGGCGGCATCCTGTTCGCGGCTGCTGGCTGTATGTTCTTCGCGGCGCGGCATTTCCGCATTGCGGAGGATCAAAAGGATAATCAGGAAACGGAACATGGGCAGGAATAAGGAAAGACCGTGTGGAGCATCGTATACTGCCCGGAAGGGCGCTGCGCCGATTTCTACTTTGCCGAAAACTATGAACACTGTTACGGACTGCTGCTTCTGGAAAAGGGCCGCTTCCTGAAGCGATAGGGAGAGCTTCTGATGATGAAAGCTGTATTGGATTTTCTTCACGCGGCGCTGCCGTGGATCGCGATGGGCTTGCTGCTGGCGGTGTTTTTCGCAAGAAGCGCGAAAATGAAAAAGGAAGAAGACAAAACCGGTGATTACGGAACCGAAGGCATGTGTCTGGGGATGTGCTTTGGCACATGTTACATACGAACACAAGCCAACTGAGACCGTTTCAGCCATGACCCTGACCGGGATTCTGTAACCCTCCTTCAGGCCCAGGTGAACCAGGAACCGATCAGCCCCATTGGCAGGCAGCGGCCATCCCGCTTCGGCAGGGCTTTGATTTTTTTCTTCCCTTTTTGGGAAACATGTGGTAAGATAACGGGCAAGTCTTTTGATGAAGGAGAATACTCATGCAGTCAATTACCGAAATTCTGGCCAAAGAGCTTGGCCAGAAACAGGAATACGTGGAAAACGTGGTGGCTCTCATTGACGAGGGCAATACCATTCCTTTTATCGCCCGGTACCGCAAGGAAATGCACGGTGCCATGGACGACACCACATTGCGCAATCTGGAAACCCGCCTGACCTACCTGCGAAATCTGCAGCAGCGGCGGGACGAGGTAAAAAAGTCCATTGAAAACCAGGGCAAGCTCACCGAGGAGCTGTCCGCCGCCATCGACAACGCCGCCACCATGACCGAGGTGGAGGACCTGTACCGGCCCTATAAGCAAAAGCGCCGGACCCGGGGCTCCGTGGCCAGAGAAAAGGGCCTGGAACCCCTGGCGGAAGCAATCTTCGCCCAGGATGGGCAGGACCCTTCCCTTCTGGCGGAAGGATACGTGGATCCGGAGAAGGGCGTGAATTCCATTGAAGAAGCCCTCCAGGGGGCAAACGACATCATTGCGGAGAACCTGTCCGACGACGCCGACATCCGCAAGAGCTTGCGGGAGCTGGTCATGCGCCGGGGGCTTCTGACCTGCAAGGCCGAGGAGGGCGCGGAGGAAGAGGGCGTTTACAAGCTGTACTACGATTTCTCCCAGCCCATTTCCCGCATTTTGGATCACCAGATCCTGGCCATCAACCGGGGCGAAAAGGAAGGGATCCTGAAGCCCAATGTGGCCCTTTCCGGAAACGAGGGCGCCGCCCTGGTCTGCCGGGCCGCGCTGAAGCCGGTGATGCACGTGTCCGCCTTTGTCCGCGCCGCCGCCGAGGACGCCTACGAGCGGCTGATTTTCCCCTCCATTCAGCGGGAGGTACGCAATGAATTGTCCGACCGGGCCTATGAGGGGGCCATCCACAACTTCGCCCTGAACTTAAAGCCTCTGCTGATGCAGCCCCCTGTCAAGGGCTTCGTCACCATGGGCCTGGACCCCGGCTACCGCAACGGCTGCAAGGTGGCCGTGGTAGACGCAACCGGCAAGGTGCTGGACACCTCCGTGGTCTACCCCACCTTCAGCGAGCGGAAGAAGCAGGAGGCCATCGCCATTCTCTCCGGCCTCATGCGCAAGCACAGCGTCCGGCACATCGCCATCGGCAACGGCACCGCCTCCCGGGAGACCGAGGCCATGACCGTGGAGCTTTTAAAATCCTTCCCGGAGGCCAGCTACATGATCGTCAACGAAGCGGGGGCTTCCGTGTACTCCGCCTCTCCCCTGGCGGCGGAGGAATTCCCGGAATATGACGTGAACCTGCGCTCCGCCGTGTCCATTGCCCGGCGGCTCCAGGATCCTCTGGCGGAGCTGGTGAAGATCGACCCCAAGGCCATCGGCGTGGGCCAGTACCAGCACGACTGTCCCCAGAAGGAGCTGGACGCCGCCCTTGGCGCGGTGGTGGAGGACTGCGTCAACGCGGTAGGCGTGGACGCCAACACCGCCTCCCGGAGCCTGCTGCAGCAGGTTTCCGGCCTCACCGCCACAACGGCCAAGAACATCGTGGCCTATCGGGAGGAAAACGGCCCCTTCACCAGCCGGGCCCAGCTGAAAAAGGTGCCCAAGCTGGGACCCAAAGCCTTTGAGCAGTGCGCCGGCTTCCTGCGGATCCCCGAGAGCAAGGAGATCTTGGACAACACCGGCGTCCATCCCGAGTCCTACGCCGCCGCCAAAGCCCTGCTGAATCTGCTGGGCTGTAAGAAAGGCGACAATCTGTCCGATCTGACCGCGAAGCTGGAAGCCTACGGCCTGAGCAAAGCCGCCGCCGAGTGCGCCGTAGGCGAGCCGACGCTGCTGGATATCGCCAAGGAACTCAGTAAGCCCGGCCGGGATCCCCGGGACGAGCTGCCCGCTCCGATCCTGCGCAAGGACGTGCTGGAAATGAAGGACCTGAAGCCCGGCATGGAGCTGACAGGAACCGTGCGCAACGTCATTGACTTCGGCGTCTTCGTGGACATCGGCGTCCACCAGGACGGACTGGTGCATATTTCCGAGGTCTGCAATCGCCGTCTGCGGCACCCCAGCGAGATGGTGAAGGTGGGCGACGTGGTGAAGGTCGTGGTTTTGTCCGTGGACGAAAAGCGCCACCGGATCAGCCTCTCCATGAAGCAGGCAGGGAAAAAGAACGCACAACGCGAAACGCAAAACACGAAATAAATCTCAAAATATTCGGCTGCCCCGGGAAAACCGGGGCAGCCATTTTTACCGCCTCCTTCGCAGGGCGGGCGTCATGATATCGTAAGCGTCAAATCACGCAGCATACAGTAAAAGACATCCCGGAGTTTTGTACTCTGGGATACCTCGGGTTTATTCACTTAAAAAGAGAAACGTATTGTACGGTTGAAAAACTGTAATTCATGTTTTTCTAGTAACGTCTATTGTCGCATAACTTGAGACGCAAAGCGAGGTACTGGTGGTTAAGCGTTTACGTTGGCCCGGCGGAAAATTTTGTGTAAGCGTTTTTCGACAAAATCAAGAATATCACATTATCAATGTGCATGATTGGGGCTTATTCCCCTTGGCTACCGCT
>SFQY01000009.1 GCA_004562395.1 bacterium | reverse complement strand
TGAGGCGGTGATGAATCTCATGAACACCCTCCATGATGAGTACGGAGAACACTTCTCTCAGGTCTTTAAAACCATTACTGTGGACAACGGCAGCGAGTTTGCTGACTTCGCCCAGGTGGAGAACTGGGGCAGCAAGGTTTTCTTCGCCCACCCGTACACCTCCTGGGAGCGTCCCCAGAATGAGCGACACAATGGCCTGTTCCGGGCCTTTGTCCCAAAGGGAGCTTCTATTGAGGGCTTCACCGACGAGGATATCCTCGCCGCTGCTGACGAGCTGAATGGACGCCCACGGAAGAAACTCGGATACTGCACCCCGGAGGAACTCTTTGAGGATTTTCTGGACGCTGTCTACGCAGCCTGACGGCTGCGGCAACCTCGCTCACGGATAGATCCTGCGGCTCCATCCGTGAGCAAGGTTTTTACCACGGGGTGTCCAACTTGTTATTGCAATTTGCGGATTTTTTATATTTGGGATATAGGTTAATTAGTATCAGATAACACTCATATACTCCAAGCTAATCAGTCATGTGCATAACCTCCTGTGCGTCCATATAGGCTTCCTTTACACTTAAAATTATGCACTCCAGCGGGCAGAGCCGTACTCCATGCCATGACGGTATTTCTTCGCGTTCTTGCCCTTCATGTAGACCGCCAGACGCAGGATCACCGCCCCGGCTATGCCGATCAGCAGGTCCGTGGGATGGAGGCTTAACCCCATCCCGGAAAAAGCGGCGGCGAAACCGTCCCCGATAGAAAGCAGCTTTGCGGAGAGGTCCGCACCGGGAGCAAGCCGGAACGCCTGGGATACCTTGTCGAAGGGATACACGAACAGGAGATACGGGAGATTGGTCAAAAGTAATTTTTTCACGTTCATCTCTGCACGCTCCGATCTTTGACCTTTACCTTCTCCCGGTCAAGGGTACGGTGTTCCGCTTTCCGTTCCGCCTGCTCCCTGGCCTGATTAAGCCGTTCCCGGATGGAGGGGCGTTCTTCCCGGCCCATCCGCCTGCTGGCAAATTCCTGGAAGGCCGCCGTGATCGCGTCCGCGTCCCGGCTCTTGAAAAATACCAGGTATCGGGGCCGTTCGGCGGCGGTGTCCTTCTTCAGAGCAAAATCCACATGATATTTCTTTGCCACATGAGTAAAAGCCTTAATATTCTTGTCGCTGATCTCGATGTTGGCAAGCCCGGCGTTCTGTCCGGCAAGCTGCTTTAAGGTCTGCTTGCCCCGGTATATCTTCGGCTGCTTGCTTTTCTGGACTTCCTCCAGAAACTTTTTGACCGCCTTTTCAAACAACTGCTCGCTCATTTTGGCACCGCAACGATCAAGGCGACGGTCTTACCGGTTACTTCTTCCTGCATTTAACCCCTCCCTCGTTTTCCATCCCCGTACATATCGTGCTGCACCAAGGAAGAATAGTAATTGCTGATGGTACCAGGAGCGTTATACAGGGCCGCCAGCAAGTATTTCTTGATATTGCGGACGTAGGTGGTGTTCTCCCGCATACAGTCCATGACATACTGCACATGGGAACTGTCCAACTTCATAAACCGGGATTTGACCACCTCCGCCGGGTAGTCGTCCCCGGCAATGCGGATGGTCTTTCTGGCAGAGCATTCGGTATCCACAATGAGCTCCGCGATTTCGTCAAGCTGCTCCCGGTCGATATGGCTGTCCTGGATCAGATACTCATACCCGATGTTGTCAAGAATGATCTCACGGTATATCTCCCTGGCTCCCATCCCATCCGTTCCCATCCTTGCCCCCGTGGGGGACAAGCCCGTAAGGGGCTGGGGATTTGATTGGATCGGATTTGATATCTCCGTACTTGATAAATCAGTTTTTGATGTTTCTTTACTTGATTTCTTAGTATTTAATTGTGCGGGGTTTCCCTGTTCAGGTTCTTCCAAGACAGGGGAACCCAAGACTGGATTTACCTGAACTGGATTTTCCTGTTTAGGTTTTTCCCGTTCAGGCGGGCGGGGCTGCTCCAGGATCGTGTACTCGATGGCCCCAAGCTGCCCGTTTGGATTGCGGACGCGCTCCCGGATCACATAGCCCTGTTCCTCCAGTTCCCGCACCCCGGCGCAAATGCTGTCCACACCGTCCTTGCAGATACGGGCAAGGCCCTTTGTGGTGTAGTCCCAATTCTCCGGCAGTGAGAGCATAAGGGAGAGAAGGCCCTTTGCTTTCAGGGAAAGGTTCGTGTTCCGCAGATGGTGGTTTGACATGACCGTATAATCACGGGTCTTTTCGATACGGAAAACTGCCATGCCGATGACCTCCTTCCTCATAGATTAAAAGTGTTGGTTTTCGGTGTTTGTCCGTCTGTATCCCTTCGTTCCACCCTTTTTGATACAGTTTGAAAATGGGCATAGAAAAAGGGCGACCGTCTGAACAGTCGCCCAAAATGAAAGGTATTTTTTATGAAGCTATGCAAAAAAAGAAGTTGTCCGAAAGCCCAAAACCGTTGATATTACTGTTTTTTTCAAAAAGTTCTGTATCGCCACTCGCACCAAAAACGGGTTATCCCATCCGGGATAACCCGTTTTTGATTTGCCAGGCGGGACTCGAAAGGGCGGCGGCAGCGTAAGCTGCCGTAAAAACAGTCCGGTGGACTGTTTTTAGCCCGTGGGAGAGTCCCTCCGGTTTGGGGCACATCCCGTAGGGATGTGGATGAAACCGGAGTATCCCCGGTGCAGAAAAAAGCGTTGGTACTGCGCCTTTTCGGAAGGCCCTGCAAGAACACTCGCACCAAAAGAATAATTCGAACCTTATCTCAGCAAGAGAAGGGTTCGGATTATTTTTGTTTTTGGGAGGCTATTATGGATAAGACTATCTCTTGTGAATTCAATATCGACACCGCCTGTGTGGAGGTTAAGTACGCAGACAGCAGTATGATTTCTGCTGACTACACTCTGGTGGAAGCTGAGGTTGTACGGAATATGTATGAGAGCAGTGAACTGGAGTGGCTGGTGTATAATGCACCAGTTGACTATATGAACCTACTGCTCTATAGGGATGGCCGATAGTTTCTAAATAATGTGACGGAGTATTATCCATTTGATAACTGGCGTATGAAACAAGGTGGGCCTGATTGAGTTGCACTTTGTTTTTTATCCTTCCCATGTAACGTTTCCTGGATTTCGCAATATACGATACTATCGAGAAGAATGGACTAGGTGATATTTGTGAAAGCACTTTTTGCATAAACATATATATTGACATTATAAAGATATTCGTTTACAATATAAACAGGAAGGGGGAACTGAAATGAGAATAGATGAGCAATTAAAAACACTTTGTTTAAAATCCGATATGTCTTTGGCAGAAATGGCTCGGAGATTAAATAAGACACCTCAGGCTTTTAATCAGAAAATGAAACGGGGAAAGTTTACAGTGGAAGAATTGACAGATATTGCACTTGTATCTGGCTGTGAACTTAAATGTGAATTTGTGTACTCAAATGGTGATAAAGTTAAGATTATATAGTATTAGGAGAATAATTATGATTGAGTATATTGAAGGAGATATATTTGAAAGCCCTGCTCAAGTTATAGTCAATACAGTTAATACCGTTGGCGTTATGGGAAAGGGATTGGCGCTTTCTTTTAAACAACGTTACCCACGAATGTTTGAACAGTATAAAATGATGTGTGAAAAACACTTATTGACAATTGGGAAACTAATGTTAGTTTATGAAGCGGATCATTGGCTCCTGCTGTTTCCTACGAAAGAGAATTGGCGTAATCCATCAAAGCTTGAATATATCGAAAAAGGATTAATGAAATTTGTCCAAACATATGCGGAAAAAAATATAACATCTATTGCATTTCCTCGGCTTGGCTGCGGAAACGGTGAGCTAGATTGGAATGATGTAAAACCTCTTATGGAGCGTTATTTAAAAAAGCTTCCTATTGATGTATATATCTATTTGGGAACTAATCCAGACGTTGTTCCAGAACATAAGGAACCTAAAAAAACAATAGACTGGCTCAAAGAAAATGCAAAGGACATGTCTTTCAACGGTGTAAAAGATGATTTGGTCTACTTGAGTACAATGTTGCCATATCTCTTTGAACTTGGTGGACAGACATACGATATGAAATATTTCGAGGATAAGCTGCAAATATCTATTCCTGGTACTACAAAACATTGGGAAATCCAAGAAGATCGGTTGTATAGTATATGGGACAATATTCGCATTCATTCCGTTTTTTCGATGAGTGATTCCAGAGAGGATGAAAAACTAGTGTGTGGTTTGTTATATGCTGCTGGATACCTGTCCAAAATTAAACTATTCAATACAAAAACAAACACCATGGAAGATGGGTATCAAATCAATGCAGGTTTAGGTAGGGCCCTTGCTTTTAAGGGGGAGTAACCGTGGAGTACATTGATATTATTCGTGAAAACTGTGATAAACATAGTCCTGTTTCGTGGTGGCCTAGATTTGCATTTCACTATACCGATGTAACCAATGCAGTGAGCATTTTGAGTTCTGGTTACTTATACAGTAGGGCTGATGCATCTCATCTTCGGGTCATGAGAAATGATAATGCCAGCCGTCAAGTTATCGATATGACCAGTTCGGGTGCGGTATCCAAGGTTAGATTTTACTTCCGCCCATTAACGCCTACCCAGTACTATAACGAAGGTTATAAGCATCCGGCGCTTCGCTACGATCATGATGAAAATGCGAATGTGCCGGTCCCTATCTTCTTGCTTTTCGATTTGGATAAATTGTTATCTCTTCCTGGAGTACAGTTTTCTGAAACATCCCAGGCTGGATATGGAGCGAGAGTATACAGTGGTGTGGAAGCATTCTCTAAGCTGAATTTTGATTATATTTATGATAACAGCTATGAGAATTTTAAATCTACAAAAAACTATCGTCACGCTGAAATTGTTCATCCGAATTCGATGGCAATCGAGTCATGCCTCAGCAATATTTTATGCAGAAACAGCTTGGAGCGAACTACACTACTTAATTTGCTTAGAGAGGAAAACCCTCTGGCTTTTGCAAAATACCAGAACATCGTTAAAGTTTATAAGAGAGATACTTTTGAAAACAATGGTTTCTTTGTTTCTGACTGCTCGTATCATGACCACACAGTCAGCATTTCATTTTCAGATGCTTATCCTGGCAAGCAATACATTGAACGTATGATGAGAAAAAATGAACTGGATGATTTAAAGCCGATTAAAGCTACGGTGTGGCTGAAGTGGTTTAATTCCAGACGGATTTATAAGAAAGAGTCACTTGAGATACAGGTAGATACGCGCAGACCGGGGGTCCTAACGATCACGGGTTTGCCGGAGATTCCCCGAGCTAAGGACATTGGAATCCAGGTGCTTTTTGATGATAAATTGATGTGTTACACGATTCAGCCTCTTGAGCAAGTAGAGTTATGGAAATAAATTTCTAAAGAGCAATGTCATCAACTGTTAAGGGACCAGGGCCCGATTTCTGTGTCATTGCGGGAAGTAGCGCACACTGGTGCGGTGACCGCAGGGAATGCCTTTGGTACAATCCGCTTCCCATTGTAATGTCCCGATTTTGTACCTGTTATCAAGGAGAAAAGGGATTGTCACGTCGCACGGCTTCCTCACAATGACAGTGACAGAAGGTATACCGGTGCTTAAGCTGACGGCTTTGCTCCCTGGGGAAGGGATCGGGGCTTCGCTCCGGGGGGTATGGGTGGTTAACATTTATTTCAGCGAGCCTGAACACTTTGCCCGAACAAAGTTCACAAATCACCGGGGTAAATCGTGTACAATTCCACAAAATAGAAAAATGTCGGGAAAAGTCATTGACATTTCCTGGATGAAGTGTTAAGCTTGAATTAACATTCATAGCGCTGTGAAAAGAGGAATCATGTTTTTTCTGCAGGAAAACATGAGCATCTGCCATCAGTAACAGGAGGTTGAAAAAATGCTGGATATCCTGATAAAGAATGCCAAGATCATTGACGGCAGCGGAAGCGCCGCCTATGATGGAGATTTGGGCATCAAGGACGGGAAGCTGGTCACTGCTGTGAACGGAGCGGAGGCGGCGAAGGTCATTGACGCGGCGGGCCGCTGTGTGGCGCCCGGTTTCATCGACGCCCACTCCCACGGAGATATGATCCTGGGCTCCGAGGACGCCCATCTGTTTAAGACCACCCAGGGCGTCACCACCGAGATCGTGGGCCAGTGCGGACTGTCCATGGCCCCCGTGGTCCCCGAGAACCTCACTGCCACCCAGAACATGCTGTCCATGGGCACCACCTGGTTCCCGGAGGACATGAAGAACTGGAACAGCTTCTCCCGGTTCCTGGAGTATGCCGACCGCCAGAGTCTCACCGCCAACGCCAAGATGTACATCGGCCACAGCACCCTGCGCATTGCCGTCATGGGAATGGCCAACCGTCCCGCCACGGACAAGGAGCTGGACACCATGAAGGGCGTTCTGCGGGAGGCCATGGAAGCCGGCGCGGCCGGTTTCTCCACGGGCCTGATCTATACCCCCAGCTGCTATGCCGAGGAAAAGGAAATTATCGAGCTGGCCAAGGTCATTGAGCCCTTCAACGGCATCTACGCCAGCCACATGCGGGACGAGGCCAACTTCATCGTGGACGCGGTGAAGGAGACCATCAATGTGGGCCGCCAGGCCGGTGTCCGGGTGGACATCTCCCACCACAAGATGCTGGGCAAGCCCAACTGGGGCAAGCAGAAGCAGACCCTGAAGCTGATCCACGATGCCAACGACGAGGGCATCCGGGTGATCTGCGACCAGTATCCCTACACCCGGAACATGACCACCCTCAACGCCTGTATGCCGCCCTGGCATTTTGAAAACGGATTCTCCTCCATGACCGATAAGCTGCGGGATCCGGCCTTCCGGGCCCAGCTTCAGGCGGAAATGGAGAATCCGGACACGCCCTATGACAACTATTACCTGAACGCCGGCGGCTGGGACGGCGTGTATGTCTACTCCTCCGCCAAGACGCCTCTGGCCGAGGGCCGGTACATCTCCGAATACGCCAAAATGGTGGGTAAGGATCCCTGGACGGCCTTCTTTGACCTGTGTGTGGAGAACAACTGCTCCACCGGCGGCGTATACAGCAGCATGTGCGATGAGGACGTGTGCGAGATCATCCGGGATCCCTACTGCATCGTGGGCAGCGACGGCCTCACCCGCAGCTGGAAGGAAAAGGGTCACCCCCGGGCCAGCGGAACCTTCCCCCATGCCATCACCTATTTCGTGAAGGAGCGGGGCATCCTGACCCTGGAGCAGGCGGTCCACAAGATGACCGGCCTCACCGCCGAGTACCTGCTGATCAAGAACAAGGGCCTCATCCGGGAGGGATATGACGCGGATCTGGTGCTGTTTGACTTTGACCGGCTCCAGGATACCGCCACCTACGACCACTCCAACAGCATCACCGAGGGCATCGACTACGTGATCGTGGACGGACAGATCGTATACCAGGACAAAGCCTTCACCGGCGCCGCCCCCGGCCGCATGATCCGGCACAACGCCTGAAGGGCGCCGGAGAAAGAAAGCCCCGGAACGGTTTCCTCCCAATGACAGCGGGGGCGCACCCCGGAATACCATTTTCCGGCCGGGGAAGAGCGCCTTCGGCGACGGGCGACCGCGAGGGTGGTGCCCGCGCAGCGAATCATAAATCTTTATGATTGCCGGTGGCAATCATACCTCAATTTATGCTCCTGCGCGGGACTGCGTATGTTTTTACGCGTAACATCATTTCCCCGTGACCTCCAAACGTGGATTCTCTGACAATCAATTCAAAACGGAAAGGAAGCATAAACTATGGCACCTCTGCTTGCATTCGCGATTGTTTTCGTGATCCTTCTCGTGGCTCTGATCAAACTGAAAATCACCCCCTCCGTGGGTCTGTTTGCCGCCGCCATTCTCTTTGGCATCATGGTGGGCATGCCCATGTCGGACATTCTGAACACCCTGCCCGCGGGCTTTGCCAATATGATGAAGAGCATCGGCCTTCTGATCATTTTCGGCAGCATCTTCGGCGACTTCCTGGGCAAGTCCGGCGCCACGGAGGAGCTGGCCAAGGGTATGGTCCGGCTCTTCGGCAAGAAAAATGACCTGCTGGCCCTGAACCTGGTGGGCTTCATCCTCTCCATCCCCATCTACTTCGGCTGCGCCTACATCATGACCGCGCCTCTGGTCAACGCTCTTCAGAAAATCAGCCGCAAGAGCATGAAGGGCTATGTCATCGCCATCTTCACCGGCCTGATGCTGACCCACAGCTGCGTGGCTCCCACCCCCGGTCCTCTGGCAGTGGCCGGACAGGTCGGCGCCAGCGTGGGCTGGTTCATCATCTGGGGCATCGTGGTGTGCCTGCCCGCGAGTCTGCTCATCGGCTGGCTCTTCGCCAACTTCGTCGCCAGCAAGGATGACAAGAAGAAGGCCCACGAGGCCATGCAGGAGATTCTGTCCGACGAGGAGCTTCTGGCTCCCGATCCCACCAAGCCTTCTGCTCTGATGGCCTTCGGTCTGGTGATCTTTCCCATCGTGCTGATCGTGTTCGCCTCCATCTTCTCCCTGTTCGTCTCCGAAGGCCCCGTCTACACCGTGGTCAGCTTCATTGGCAACTCCAACATCGCTCTGTTCATCGCCATGCTGGTGGCGGGCTATTCCCTGCACAAGTACATGCCCGATACCAAGGTCATGGACTTCATTGACGAGTCCGCAAACCGGACCGGCAACGTGCTGCTGATCGTGGGCGCCGGCGGCTGCTTCGCCGCCATGCTGGGCGCCACCACCATGAGCGAAGACCTGGTTGCCATCATGTCCGCCACCAATATGCCGGTGATCCTGCTGGGCTTCCTGCTGGCCTTCTTCATCCGGGCCGCCGTGGGCTCTGCCACCGCCGCGATGCTCACCGGCATCGCCATCGCCGGTCCCGTCTGTGTGGCCGCCGGTATGTCTCCCATCGTGGCCGGCCTGTCCGTCTGCCTGGGCGCCAACGCCGCCACCTTCCCCACGGACGTTACCTTCTGGTTCCCCTCCCAGTATAACGGACTGGATACCAAGGACTGCATCCTGACCACCACGGTCCCCTCGGTCCTCTCCGGCCTTGTGGGCCTGGCCGTCCTGGCGCTGCTGAACGCCTTCTCCGGTGTGCTTCCCGGAATGTTCTGACAGCCGGGGAATACTCTGGTAAAAAGGAATTGAACTGCTATGTGTTCTGAACAATTATTCAACGGAAAGACCCTGGACCGGCTTCGGGAGGAATTTCCCATCCTCCGGACTATTGAGGCCCGGCAGGAGACCACCTGGATCAACGACAGAAAGCTCCCCTTCGCCCAGGCCCTGGCCGAATGCTCCCTGACCATGGAGGACGTTCTGGATGCCAGCGACCGGCTGGACCGGTTTGCCGATTACTTCCGGACGGCCTTTCCGGAAACGGAGAAAACGGGCGGCATCCTGGAGTCGCCCATGCAGCCCATCCCCCGGATGCAGGCGGCTCTGGAGGAGGCCTACGGCGTGTCCATCCCGGGGAAGCTTTGGATCAAGCTGGACAGCCATCTGCCCATCTCCGGCTCTATCAAGGCCCGGGGCGGCATCTATGAGGTCCTGAAGACCGCCGAGGACATCGCCATCCGCCACGGCCTGCTCCATCCCGGAGACCCCTACCGGGTCTTTGACTCCCAGGCCTTCCGGGAGGTCTTTTCCCGGTATTCCATCGCCGTGGGCTCCACGGGAAACCTGGGGCTGTCCATCGGCATCATGAGCGCCAGGCTGGGCTTCCAGGTGACGGTGCATATGTCCGCCGACGCCAGGCAGTGGAAGAAGGATATGCTCCGCAGCAAGGGCGTCACGGTGGTGGAGTATGAATCGGACTACAGCGTTGCCGTGGAGCAGGGCCGCAGGGATGCCCAGGGGAATCCCTACTGCCACTTTGTGGATGACGAGAACTCCCAGACCCTGTTCCTGGGCTACAGCGTGGCGGCGCTCCGGCTGAAAAAGCAGCTGGAGGAAAACCACATTGTGGTTGACCGGAACAATCCGCTGATGGTGTATCTGCCCTGCGGCGTGGGGGGCGGCCCCGGAGGCGTGGCCTTCGGACTGAAGATGGTTTTCGGGGATGCCGTTCACTGCTTCTTCGCCGAGCCCACCCATTCGTGCTGCATGATGCTGGGCATGGCCACGGGACTGAACAATGAGATCTGCGTTCAGGACCTGGGGGTGGACAACCTGACCATCGCCGACGGTCTGGCGGTGGGACGGGCCTCCAGCTTTGTGGGCAAGGTCATGTCCCCCTTCATGAGCGGTTGCTATTCCATTTCCGACGACAGAATGTCTGCCCTGCTGGCCCGGCTGGCGGATGCCGAGGGGATCTATCTGGAGCCCAGCGCCCTGGCCGGCATGTACGGCCCGGTGCTTGCCTCCGGGGACGGCGCCTGCCGGGATTACGCGGACCGGATTTCCGGCGGGGAGCCCGGACGGATCACCCACCTGGTCTGGGCCACCGGCGGCAGCATGGTGCCCGCCGGGGAAATGGAAAAATACTACGCTGCCGGAAAAAAGCTGACAGAATCCGCCTGATACCGATATTTTACCCAGGGGAGCGGCATGAAAATGCCGCTCCTCATTTTTGCTTAAGGAAAAGAATTGACTTTGTCATTTTTGGATGGTAATATAGAAAAATGCTGAGAATTCAGTCACCTCCGGAAACCGTCCCGGGGGATGGCTGACACCTGCGGCGGAATAGAAAAGAGGATGTGCATATTGGTTTTCCTCAGCCGCCCGGGAAATTGGAATTTGACGGGGTCGTAGGGCTTATGTCATGACCCCGCCGAAACGTAACGATTTCCGGGTAATTCCGTTGAATGCTCCCTGGTCAAAAATCGGAACCTGGTCGGCGGGGTCATGACATAAGCCCTACGGAACATCTCTGCAAACACCAATTTCCCGAGCGGCTGAGGAAAGCCGATCAGCACAAAAGATTAACTGGCAGGCACTTTCGCATCCCGGCTGGGGGAACGTGCCGCTTATATTTGGAGGCATCCCCTTGAGCGAGATGAGCATCGGTAAAAAAATTCAGAGCATTCGTATGGGCCTGGGCCTGTCCGTGCGGAAGGCCGCGGCCATGGCGGAGATCACCCCGTCCATGCTGAGCCAGATCGAGAACGATCAGGTCAACCCGTCCATCAACACCCTACGGTCCATTGCCGACAGCCTGGAAACTCCCCTTTACATGTTTTTTCAGGAGGAACCGAAGGAAACCCCCGTGGTCCGGCCCCAGGACCGGCTGACCATCGGCTCCAAAAGCGAGCCGGATATCCGCTATGAGCTGCTGACCCCGGATACAAAGGGGAATATCGAGTTCTGCATGATGATCATTCCCGCTGGGATGAGCTCCTACCGGGATGCCCACAGCCATATCGGCGAAGAGGTGGCCTTTATGCAGGAGGGGGAGGAGGTCATTCTGGAGGCCGGCGGCACGTCACTGGTCATGCATCCGGGGGACAGTGTTCGCATTCCGCCCAAAACCCCCCACGTCTGGCACAACCGGACCCAGACCGTCGTCCAGGTGATTTTCGCCATCACGCCCCCTTCCTTTTGATACGCAAATGCAGAAAGGTGCTGTCTCACTAAGAAATCATTTCGTTAAATAGCACAAAGGGAAAGAAAAAACTGTCATTCCGAGCCAGTGCACACACTGGCGTGGGAATCCGTTCTCCTTAAAAATGCCAGTAATCTGAACATTTCAAGAGGGATACGGATTGCCACACCAGTGACTGCGGTCACTGGTTCGCAATGACAGTTCTTTTATTTGTGCATTTTAACTTTAGTGAGACAGCCCCTTTTTGAATGGGAAGATGGGAGGAAAAGGATCCATTGAAATTTGCAGGATGTGGGAACGCAGCAAATTCCAATTGTGGTTATCGGTTTTCGTAAGCAGCGTATCGTTTCACCCACAGGGTAGGGCGGGGGCTTGCCCCCGCCGTGCAGCAGGCAGTTACGAATTTGCCGGCACCAATGCGAATACCCATCGTTTTACCGCTGGCGGGGCAAGCCCCCGCCCTACGTTGGTTCCATAATTCCTATCATTTTTTAGCTTTGCAGATAACACCCGATAACCACTTTGTGGAATACGCTTAAGCCTTCTCCTTGAGGAGAAGGTGCCCCAGTGCGCACACTGGGGCGGATGTGGTGTGCGGTACACAGTTACGATGATCGAGACATTTCGGCGAAAACGTGCCGCGGTAACACCACATCAGTCTCGCTTCGCGAGACAGCTTCTCCTCAAGGAGAAGCCTTTGGTGTGCATCCCACTCTGGTGGAACCATCGCGCATTCGTACGATAAACGATCATTTAGCTGAGTGAACTGGAATATCCCTGTCAGTTATTCACCCCGTGGTGGAAGCCGGGGCTGTTTTGGGTCAGGGGGGCGAAGGTGTAGCCGTTGTTCAGGCCCCATTGGAGGATGTCCTCCACCGCCTCCACGCTGTAGGGGTGGATATCGTGCTGCAGCACCAGGGAGACGCCGGTCTGCCGGATGCCCTCCACCACATTGTCGTAGACGGTTTTCGCCTTTCTGGCGCTGCCGGCGTCGTCGCTGTCCACGTTCCAGTCAAAGTACTGGAACCCCGCGTCCTGGACCGCCTCGGACAGCACCGTCATCACCCCCTGGCAGCTCTCCCCGCTGACGGTGTTGGAGCTGCCGCCGGGGAAGCGCATCAGGGTGGTGCGGACTCCGGTGTTCTCGTAGATGATGTCCTGCATCCGGTGCAGGTCGTCAAAATAGGCCTCGGGGCTGGAATAGATCTGGCCGTAGTCGTGGGTGACGGTGTGGATGCCGATGCTGTGGCCCCGGCGGACGATCTGAGCCATCATATCGTCATAGCCGGAATCGGTGACGAAGAAGGTGGCCTTGACGCCGTAGCGGTCCAGCACGTCCAGAAGCTGCCCGGTGTAGGGGCCGGGGCCGTCGTCGAAGGTCAGATAGATGGTTTTCCGGCCGGGCCAGAGGATCTCCGGCCGGGGCTGGGCCTCCACCCGAACCTCCCGGGTGACGCTGGCCACGTTCTCCCAGCCGTCGGCAACGGTGTAGGTGATGGGATAGGTGCCGGGGGTGAGCCAGTCCACCTCTCCGGCCACCGTCACCCGGTCCGTCAGGTCCCCGTCCACCTCATCGGTGGCCCGGTACCCCGGCTCCCGGTAGAAGGAGCCCACGGATATGACGAGGGTTTCGCCCCCCTCCAGGACAATTTCCGGGGGGTCCGGGTCGAAGAAGGGGATCTCCCGCTGGGCATAGGCGGGATTTCCGGAGGAATCCACCACCGCGTAGCGGATGACGCCCTTTTCCTGCTGACAGATCACCCGGTCGGTGATGTCGCCGTCATAGTTGTCCGTGGCGGTGAAGCCGGGCTCCAGGTAGGCGCCGGGCCGGAGGGGGGTATCCTGGGGGTCCTCCTTCAGGGTGATCACGGGGCATTGGGTGTCCACCACGGTGACACGCCGCCGGGCCTGGGCATGGCAGCCCAGAAAATCCAGTCGGTAGTCCACCTCGTAGCGGCCCAGCACCCGGGGGTTCACCTCTCCGGAGATCCGGATGTCCGGATTTTCCAGGGGGATGCCCTCCTTCCACAGCAGGGTCCCGGTGAGGACCGCTCCGGCCCCGGGCTCCCGGTATTCCTGGCCGTATTCCAATATGGTTTCCGCCTGCCCCAGAGGGGTGAGAAGGATGGTAAAGCGGTTCACCCGGAACAGCAGCCCCCAGACCCCCGCCGCCAGCAGCGCAAGCCCTCCCAGAACGCCCAGTAGAATCCGCAGCCCTTTGTGTTTGTTCATAGCCTTACTCCTGTTTTTTGCTTGTTTACATAATATTATACCCCGGCCTGTGGGAAAAGGGAAGAGGGGGCCGGGGATTTTTTTGGGAAAATGCTGGAAAAAAAGGGAAAAGGCGGCACTCAGCATCCCATGCCGGACAAAAGCCGTCAGAAGCCGGTTTCCCCAGCTGTCCGGGAAATAGATGTTTGTAGGTTTGTGCCGTCGCTATGGATGCACCGTAGGGCGGGGGCTCGCCCCCGCCGATCCGTTGCAAGTTTTCGATCGGTATGTTGAACGGAAAAAGGTCCGTTCATACCGTAGGGCGGGGTCATGACCCCGCCGCCCGGTCCCCATTTTGAACGGCTTCCATTCAACCAAAATATCCAAAATCGATACGTTTCGGCGGGGGCGAGCCCCCGCCCTACGGTACATCCGGTCAAATTCCAATTTATAGAGCAGCGGAGCAAGGGCGATGGGCACGAAACAAAACATGCTTATCGGGTTGACTCAGTAAAGTCGTAAGTGATCGTTTATGCTGCGATGGTTGCTGTGAACGTACAAGGCTCCCTCTGATGAGGGAGCACCAGGAATGCGAAAGCTTTCAGGCTTTCTCTCCCCCAGTCAGCTTCGCTGACAGCCCCCTCGTCAGAGGGGGCCGTTGGGCCGCTAAACGATCATTTAGCTGAGCAAAGCCGATAAGCACAAAACAAAAAAATCCATCCTCCCGAAGGGGAGAATGGATTTTGGCGACCCGGAACGGACTCGAACCGTCGACCTCCAGCGTGACAGGCTGGCGTGCTAACCGACTGCACCACCGGGCCGGATAGCAAAATAGATTATATCAGAAATTCTCCGGTTTGTAAAGGGCCAATTTCGATTTTTTTCAATGTTCATATCGGTTTTGCTCAGCTGCCCGATAAATAGGTGTTTGCAGAGATGCTGAGCAAGACCTTCCCCCTCGGGGGAAGGTGGCACGGCGAAGCCGTGACGGATGAGGGGAAACGTGGAGATTTCCTCAGCGGGAATGGGAAAAGAGGAAAGGTTCGACGTTGTTCTTCTGACTCGATGCGGTGGAGCTTTTCGGTACGTAAGCCCCTCATCCGCCCCAGTGTGCGCACTGGGGCACCTTCCCCCTCGGGGGAAGGTCTTGCTCAGCATCCCGCCAAATTCCAATTTATCTGGCAGCTGAGGAAAGCCGGGAAGCACTGAATTTCAAAAACATCCCCGAAGGGGATACCACATCTTATCTCTGATATCTCATATCTGCGTTTCCCGCGCCTTTGGCGACGGGGGGACGGCAAGGGTCAGGGGTGGGGGAGGGAGGCCAGGAAGGCGTTGACCTCTTTGCGGTTTTTCAGCACCAGGGTCCGGGCGTGCCGGGCCTGGGCCAGCCAGGTGTAGTTGCGGACCCGGTTTTCCCGGTTGAAGTTCCAGATCCATTTCACGAACTCCGGGTCGAAGCGCTCCGGGCAGCCGGGGCCCATGTCGGGGCGGACCCGGCCGTAATTGCGGATCACCCGCTGGAACATGCCCCAGAGGCATTGCCAGCGGTTAAAGTCCAGGTAAAGGATGGTGTCGCACCGGGCCAGCCGCTGGGGGATGGTCCGGCTGTAGTTGCCGTCGATGATCCATTGGGGCCGGTCCAGAACCGCCTGGAGCCGCCGGTCAAATTCCTCCCGGCTGACGTTTTCCCAGCCCTCCTGCCACCACAGCTGGTCCAGATGCACCACCGGCAGCGCCAGCTTTTCCCCCAGCGCCCTGGCCAGGGTGGATTTCCCGCTGCCGGAGCAGCCGATGATCAAAATTCGTTCCATGTATTCTCCTTTTTGGGAAATGACCGTTTATCTCAATCACAGACGCACTCCGCGTAGGGGCGACCGCGAGGGTGGTGCTCCGCGCAGCGAATCAAAAATCTTTATGATTGCCGGTGGCAATCATACCATAGTGTATGCCCCTACGCGGGGGGGGGACGGTCACTTTCGGGATCGGCGTTTGATGCTTGCGACAATTATGTAAACCAAAAGCCCCGGGAAACAGGCCTGCTTTCGCAGACCTGTTTTCTTAGGAATTTATCATTTTGCATTCTTGCATTTATCATTTCGCATTTTTGCGTTTATCATTTTGCATTTTAATAGGCCACGCCCCAGTAGACCATTTTCTTCGCGGGTCTGCCGCAGCAGGGGCAGGTGTCGGCCAGATGCTCCTGCTGGAAGGGGATGCAGCGGGAAGACATGCCGGCGACCTCCTTCATCTTCAGCTCGCACTCCTCGCTGCCGCACCACATGGTCTTGACAAAGCCGCCGTTTGCTTCCTGCAGCTGCTTTGCCTCCTCCAGGGTCCGGGCCTCGTAGATGTGCTCGTCCAGATTCTTCTTGGCCCGGTCATACATACCCTTGTGGACCAGCTCCAGCTGCTGCGCCACAGCGGCTTCCAGCTCCTCCAGCTTCACCACGGTCTTCTCCCGGTCGGTGCGGCGGACCAGTACGCACTGGCCGTTCTCCAGATCCCGGGGGCCGCACTCCACCCGCAGGGGCACGCCCTTCATCTCGTACTCGGCGCACTTCCAGCCCATGGAGTTGTCGGAATCGTCCACCTTGACCCGGAAGCCGGCCTTCTCCAGCCGCTTCTTCAGGCCGTCGGCTGCCTCCAGGACGCCGGGCTTGTGCTGGGCCACAGGCAGGATCACCACCTGGATGGGAGCCACCTTGGGGGGCAGCACCAGGCCGTTGTTGTCGCCGTGGGTCATGATGATGCCGCCGATGAGCCGGGTGGACACGCCCCAGGAGGTCTGATGGGGGTTGACCCGCTGGTTGTTCTTGTCGGTGAAGGTGATGTCAAAGGCCTTGGCGAAGCCGTCGCCGAAATAGTGGGAGGTGCCCGCCTGCAGGGCCTTGCGGTCGTGCATCATGCACTCGATGGTGTAGGTGGCCTCGGCGCCGTTGAACTTCTCCTTGTCGGTCTTCTGGCCCCGGGTGACGGGCATGGCCAGCACGTTCTCGCAGAAGTCGGCGTAGATGTTCAGCATCTGCTCGGTGAAGTCCCGGGCTTCCTCCGCGGTGGCGTGCATGGTGTGGCCCTCCTGCCACAAAAATTCCCGGTGGCGCAGGAAGGGACGGGAGGTTTTCTCCCAGCGAAGGACGCTGCACCACTGGTTGTACTTCAGGGGCAGATCCCGGTGGGACTGGATGACCTGAGCGAAATGCTCGCAGAACAGTGTCTCAGAGGTGGGCCGGATGCAGTAGCGCTCCTCCAGCTTCTCGCTGCCGCCCATGGTGACCCAGGCGCACTCCGGGGCGAAGCCCTCCACGTGGTCCTTCTCCTTCTGCAGCAGGCTTTCGGGGATCAGCATGGGCATGTAGACGTTCTGCACCCCCACCTTCTTGAACTCCGCGTCCAGGATGTGCTGAATGTTTTCCCAGATGGCGTAGCCGTAGGGGCGGTAGATGAATATGCCCTTAATGGACGAGTAATCAATGAGCTGAGCCTTTTTGCACACGTCGGTAAACCACTGGGCAAAGTCAACCTCCATGTCCGTGATCTGTTCGACCTTCTTGTCTTTTGCCATATTTTTCATCCTCTCCGGTTTATTCCAAAGCTCGTTTCCTCATTGTAGCACACCTGTCAAGGGATTGCAATATTGAGAAACGGAGTAAATGGGGATCTTGGAAAAGGACCGTTTATGCTCGCACCCATGATTTCATATCGCACCCAACGTAGGGCGGGGGCTTGCCCCCGCCGACGCACCTATGGTTATACATATTTGCGTTTGACGCGGCAGATTCCGTATCTCACCTGCCCGGCGGGAGCAAGCCCCCGCCCTACAGTGGGTGCAAACATAAACGATCACTTCCTATTTTACATTCCTCCCCGGGAGAAGGTTTGGGGGATTTTTTGACAAAGCCGTTGTAATCCCGGGGCGGATTTGGTATACTGGAAAAAAACCATCAACGGGGGTATTTCCATGAAATCCATCCGCGAAATTTACAAGATTGGCAAGGGGCCTTCTTCCTCTCACACCATGGGGCCGGAGCGGGCGGCCAGGCTTTTCCTGGAGCGCTGTCCCCAGGCCGATTCCTTCCGGGTCACCCTCTACGGCTCCCTGAGCAAGACCGGGGTTGGCCACGGTACCGACCGGGTGCTCCGGGAGACTCTGGGGGAGGAACGGACGAAAATCGTCTTCTCCCGGGAGTCCTGGGAGGGGATGCATCCCAACACCATGGACTTTTCCGCCTTCGCCGGGGACATCGAGATCGGCCAGCTGCGGGTGGAGTCCATCGGCGGCGGGGACATCCGGGTGCCGGGCCAGCCGGAGGCCGGGGAGAGCGAGGAGGTCTACATTGAGCATTCCTTTGCAGAAATCGCTTATTTCTGCAAGTGGCGCTATATCCACAGCCTCAGCGAATACGTGGAGCTGAACGAGGGGCCGGAGATCTGGGACTTCCTCATGGAGGTATGGCTTGTCATGAAGCGCGCCATCGACGAGGGCCTGTCCAAAACCGGGGTGCTGCCCGGGGGCCTGAACGTCCAGCGCAAGGCCAGGTTCCTCTACGAGCAGGTGCCCCAGGAGGACATTCCCGCCCTGAAGGAGTTCCAGATGATCGCGGCCTACGCCTACGCCGTGGCGGAGCAGAACGCGGACAACGGCACCGTGGTCACCGCCCCCACCTGCGGAGCCTGCGGGGTGCTGCCGGCGGTGCTGAAATACGCCCAGGTCACCCGGGGCTTCTCCGATGAGAAGATCCTCCGGGGTCTGGCCACCGCCGGGATCATCGGCAACCTGACCAAGCAGAACGCCTCCATCTCCGGGGCCGAGTGCGGCTGCCAGGCGGAGATCGGCACCGCCTGCTCCATGGCCGCCGCCGCCCTGGCGGAGCTGTACGGCCAGAATCTGGACCAGGTGGAGTACGCCGCCGAGGTGGCCATGGAACACCACCTGGGCCTGACCTGCGACCCCATCTGCGGCCTGGTGCAGATCCCCTGCATCGAGCGCAACGCCGTGGCCGCCGTCCGGGCCATGAACGCCTGCAACCTGAGCTATTTCCTCACCGGCTCCCGGAACATCAGCTACGACATGGTCTGCCGGGCCATGAAGGAAACCGGCGTCAACCTGGACCACCGGTTCCGGGAAACCAGCGAGGGAGGCCTCGCCCGACTCTACGACCGCCGGAAAGCCAGACGCTGAGCCGGCGGAAAGGGCAATGGCATTCCTTTCGGATTTTTTCGGGAAAGGATCGCTGCGCATATCGGTTTTCCTCAGCCGCCTGATAAATTGGTGCTTGACGGGGTGTACCGTAGGGCGGGGGCTCGCCCCCGCCGACCAGGTTCCGGTTTTTGACCGGTGATCATTCAACGGAATCGCCAGAAAAAAGTTACGTTTCGGCGAGGGCGAGCCCCCGCCCTACGGTTTGAACGAATCTTTCTCCGTTCAACAAACCGATTGGAAACTTGCAGCGAGTCGGCGGGGTCATGACGTAAGCCCTACGAATTGTGATAACTTCAAATTCCAATGGATCGCTTTGCTGATGAAAGCCGATATGCAATAATTTCAAAATCATCCCCGAAGGGGATACATTCACTGATATCTTATATCTCATATCTCATATCTGCGTCCTGCGCCTTCGGCGACGGGCGACCGCGAGGGTGGTGCTCCGCGCAGCGAATCAAAAATCCCAATGATTGCCGGTGGCAATCATACCATAGCGTATGCCCCTACGCGAGGGAGCTGCGGAAATTCACCCCGGAAGTTTTCTGGGGCGTTTTTTCATACAAACCCCTTTTTTGAAGCAAATGACGAATTATCTGGAAGAATTATCCATCTCTTTGGGTAGATTTTTTTCCAGGTCTGTGATACCATAAGGCTGTAATGCTGAGAAGGAGTGAAGCTTATGGAAGCGATGAAGCTTGCGGGTCTGGAGCCCGCGTCCGTATTTGGATATTTTGAACAAATCTGCGCGATCCCCCATGGCTCCGGGAATACCAAGGGTATTTCCGACTACCTGGTGTCCTTTGCCAGGGAGCAGGGGCTGAGATATATTCAGGACGAAGCCAACAACGTGATCCTCTTCGCGGAGGGCACCTGCGGCATGGAGGACCATGACCCCGTGATTCTTCAGGGTCACATGGACATGGTCTGCGAGAAGGATCGGGACTGTGACCTGGATATGGCCTCTGAGGGCCTTGACGTTCGCCAGGACGGCCGTTTTGTCTTTGCCAAGGGTACTACCCTAGGCGGAGATGATGGGGTCGCTGTGGCCTACGTACTGGCTCTCATGGCAGACCGCTCCATTCCCCATCCGCCCCTGGAGGCCATCCTGACGGTGGACGAGGAGATCGGCATGCTGGGAGCGGACAGAATTGACCTGTCGGAGCTGAAGGGCCGGGTCCTGATCAACCTGGACTCCGAGGACGAGGGGGTCTTCACCGTGTCCTGCGCCGGCGGAGCCCTGGTCACCATCTCCCTGCCGGTGGAGCGGCGGGCGGTCTACGGCCCCTGCATTCGGCTGACGGTGGACGGCCTCCGGGGCGGCCATTCCGGCGCCGAGATTCACAAGAACCGGGCCAACGCCAACAAGGTCATGGGTGAGTTTTTAAGCCGCATCCAGAAGATCATGCCCCTGTGCCTGACCTCCCTGGCCGGCGGCACCAAGGACAACGCCATCCCCCAGAGCTGCCAGGCCACCGCCGTGGCCATGGGCATCCACCTGGAGCGGATCAACACCATCGCCGCGGAGCTGCAGGCCGAGATCCGGGAGACTTACGACGAGCCGGAAGCCCTGATCCAGGCCTTTGACGTGGACGCCCTGGGCGGCAACAGCCTCACATCGGAGTCCACCGCCAGGGTGGTGAGCCTGCTCTGCGCGGCGCCCAACGGCGTCCAGGCCTGGAGCGGGGACATCGACGGCCTGGTCCAGACCAGCCTGAACCTGGGTATCACCAAGCTGGGAGAGCGGTTCAGCACCTGTTTCTCCGTCCGCAGCAGCGTCAACACCGAGAAGCAGGAGCTGCTGGAGCAGCTGAAGACCCTGGCCGGCTTCTACGAGGCCTCCTACAGCCAGTCCGGGGAGTACCCCGCCTGGGAGTACCGGAAGGATTCCCGCCTCCGGGACACCATGGTCCGGGTCTACCGGGAGATGTTCGGCCGGGAGCCTCAGGTCCTGGCCATCCACGCGGGGCTGGAGTGCGGCATCCTGGGAGAAAAGCTCCCCGGCCTGGACTGCGTCTCCATCGGCCCCCAGATGCACGACATCCACACCAGCCGGGAAAAGCTGGACGTGGCCTCCACGGAGCGCACCTGGCGGTTCCTGCTGGAAGTGCTGAAGGCCCTTTGAAAAAGATCCCCCCCGGAGCCGGTGCCGAACCGGTCCCGGGGGATTTTTGCGCCTGCAGCCGGAAACGCCAACGGCAGGCCCACGCAAGCCGTTAGCGAGAAATCATCCATTGGCTCTTTCTGTCCGCCTTGGCGGGTGCGCGGCGGAGCCGCCGCTCTTTCTCTCTATACTCTCTCTTTCATTATCCTTTTCATTTTCCTTTTCCTTTTCCTTCTCCTTCTCTTTACCTGCGATCGCTACCGATCGCTAGCGATCGCTGATTTCCGTTGACAGGCAAGGCATTTTCGGCCTGAGGGTTCCTTTCCTGCCGTACCCCGGGCGAAAGTGCCTTTGATTCGGGAACATGATCCATCCGCTCTTTCTGTCCGCCTTGGCGGGTGCGCGGCGGAGCCGGAGGGAGATTTCTTTCTCTCTACTCTCTCTTTCTTATATATCCTTTTCATTTTTATTTTCCTTTTCCTTTTCCTTCTCCTTGGCTTTTTTCGGTTTTGAAAAAAACCGTTCGGTTTTTGCCGGGGTGTTTCCTGCTGAGAAAAACCCTTCGGTTTTCGGGAATTCCCTGCCTGGCGGACGTTTGGAACAGAAAATCCATACCGACCGGACTCGGCAGAATTGTAAAAGATCGTTTGGCATAGCAAATACGATGGTTCCACCTGGGGCTGACGCGTACCAAAGGCTTCTCCTTGAGGAGAAGCTGTCGCGCGAAGCGAGACTGATGTGGTGTTGCAGCGGTACGTTTTCGCCGAAATGTCCCGATCATCGCAGCTGTGTACCGCACACCACATCCGCCCCAGTGTGCGCACTGGGGCACCTTCTCCTCAAGGAGAAGGCTTGGTCGCTGTAAGCGCCAGTGGAACCAACGAACATTGCTGCGCGAAACGATCCTTTCCCTGGGTGAAGCCGATCAGCATGAAACGGAAAATCCCCCGCCGGCGGATGGGCCGGTGGGGGATGGGGGTCAGCGCTTGATGTCGAAGTTCATGTTCATGATTTCCTTGATGGCCCGGGCGTCGTCGGTGATGTTGGCATCGCCGTGGATGGTGTGCTTGATGACGGAGCTGGCCACCGCGAAATTCACCATGTCCATGGGCTTATAGCCGCGCATCATGGCGTAGATCAGGCCGCTGGCGAAGGCGTCGCCGCCGCCGACCCGGTCCAGGATGTTGAAGGTGAAGAGCTTGCTCTCGAAGGTGTGGCCCTGATACCACATGTAGGCCTTCAGGCTGTTCTGGGAGCCGGAATGGGCGTAGCGCACATGCCGGGCGATGCACTTGATGTTGGGGTAGCGCTCGATGAAGTGCTGGAACACCTCGTCCTGCTCCTCGTAGCTGGGCTGCAGGGGCACGCCGTCCTTCCAGTCGCCCTTGCTGTGGTCGGCCTCGTCCTTCCACAGGTGGTAGGGCTCGATGCCCAGCAGCACGTCCACATAGGGCAGGCACTGGGTGCAGTAGTCCCGGGCCTCCTCCCAGGTCCAGAGCTTGGAGCGGAAGTTGCCGTCGAAGCTGGTGGTGAGCCCCAGGTCCTTGGCGGTTTTCAGACAGTTCAGGATGAAGTCGGCGCAGGTCTTGTTCAGGGCGGGGGTGATGCCGGAGACGTGGAGCCAGGTGAAGCCCTCCAGCAGCCTGGGGATGTCCACCTTGGTCAGGTCGTATTCGGTGATGGCGGAGTGCTTGCGGTCGTAGGTGACCTTGCTGGCCCGGATGCCGTAGCCGGTCTCCAGGTAGTAGGTGCCCAGCCGGTGGGTGGGGGTTTCCTCGGGGGTGGAGAGGATCACCGGGGTGCAGTGGACGTCGTTGGACCGGAGCATCCGGATGGCGCTCTTGCCGATGGAGTTGTTGGGCACCACGGAGAAGAAGGTGGAGTCGATGCCCAGATTGGCCAGAGCCAGGGCGATGTTGGCCTCACTGCCGCCGTAGGTGGCCTCGAATTCGTTGGCCATGCGGATCTTCTGGTAGTTGGGGGGCGTCAGGCGGAGCATGATCTCGCCGATGGTGATAAACCTGTGGCCGCTCTTCAGCTCGCTGAGCAGGGGGTTGTGATGTTCCATGGTGGACCTCCTTATGTTTCGGATATGTTTATTATACGGACCCGGGCGGTGAATTTCAATAGAGAATCCGCCCCAGCGGGAAATATTTTTGGACATCCTGCCGGAGCGGAGCAAAATACGAATGATATGAGATATGAGATATAAGATGTGGTATCCCCTTCGGGGATGAATTTGAAAATTGTGCTTATCGGTTTTGCTCAGTTGCCCGATAAATAGGTGTTTGATGAGGTGTTTCGTAGGGCTTATGTCATGACCCCGCCGACCCGCTACAAGTTTTCGATCGGTTGGTTGAACGGAAAATGTTTCGTTCATACCGTAGGGCGGGGGCTCGCCCCCGCCGAAACGTATCGATTTTGGATATTTTGGTTGAATGGCAGCCGTTCAAAACCGGAACCCAGCGGCGGGCGCGAGCCCCCGCCCTACGGTACATTCAGTCAAACACCAATTTATCGGACAGTTGGGCAAAACCGATCCGGAATTTTAAATTCATCCCCGAAGGGGATGCCACATCTTATATCTCATATCTGATATCTCATATCTGCATTCCCTAATTTATGCCCCTACGCGAGGGGGGCGGGGAAGGGCACGGATTCGACCTTTCCGGCATAGATTGTGCCGGGAGGTTTTGCGTTATGAAGTATTATTATATCACCTTTCGCTCGGTGACCTTCGCCCAGCGGGGGGAGAAGCTGCTTTCGGCGGGAGGGGTTCGCTGCACCCTCCAGCGGACGCCCCGGTGGATGGAGGAGCAGGGCTGCGGCTATGCCCTGAAGCTGTGGTCCCGGGACCCGGCGGCCGCGGTGGCGCTGCTGAAGGAGAACCGGGTGCCTCTGCGCAGGGTCTATGTCCAGGGCGGCGACGGACAGCTGGAGGAGATGGCGCTATGATCTACCTGGACAACGGCGCTACCTCCCTGCACAAGCCGGCGCAGGTTTACCGGGCGGTGGAGCAGGCTCTGCGGCAGTGCGCCAATCCGGGCCGGGGCGGGTATGGGGCGGCCATGGAGGCGGCGCGGCAGGTCTACGGCTGCCGGGAGGCGGCGGCGCGGCTGTTTGACTGCCTGCCGGAGCAGGTGGTCCTGACCGCCAACTGCACCCACGGCCTGAACATCGCCATCGCCTCCCTGGTCAGGCCCGGAGGGCGGGTGGTGGTATCGGGCTTTGAGCACAACGCGGTGACCCGGCCCCTGCGGGCCCTGGGTGCGGACATCCGGGTGGCGGGGCGGAAGCTGTTCGACTGGGAGGACACCCTGGCCCGGTTTGACGAGGCTCTGAAGCCCGGGGTGGACGCCGCGGTGTTCACCCATGTGTCCAACGTCTTCGGCTATATCCTGCCGGTGGAGGAGCTGGCCGGGATGTGCGTCAGCCGGGGGATCCCCTTCATCCTGGACGCCGCCCAGTCCGCCGGGTCCCTGAGCCTGAGCCTGAAAAAGCTGGGGGCGGCCTTTATCGCCATGCCGGGGCACAAGGGACTGCTGGGGCCCCAGGGCACGGGACTGCTGCTGTGTGCCGCCCCCCCGAAGCCGCTGCTCTTCGGCGGCACCGGCACCGCCTCGGTGGAGCAGCAGATGCCCCGGGAGCTGCCGGAGCGGCTGGAGGCGGGGACCCTGAACGTCCCGGGCATCGCCGGACTGGCGGCGGGACTGCGGTTTCTCAGGCACAGGGGCGTGGAGGCGATCTTCCGGGAGGAACACCGGCAGGCCATGGACTGCGCCCGGGGCCTGGAGAAGCTGGGAATGGAGGTCTTCGCCGGGGCGCATCAGGCCGCCACGGTGTCCTTCCTGCCGCCTATGGACTGCGAGGAGGCGGCGGCGCTGCTGGCAAGGCAGGGAGTGGCCGTCCGGGCGGGGCTGCACTGCGCCCCCTTCGCCCACGAAAGCGCCGGGACCCTGGAAACCGGCACCGTCCGGGTCAGCTTCGGCTACGACGCCTCCGGGGACCAGACCCGGGGACTGCTGCGGGCGGTATCCAAATGGAACCTGCCCGGGAAATAAAATTTTGTGCTTGCCGGCGCTGCCCAGCAAAGCGATCAATTGGAAGTTGACGGGATGTCGGCTGCACAATACCTTCCCCCGGGGGGAAGGGGGACCGCGAAGCGGTGGATGAGGAATGGCGACACCTTACCATTCACAATGCGGTCAAATCAAACGGTACAACCTTTCCCAATGTACCTTTTTAACGAAATGCATACAGATTCGGAACAGATCGCCGTTCCTCATCCGCCCCAGTTTGCGAACTGGGGCACCTTCCCCCCGGGGGAAGGTATTGCGCGTCCCTCATCCTCACAAACACCTGTTTATTGAGCTGCCGGGAAAACCGATTTGCACATAAAATTTTTACAGAATGTCTATTGCCATCGCGGATGCAATCCGCTATAATAGAGCGGATAATAGGTTTCATATACGATAGCGTAATATGCGCTGCCGTACAGTTGACATAAAAGGGGCATGAGCGAAGTGGTGGAGAGCATTCAAAATTTCCTGCAGATCGTCAAGGGAATGCAGTGGTCGGACTATCTGGATATTCTCGTGGTCGCCATTCTGATCTATAAGCTGCTGCCCCTGCTGAAGACCCCCAGCGTCATGCGCATCGCCCGGACGGTCATCGCCCTGGTGGTTGTGGCCTGGCTGACCAATATCATGAAGCTGCACACCCTGAGCTGGATTCTCAACCAGTTCCTGGCGGTGGGACTGCTGACCTTCGTCATCCTGTTCCAGCCGGAGCTGCGGCGGATGCTGGACCACCTGGGCAACGTGAAGCTCAGCAATTTCTTCGGTGTGTCCCGGCCCGTGGCGGAGATGGACGCGGTCATCGCCCAGACCGTCATGGCCTGCGAGATCATGAGCCGGGAGAAGGTGGGCGCGCTGATCGTCTTCGCCCGGGAGCAGCGGCTGGATGAGTATATCAAGACCGGCACCATCATCGACAGCCAGGTCTCCGAGCAGCTTCTGCGCAACATTTTCTTTAAAAATTCCCCTCTGCATGACGGCGCTCTGATCATTCAGGACGGACGGATCGTGGCCGCCGGGTGCGTGCTGCCCCTGTCGGACAGTCCCCGGCTGGGCTCTGAGCTGGGCACCCGCCACCGGGCCGGCGTGGGCATGAGCGAGGTTTCCGACGCGGTGGTGGTCATCGTCTCCGAGGAAAACGGCGTGATCTCCGTCACCTCCGGCGGTATGCTCAAGCGGCACCTGGCCCCCCAGACCCTGGAGCGGCTGCTGCACAACGAGCTGTGCCCGGCGGACCCCTCCGAGAAGAGCATAAAGGACCCCAAGGCCGTCCTGCAGAGCATCAAGAACCGAAAAAAGGAGGCCGGCGGCCATGAAAAAAAATAAGCTCTATTCCCTGGCGCTGTCCATCGTCGTCGCCTTCGGCCTGTGGGTGTTCGTGGTCAGCAACGTCAGCCAGGGGGACGATACCACGTTCTACAACATCCCGGTGGTGATGGAGGGCGAGTCCGTTCTGAACGAGCGGAACCTGATGATCACCTCCGTGTCCGCCAATACGGTGTCGCTGCACCTGTCCGGCACCCGCAGCGACCTGAGCAAGGTGGACTCCAGCAACATCCTGGTGAAGGTGGACCTGTCCAAGATCTACGAGCCGGGAGAGAAGATCGCCCTTTCCTACACCCCCTCCTACCCGGGCACCGTTTCCAGCGACGCCTTCGTGGTGGAGAACAAGAATCCCGCCAGCATCTATGTCAACGTGGACTACCGCCGGAACAAGGAGATCCCGGTGCAGATCAAGTTCACCGGCACCCGGTCCGAGAACTGCATCTATGATACGGACAATGTGGTCCTGGACAACACCACCGTCACCGTGGTGGGTCCCGCCGCCGTGGCGGACCGGATCGAGTACGCGGTCATCGAGGTGGACCTGACCAACCGGACCGAGTCCATCAGCGAAAGCTTCCGCTACACCCTCTGCGACGGGGAGGGCAATCCCGTGGACGCGGAGCAGATCACCACCAACGTGGAGGAGATCCGGCTGGATATGCAGATTCAGCGGATCAAGGTCCTGACCCTCACGGCCAACGTGGTCTACGGCGGCGGCGCCACGGAGAAGAACACCACCGTGGACATCGAGCCCAAGACCATCCGGGTCTCCGGCAGCGAGGCGGCCCTGGCGGACATCGGGGACACCTACTCCGTGGGTACCATCAATTTGTCGGAGCTGGAGAAATCCCCCAGCGAGCTGAAATACGCCATCGCCCTGCCCGAGGGCGTCACCAACCAGACCGGCGTGGCGGAGGTCACGGTGACGGTCCGGTTCACCGGCCTGCGGATCCGGGAGTTCACCATTGACAACATCACCAGCATCAACGTGCCCGAGGGGATGGAGGCGGAGATCATCAGCGCCAACCTGACGGTGAAGGTCCGGGGTCCCGCCGACGAGATCGACAGGCTCACCGAGGAGGACATCTTCGCGGTGGTGGACTTCACCGGCGCGGAGGCGGGTACCGCCACCTATAAGGCCAGCATCACCTTCCGCGAGGGCTTCTCCAATGTGGGGGCCATGAAGGCAGGCTCCGTGTCCGCCACACTTCAGGCGGCGGGAGGCTGAGGCCATGGAACAGCTGGTACGGGTAAAGGAATGCTATGACAACGGAACGGCCCTGGTATTCCACGTCCGGGAAAGCGCCTGCTCCGGAGACTGCCACAAGTGCTCCGGCTGCGGCGCCGCCAAGGAGGCGGTGCTGCTGACGGCGGACAACCCCATCGGCGCCCGCCGGGGGGACCTGGTCAAGGTGGAGTCCGCCACCGCCCCGGTGCTGAAGGCGGCGGCGGTGCTGTATGTGCTGCCACTGGCGCTGTTCTTTCTGGGCTATTATCTGGGAACCCTGCCGGGAAGCTACGGCGCTCTGGGAGGCTGCCTGGGCTTCGGGCTTGGGGTGGCCGCCGTAGTGCTCTACGACCGGAGGGTGGTCCGGAAAGCCAACCTTGGCTATACCATTACGGCCTTCGCAGGGGACTGCCCCGGGAAGGTCATGAGAAAAGGGGAAGAAAACCATGGTTAAAAGCATGACCGGCTACGGCCGGGCGGTGGAGACGGTGAACGGACGGGAATTCACGGTGGAGGTCCGCTCCGTCAACAACCGGTATCTGGACTGCTCCGTCAAGCTGCCCCGGAGCCTGACCTTCGCCGAGGACGCCCTGAAGCAGGCGGTGAAGAACACCATCTCCCGGGGCAAGGTGGACGTGTTTGTCTCCCTGCGGTCCGAGGGGGCCGCGGAGGGGAAGGTGAGCCTGAACACCGCCATGGTGGAGGGCTACCTGGCCGCCATGGAGCAGATGGCCCGGGATTACGGCGTCCGCAACGACATCAGCGTCAGCACCCTGGCACGGATGAACGACGTGTTCACCGTGGAGCGGGCGGAGGTGGACGAGCAGCAGCTTCAGGCGGACCTGATGGCCGTGGCGGACAAGGCCCTGAAAAGCTACGACGCCATGCGCGCCGCCGAGGGCCAGGCCCTGGAGCGGGATCTGCGCAGCCGGGGCGAAACCATTCTGGAGCTGGTTGCCCAGGTGGAGGCCGGCAGCGGCCAGACCGTTCTGGACTACCGGGCCCGGCTGGAGAGCAAGCTCCGGGAGGTCCTGGCCAACACCGCCATCGACGAGAGCCGGATTCTCACCGAGGCCGCCATTTTCGCCGACAAGATCGCCGTGGACGAGGAGACCGTCCGCCTGCGCAGCCACCTGACCCAGATGAACCACATGCTGACTGCCGGCGGCGCCATCGGCCGGAAGCTGGACTTTTTGCTCCAGGAGATGAACCGGGAGGCCAACACCATCGGCTCCAAATGCTCCGACGTCCGCCTGGCCCGGATCGTGGTGGACATCAAGGCGGAGCTGGAAAAAATCCGGGAGCAGACCCAGAATATCGAGTAAGGCCCGGATAAAACAATCCAGGCATGTCGACGAAGGCGCTCTGTACGGACGGAAGATATGAGAAGATATGAGATACGAGATATAATATATAAGTTGTGGTATCCCCTTCGGGGATGATTTGAAAATTGTGCTTATCGGTTTTGCCCGGGTACCCGATAAATTGGTGTTTGACGGAATGGCGGAGCCAAAACCTTCCCCTCGGGGGGAAGGTGGCACGGCGAAGCCGTGACGGATGAGGGGAAAACGTGGCGGTTTCCTCAGAGGGAACGATAAAAGAGGAAAGGTTCGACGCTGTTCTTCTGATTTGGTGCGGTGGAGATTTTCGGTACGTAAGCCCCTCATCCGCCCCAGTTTGCGAACTGGGGCACCTTCCCCCGAGGGGGAAGGTCTTGCTCAGCATCCCAACAAATTCCAATTCATCCCCGAAGGGGATACCACAACTTATATCTTATATCTTATATCTCCTATCTTAATATCTGATATCTCAAATTTACGTTGCGCCTTACCCGAATTTATGCCCCTGCCCAGGGGCAAACCGGGATTCACCGGAAAATCATCTGAGAAGACTGAGGGATTTCATGAAGCTGATCAACATTGGTTTCGGAAGCATGGTGGCGGCCCAGCGGTTGCTGGCGGTGGTGGCTCCGGACTCCGCGCCCATCAAGCGCATTGTCCAGGAGGCCAGGGACCGGGGAATGCTCATCGACGCGTCCTACGGCCGCAAGACCAAGGCCGTCCTCCTGATGGACACCGACCATGTGATCCTGTCCGCCGTCCCCACGGAGACCCTGTGCGCCCGGTGGATGGACAGGCCGGAACCGGAAACGGAGGAGGAAGCATGAGCAAAGGAAAACTTGTGGTGATCTCCGGCGCCTCGGGCGTTGGAAAAGGCACCGTTCTGGGTATCCTGATGGAGAAGCGGAAGGATCTGATCTTCTCCGTCTCCGCCACCACCCGTCCCCCCCGTCCGGGAGAGAAGGACGGGGTCCATTACTATTTTATCACCAGGGAGCGCTTCCGGGAGATGATCGACCGGGGAGAGTTCCTGGAATATGACGCCCACTCGGACAACTACTACGGCACCCCCAGAGCCCAGGCCGAGGAAAAGCTGGCCCGGGGCACCGTGCTGCTGGACATCGACCCCAAGGGCGCCATGCAGGTCCGCCAAACCGCGCCGGACGCGGTGCTGATCTTCATCATGCCCCCCTCCATGGAGGAGCTGGAGCGCAGGCTCCGGGGCCGGGGAGATACCCCCGAGGATCAGATCCGGATGCGCATGAAGCGGGCCGTCTGGGAGATGGAGCAGCGGACCTGGTACGATCATGTGGTGGTGAACGACACCGCCCAGCGCTGCGCCGAGGAAATTTTGCGGATTCTGGCCAAAGAGGCCTGACTATTTTGATTTGGAGGAACCAAAACTATGCTTTACCCCCCTGTTGCTGATTTGCTGGAAAAGGTTGACAGCCGTTACCTGCTGGTGAACGTGGTGGCCCACCGGGCCCGCCAGATCGCCGCCGAGGCCGAGGCGCTGCAGGAAGATCTGCCCGCCAAGCCCGTGACCATGGCCATCCAGGAGGTTGCCGACGGCAAGCTCTCCGCCACCGTCAAGGACGAGTACAAAAGCGAGTAAAAAAGCCGGTTTTCCGGCCAAAGAATGGATGGAGGGCTGAAATGATCGCCAAAATTGCGGTTTCGGCGGCGACTTTCGCCATCGACAAGCCCTATTCCTACCGCGTCCCCGAGGACATGACCTTACTTCCCGGGCAGCGTGTCCTGCTTCCCTTCGGCCGCGCCAACAAGCGCACCGAGGGAGTGGTGCTGACGGTGGAGGAGGGCAGCGAGGAAAAGCTCAAGGCAGTGGAAAGCTGCCTGGACCCAGAGCCGATCCTGACGGACACCCAGCTTCGGCTGGCGGCGTTCCTCCGGGAGCGGTATTTCTGCACATTTTACGATGCCATCCGGGCCATGCTCCCGGCGGGTCTGTGGTTTCAGGAAAAGCAGACCTTTTCCTTAACTGCGGACCGGTCCTGGAAGGAAAAGCCCCCCCGGAAGGAAGGGGCGCTGGCGGCGCTGGAGCTGCTGGAAAACCTGGGAGGCCAGGCCCCGGAGGAGGCTCTGCGGGAGCTTCTTCCCGACGAGACCGCCCTTACCGGGGTGGTGTCGTACCTGGCAAGAAAGAAGTGGATCACCGCCCGGTCGGACTATCTGCGCCGGACCGGTGACAAAACCGAAAAGATCGCGGCGCTGGCCGCCTCCCCGGAGGAGGCCATGGCCTGGGCCGCGGGACGCCCCCGGTCCGCCGCCATGCAGAAAAGCGTTCTGGAGCTGCTGTGCGGCCTGGGCAGCGTATCGGTGAAGGAGCTGTGCTATTTCACCGGCGCCTCCACGGCCACGGTGAACCGGCTGGAAAAGCTGGGCTTTCTGACCCTGGAGGAGCGCCCGGTGCTGCGCTGCCGGGAGATCCGCCCGGCGCGGCTGGAGGGCCCCCTGATCCTCAATGAGGAGCAGCAGGCCAGCTTTGAGGGCCTGTCCCGGCAGATGGACGCCCGGGAGCCGGGGGTGGCGCTGCTGCGGGGCATTACCGGCTCCGGCAAAACCTCCGTGTATATCCGGCTGATCCAGCGGTGCCTGGACCGGGGCGAAAGCGCCCTGCTTCTGGTGCCGGAGATCGCCCTGACCCCTCAGCTGCTGGGCCTGCTGGCGGCGTACTTCGGCTCCCGGGTGGCGGTGCTGCACAGCAGCCTGGGGACGGCGGAGCGCTACGACCAGTGGAAGCGGGTCCGCTCCGGCGAGGGCCGGGTGGTGGTGGGAACCCGCTCGGCGGTGTTCGCCCCCTGCCGTCCGGGGCTCATCATCCTGGACGAGGAGCAGGAGCATTCCTATAAATCCGAAAATAACCCCCGGTATTCCGCCCGGGAGGTGGCCATCTGGCGGGGGGCCCGGGAAAAGGCCCTGGTGCTGCTGGGGTCGGCTACCCCCTCCGTGGAGAGCATGTACCGGGCCAAAACGGGGGATTACCGCCTTTATACCCTGACGAAGCGGTTCAACGGCCGCCCTCTGCCCCGGGTGGAGATCGTGGACATGCGGGAGGAGCTGAAGCTGGGCAACGATCTGTCCCTCAGCGTCCCCCTGCGCCAGGCCATTCTGGAAACCCACGAGGCCGGGAAGCAGACCG
Organism: bacterium; assembly: GCA_004562395.1. Classification (GTDB taxonomy): domain Bacteria; phylum Bacillota; class Clostridia; order Oscillospirales; family Oscillospiraceae; genus Faecousia. The sequence goes on along the minus strand of SFQY01000009.1, from coordinate 19,033 downwards.
TGCTGCTGCTGAACCGCCGGGGAAACAGCCGCTGCCTTGTGTGCGTGGACTGCCGCAAGACCCCCGAGTGCCCCCGGTGCAGCCAGCGGCTGACCTACCACAGCGCCAACCACCGGCTCATGTGCCACTACTGCGGCTTTTCCCAGCCCGCTCCGGAGCGCTGCCCCGGCTGCGGCGGTCCTCTGAAGACCCTGGGCACCGGCACCCAGAAGGTGCAGCAGGAGCTGGAAGCCCTGTTTCCCGATCTGGAATCCATCCGCATGGACGCGGACACCGTCAGCGCCGTGAACACCCACGAAAAAATTCTGGACCGGTTCCAGCGGGAAAGGATCCCCATCCTCCTGGGTACCCAGATGGTGGCCAAGGGGCTGAACCTGCCGGATGTGACGCTGGTGGGGGTGCTGGACGCGGATCTGAGCCTCTACACCGGCGGCTACCGGGCGGGGGAGACCACCTTCAACATGCTGACCCAGGTGGTGGGCCGGGCCGGACGAGGTGACGCCCCGGGCCGGGCCATCCTCCAGACCCTGGTGCCGGAGCATCAGGTCATCGGCCTGGCGGCCCGGCAGGACTACGACGGCTTTTACGATCTGGAGATCCAGCTGCGCCGGGTCCAGAGCGCCCCGCCCTTCGGGGACATCGCCGGGGTGATCTTCACCGGACAGGAGGAGCGGGCGGTGCTCCGGGGAGCGGTGAAGCTGCGGGACAGCCTCCTGGCCTGTCTTGCCTCGGAGCCCTACCGGCAGGAGCGCTGCGCGGTGCTGGGCCCCGCCCCCTGCGTCGTACCCAAGATCAACTACAATTTCCGCTACCAGCTGACGCTGCGCTGCCGCATGACCAAACCGCTGCGGCTGCTGCTGGCCTGCCTGCTGCGTCAGTTCAGCAAGGACAAAGACAACCGGGGCGTCAGCGCCTTCGTGGATGTCAACGGATTCGAATAACGCGGCGCTTCCACCGTCCATGCCATTGCCGGCCGGTGTGATCCACCGTGAAGCCACAGGACGAAAGCCCGGAGAAAAGAGGTCATCTGTATGGGACTGAGAAAAATTCTGACGGATAAGGAGCCTGCCCTGCACAAGGTCTGCAGGCCCGTGGAAAAATTTGACTGGAAGCTGCACAAGCTTCTTGATGACATGGCTGAGACCCTGGCCGAGGCCAACGGCGTGGGCCTTGCCGCCCCCCAGGTGGGCATCCTGCGCCGGGTGGTCATCGTGGACACCGGGGAGGAGATCCTGGAGCTGGTGAACCCCTCCCTGGTGGAAACCGGCGGGGAGCAGGTGGGCGCCGAGGGCTGCCTCAGCGTCCCCGGCAAATACGGCCTGGTGAAGCGGCCCAACTATGCCAAGGTCCGGGCCCAGAACCGGGACGGGGAGTGGTTTGAGGCCGAGGGCCAGGAGCTCATCGCCCGGTGCTTCTGCCACGAGCTGGACCACCTGGACGGCATCGTCTACACCGAGGTCATGGAGCGCTTCCTGACCGAAGAAGAGCTTGCCGCCGAAGGGGAATGATCCTGTAATATTTCGTAGGGCTTATGTCATGACATAAGCTGACCGCCTACGAAAACGTGCTTATCGGCATGGCTCAGCTGCCCGAAAAATTGGTGTTTGTAAGGGTGACGGAACGCAAAACCTTCCCCCTCGGGGGAAGGTGCCCCAGTGCGCACACTGGGGCGGATGAGGGGCTGACGTGCCGAAGATTTTCGCCGTACCGAATCAGAAGTACAGCGTCGAACCTTTCCTCTTTTATCGCTCCCGTTGAGGAAATCTTCACGTTTTCCCCTCATCCGTCACGGCTTACGCCGTGCCACCTTCCCCCGAGGGGGAAGGTCTTGGGGGTGCGGTGCTTGACCTTCCCTCCCCGGGGGAAGGTATTGCGTTCCGGCATCCCCACAAATTCCAATTGATCGGCCCGCTGAGGAAAACCGATCTGCGCAAATTGTATTTTTATTCTTCGTTCAAAAAACGCCCGGAGGAAACGGTATGCGTGTTGTATTTATGGGTACGCCGGACATCGCGGCAACCTGTCTGAAAAAAATTCTCACCGACGGCTTTGAGGTGGTGGGGGTCTATACCCAGCCCGACCGGCCCAAGGGGCGGGGCATGAAGCTGGTGGCCTCTCCCGTGAAGGAGATCGCCCTGGCCGCCGGGATCCCCGTGTTCCAGCCGGAGAACTTCCGCCAGGAGGAGACGGTGGAGCAGCTCCGGGCCCTGAAGCCGGATGTCTGCGCCGTGGTGGCCTACGGACGGATCCTGCCCCAGAAGGTGCTGGACGTGCCCGCCTATGGCTGCATCAACATCCACGCCAGCCTCCTGCCCAAATACCGTGGCTCCGCTCCCTACCAGTGGGCGGTGCTGGACGGCCTCACCGAGACCGGCGTCACCGCCATGTACCTGACCCGGGAGATGGACGCCGGTGACATCATCGACGTGTCCAAAACCCCCATCGGGGAAAACGAAACCGCGGGACAGCTGCTGGACCGGCTGGCAGTGCTGGGTGCGGACCTGCTGAGTAAAACATTGACCCGCTTCGAAAACGGGAAGGTCCCCGCCGTACCCCAGAACGAGGCGGAGGTCTCCTACGCCCCCATGCTGGACAAGACCATGTGCCCCATCGACTGGGCCAAGACCGCCCAGCAGGTCCACAACCACGTCCGGGGCCTGCATCCCTGGCCCGTGGCCACCATGGAGCTGGAGGGCAAGACCTTCAAGGTCCACGCCACGAAGGTGGTGGAGGGCTCCGGCAACCCCGGGGAAATTCTGGGCCTGACCAAAACCGGTCTGCGGATCGCCTGCGGGGAAGGGGCCATTGAGATCCTCTCTCTCCAGGCCGAGGGCGGCAAGCGCATGGCGGCCCCCGACTATTTCCGGGGCCATCCCCTGAAAGCCTGATGGGGGCCAGGGAAACGGCGCTGAACGCGCTGATCGCCTGCCGCAAAAGCGGCGCCTGGTCCAACGGCGTGCTGAAGGAGCTGACCCGCCGGGACCGGCTGGACAGCCGGGACGCGGCCCTGGCCACCAGATTGTGCTACGGCGTCCTGCAGAACCGGAACAGGCTGGATTTTTATCTGAGACAGCTTCTGACGGGAAAGCTGAAGGACCTGCACCCGGTGGTGCGGGACATTCTCCACCTGGGGCTGTATCAGATCTATGAACTGGACAAGATTCCCGACAGCGCCGCGGTGAACGAATCCGTGGCCCTGGCGAAGAAATACTGCAAAAACCCAAAGGCGGCCTCCCTGGTCAACGGGGTCCTGCGCAGCGCGGTGCGGACCCGGGGACAGCTGAAGGAGCCGGTTTCCTATGCCGACCGCTACAGCCATCCCGATGAGCTGATCTCCCTTTTGAAACAGAACCTTCCCAAGGGAAAGCTGGAGTCCGTCCTGATCGCCGATAATACCGCGCCCCAGACGGTGGTGCAGGTGAACACCCTGCGGATCTCCACTGCGAAATTGGTCGAACGGCTGGCTGCGGAGCAGGTCCAGGCCCAGCCCCACGGATGGATGCAGGACTGCCTGATCCTCTCCGGCACCGGCAGCATCGAGAATCTCCCCTCCTTCCGGGAAGGCTGCTTCTATGTTCAGGACCCGGCCTCCAGGCTCAGCGTCCTGTGCGCCGGGCTTCCGAAGGAAGATATCCGGGTGCTGGACTGCTGCGCCGCCCCGGGAGGAAAGAGCTTCGCCGCTGCCATTGCCATGGAGGGCCGGGGGAGCATCACCTCCTGCGACATCCACGGCCATAAGACGGAACTGATCGCCGGCGGCGCGGCCCGTCTGGGGCTGACCAATATCACCCCCCGGCAGCAGGACGCCACGGTCCCGGTGCCCCAGTGGGAGAATGCCATGGACGCGGTGCTGGCGGACGTGCCCTGCTCGGGTCTCGGCATCATCCGGAAAAAGCCGGATATCCGCTATAAGGATCTGGCCCAGACGGAGCAGCTGCCCCAGCTGCAGCTGCAGATCCTGAAGACCCAGGCCTCCTACGTAAAGCCCGGCGGCATCCTGATGTATTCCACCTGCACCCTGCTCAGGCGGGAGAACGAGGATGTGGTGAACGCCTTCCTGGCGCAGCATCCGGATTTCCACCCGGAGCCCCTGCCCCTGCCGGAGGTCTTCCCCCAAAACGAGAGCGGAATGCTGACCCTGATCCCCGGCGAATACGATACCGACGGCTTCTTCATCTGCCGCCTGCGGAGGAATGTATGAACCTGAAATCCCTGACCCAGCCGGAGCTGGCGGAAATTCTCAAAGAGCTGGGCCAGCCCCCCTTCCGGGCAAAGCAGGTCTTTGCCTGGCTGCATAAAGGCGTCCGGTCCTATGACGAGATGACGAACCTGCCCAAACCGCTGCGGGACGCCCTGGCGAAGGAATATCCCATCTGCCCGCCAAAGGTGGTGCGAAAGCAGGAATCCCGGCGGGACGGCACCATCAAATATCTGTGGGAGCTGTCCGACGGCAACTGTGTGGAGACGGTGCTGATGCGCTATCACTACGGCAACACCGTCTGCATCTCCACGGAGGTGGGCTGCCGGATGGGCTGCGCCTTCTGCGCCTCCACCCTGGGAGGCCTGGTCCGGCGGCTGGAGCCTTATGAAATGCTGGATCAGGTGCTGTTCACCCAGGTGGACTCCGGACTTCCGGTGTCCCACATCGTGCTGATGGGCATCGGGGAGCCGCTGGACAATTTTGACAACGTCATGCGCTTTCTGGAGCTGGTGAACAGCCCCGACGGCATGAACATCTCCATGCGCCACATTAGCCTCAGTACCTGCGGCCTGGTGCCGAAGATCGACGAGCTGGCGAAACGGAAGCTGCAGCTGACCCTGTCCGTGTCCCTTCACGCCCCCAACGACGCTGTCCGGGACCGGATCATGCCCGTGAACCGGGCCTACCCCAGCGAGGAGCTGCTTTCCGCCTGCCGTCGGTATTACCAGGCCACCAACCGGCGCATTTCCTTTGAATACGCCATGATCGACGGGGTCAACGACTCCGAGGAAAACGCCAAAGAGCTGCTCCGGCGGCTGAAGGGCTTGCCCGCCCACTTCAACCTGATCCCTCTGAACCATGTGGAGGAAAGCCCCCTGAAGCCCAGCAGCCGGGCCGCCGTGGCGAAATTCCAGAAAACCCTGGAGGACGGCGGCGTCACCGCCACGGTCCGCCGGACCCTGGGCGGCGACATCGACGCCTCCTGCGGCCAGCTTCGCCGCAAATACCAACAGAAGACATAACCATTCCGCCGTGCCTTTCCGGCGTAAAGGATCGTTTCCCTTATGACGCCGGTTTGTTGGTTCCACTGGCACTTACAGCGACCAAGCCTTCTCCTTGAGGAGAAGGTGCCCCAGGCCGCAGCCTGGGGCGGATGTGGTGTGCGGTACACAGTTGCGATGATCGAAACATTTCGGCGAAAACGTACCGCTGTAACACCACATCAGTCTCGCTTCGCGAGACAGCTTCTACCAAAGGCACGCTTCGCAGTCCTCAAGGAGAAGCCTTTGGTGGAACCATCGCGCATTCGTACGAGAAATAATCCTTTCCCATGTCAACGGCCAAAAGAATACCAGAAGAGAAAACTGAGAGGAGCCACGCTTATGCAGAGCTGGGGATTGACCGATCCTGGCAATGTCCGCAAGCAGAACCAGGATGCTTACCGAATAGAACAGCTTGACCGCAGCACCCTTCTGTGCGTTGTCTGCGACGGCATGGGCGGAGCGAAATCCGGCAACATCGCCTCCACTCTGGCGGTGGAGGTCTTCGCGGAGGAGGTCCGCCGGTGCTGGAAGCCGGGCATGGACCAGGAGGCCGTGGACCAGATGCTCCGGGGGGCCGTGAAGCTGGCCAACTTCACCGTATACGACCAGTCGGCCCAGTTCCCGGAGTTTGACGGCATGGGCACCACCCTAGTGGCGGTGTTCGTCCGGGGACGGAAGGCCACGGTGATCAACGTGGGGGACAGCCGTGCCTACGGCATCGACCGGGGGGGCATCCACCAGATCACCAAGGACCACTCTCTGGTCCAGCTGATGGTGGACCGGGGGGAGCTGACCCCGGAGGTGGCCAAAACCTACCCCGGCAAAAATTACATCACCCGGGCCATCGGCACCGAGCCCATGGTCCTGTGCGATATTTTCCACAGGGACGTCAGCAGGGGGGACTTCCTGCTGCTGTGCAGCGACGGCCTGAGTAACCTCATGGACGACCAGGAGATTCTGTTTGAGGTCGTTCACGGCGTCAACAAACAGCACTGCTGCAAGCGGCTGCTGAACATCGCCAAAAACCGGGGCGCGCCGGACAACGTGACCAGCGTCCTGATCCTGATTTAGACGATCGCAGCGAAAGGAGCAATTCTAGCATATGGATCAATATATTGGACGGCTCTTGGATAACCGGTACGAGATCCTGGAGGTCATCGGTACCGGCGGCATGGCCGTCGTATATAAAGCCCTCTGCCATCGCCTGAACCGGCTGGTAGCCGTGAAGATCTTAAAGGACGAGTTCGCCGGGGACGAGGAGTTCCGCAGGCGGTTCCGGGCCGAGGGCGAGGCCGTGGCCATGCTGAGCCACCCCAACATTGTGCAGGTGTATGACGTTTCCTCATCGGAGAGCGCCAATTACATCGTCATGGAGCTGATCGACGGCATTTCCCTGAAGCAGTATATGGAGAAGAAGGGGGTCCTCAACTGGAAGGAGACCCTGCACTTCGCCATGCAGATCGCCAAGGGACTGGAGCATGCCCACAGCCGGGGCATCATCCACCGGGATATCAAGCCCCACAACATCATGGTGCTGAAAAACGGCTCCGTGAAGGTCATGGACTTCGGCATCGCCCGGGTCATGAACAAGAGCAACACCCTGACCAAGGAGGCTCTGGGCTCCGTCCACTACATCTCCCCGGAGCAGGCCAAGGGCGGCCATACGGACAACCGGTCCGACATCTATTCCCTGGCCGTGGTCATGTACGAGATGATGACGGGACGGCCTCCCTACGACGGGGAATCCGCCGTGGCGGTGGCCATTCAGCACATCAACGGCGGAGCGCCCATGCCCTCCACCCTGAACCCCAACATTCCCGGGGGCCTGGAGCAGATCATCATGAAGGGCATGGCCCTGGATGTCCGGGACCGGTATGTCTCCGCCACGGAAATGCTGAAGGATATGGAGGAATTCCGGCAAAATCCCGCCATTTTATTCGATTACCATACGGTTATGGACGACTCCACCCGGGCCATTCCCGGCGCCTCCCAGCCCCGGACCCTGGCGGAGCGGAAGGTCCAGGCCAAGACCGGCGTCCGTCCCGGCTCCGACAGCGCCCGGCTCCACACCGCCGCCCCCCAGCACCGGGCCACCGGCACCGTGCCCCAGGAGCGGGACAGCGAGGCCATCCGCCGGGCCCAGCAGCGCCGGAAGGCGGAGGAGAAGAAGCGGGAGGAGGAGCGCAGCCGGGTGGCCACCACGGCCATCGTCATCTGCAGCGCCGTGGCGGTGATCGCCGTCATCATCTTCCTCATCGCCCTGTTCAACGGCGCCCTGCTGAACCAGGAGAAGGAGCTGGTGGAGGTGCCCTATCTGGAGGGCGAGGTCTATACCGACGGCTTTGCCGAGCGCTACAGCGACTTCACCATCCGGCTCCAGCCCCAGCAGTACAGCGAGTCCTGGCCCGCGGGGCAGATCATGCACCAGGAGCCTGCCGGCGGCAGCAAGGTCCAGAAGGGCTCCGATCTGTGGATCACCGTCAGCATGGGGGAGGAGCCCCCCGTGAAGATCATGGAAAACTATACCGGCGTGGAGGCCGACCAGGCCTACGCCGTACTCAGCGGCATGGGCTTCCAGGTCCTGACCCGGAAGGAGGCCAGCTACGTCTATGAGGCCGGTACCGTCACCCGCACGGACCCCACCTCCGGCACGGAGCTGAAGGACGGCCAGACGGTCTACATCTACATCAGCACCGGCCCCGACCTGGTGGAGGAGAAAATGCCCGACGTGCTGGGTCTGGAAATCGGCCGGGCCAAGGAGCTGCTGAACCAGCTGGGCTTTACCAACGTCCGGGCGGAGGCCGTGGAAAGCTCCAAGCCCAAGGACCAGGTGGTCTACCAGTCCGTGGAGAAGAACACCATGGTGGATGTCACCGCGGAGATCATCATCCACTATTCCCAGGGCGCCGAGGAAACTCTGCCGGAGGAAACCCCTGAGGTGGAGACCAAGCCCGAGGAGATTGTGGAGCCGAAGCCCGATCCGGAGCCTGTCACCGCCCGGCTGATCTTCAGCCTGCCGGAGCGGAGCCAGGACTACACCCTGGACATCTGCCTGAAGGGCACCACGGAATCCATTGTATCCAAGCACATCGCCGCGGGAGAGACCAGCACCATTCTGGATCTGACGGGCACCGGCACCGTGTGGTATGACCTGTACATCGACGGCGTTTTCGAGCGGGAGCAGAAGGTGGAATTTACCCATGACTGAGAAAGCAGCCGGACGGATCCTCCGGTCCATCAGCGGATTTTATGACGTGCGGACGGCCTCCGGCACCGTCACCTGCCGGGCCCGGGGCATCCTGCGCCGGGAGGGCAGCAGCCCCCTGACCGGGGACCTGGTGGAGATCACCCTGGAGAAGGGCAAGGGCATGGTGGAGCGGATCCTGCCGAGAAAGAACAGCTTCGTCCGGCCCGCCGTGGCCAACATCGACGCCCTGGTGATCTTCGCCGCCAACGTCAACCCGGTGACGGAGCCCTTCCTCATCGACCGGGTGGCGGCCATCGCGGGGGATCAGGAGGTACCGGTGTACCTGTGCGTCAACAAGTGCGACCTGGACCCCGCCCGGGAGCTGGCCCGGATCTATGAACACGCGGGCTTCCCCGTGATCCGGACCAGCGCCGAGACCGGGGAAGGGGTGGAGCAGCTCCGGGAGCTGCTGAAGGGAAAGCTCACGGCCTTCACCGGCAATTCCGGCGTGGGCAAAAGCAGCATCCTGAACCGGCTGTGCCCCGAGCTGCGGCTCCCCACCGGAGAGGTCTCCGACAAGCTGGGCCGTGGCCGCCACACCACCCGCCATGTGGAGCTGTATGCCCTGGACGGCAATACCTACGTGGCCGACACCCCGGGCTTTTCCTCCTTCGATACGGACCAGATGGACGTGATCCTGAAGGAGAACCTCCAGTACGCCTTCCCGGACTTCGGCCCCTGGCTGGGCCGCTGCCAGTTCCACGACTGCACCCACCGCCAGGAACCCGGCTGCGCCGTCCGCGCCGCCCTGGAAGCGGGCAGCCTGGAAAAAACCCGCTATGAAAGCTACTGTAAGCTCTACGAAAAAGCCAGCCAGATCAAGCTCTGGGAACTGAAATAAGCAATATCACCCCTCGCGGTCGCCCCTTTGCGGGGGACGGTGGTTTTTTTAAAAAAGGGTATTGCATTGCCATAGGCGATGTGATATAATGCAGCCGAATTGAATAGGGAATCGGTGCCGTTTGTTCCTTGGAATGAAACGGATAATAGGGAAACAGGTGAAAGGCCTGTACGATCTCGTCACTGTATGTAACGAGCGCGCTTTCTGTGTCGGAAAGACAGTCACTGGCGAAAGCCGGGAAGACGATGGCGCGTGATGACTTACGAGTCAGGAGACCTGCCGGTTGCCGGTACGGGAGCATGGAAAATCCGTGTTCCGGATCACGAGGAATTGATCGTACCGTTCTCTCACAAGGGTCCGCCCTTTCGGGAAGCTTTCCGCGTGGTCATCGCTTTGATGACCACGTTTCTTTTTCCGTGCGTTTTCCGTACCTTTTTGCCATGGCTGATGTTCTGCTTTCCATACATCAGAAAATATTTAGGAGGTACTTTTATGAAAACGAAACGCATGATGTCCATTCTGACGGTGATCGCCATGCTGACCGTCCTGCTGGCCGGCTGCGGCGGCCAGGAGCCTGCCCAGACCGCCGCTCCCGCCGAAACCCCCGCTCCCGCCGAAACTCTGGCGCCGGAGACCACCGTTCCCGCCGAGACCCCTGCCGAGACCGCCGAAGCCGAGGATGAGGAGGACTACACCACCGGCGACGCCTCTCTGGACAACCCCCGGAACCAGGACGGCATCGGGGAGAAGGAGCTGATGGTGGTCAGCTTCGGCACCAGCTTCAACGACAACCGCCGCCTCACCGTGGGCGCCATTGAGGAAGCCATGGAGAAGGCCTTCCCGGACTATTCCGTCCGCCGGGGCTTTACCAGCCAGATCATCATTGACCACGTCAAGAGCCGGGACGGCGAGATCATCGACAACGTGGGCGAGGCCCTGGACCGGGCCGTGGCCAACGGCGTCAAGACCCTGGTGGTCCAGCCCACCCATCTGATGGACGGCTTTGAGTACAACGACCTGGTCAACGAGTTGGCCCAGTACGCCGACGCCTTTGAGTCCGTCAGCATCGGCAGCCCCCTGCTGACCTCCGACGAGGATTTCCAGGTTGTGGCCGAGACCATTGTGGAGGCCACCGCTTCCTATGACGACGGCAAGACCGCCATCTGCTTCATGGGCCACGGCACCGAGGCGGACTCCAACGCCGTGTACGCCAGGATGCAGCAGGTGCTGACCGACGGCGGCCACGAGCATTACTACGTGGGCACCGTGGAGGCATCTCCCACCGTGGAGGATGTGCTGGCTCTGGTGCAGGCCGGGGAGTATCAGCGGGTGGTCCTGCGGCCCCTGATGATCGTGGCCGGCGACCATGCCAACAACGACATGGCCGGTGACGAGGAGGACTCCTGGAAGAGCATCTTTGAGGCCGCGGGCTATGAGGTTGTCTGCCAGGTCAACGGCCTCGGAGAGCTGGAGTCCATCCAGAACCTGCTGGTGGACCACGCCCGGGCAGCCATGGAGCAGCAGTAAGCGAATACCTTCCCCCGGGGGGAAGGTGCCCCAGTGCGCACACTGGGGCGGATGAGGAACGGCGATATGTTCCGAATCTGTATGCATTTCGTTAAAAAGGTATATTGGAAAAGTCTGTACCGTTTGAATTGACTGCATTGCGAATGGTAAGGTGTCGCCATTCCTCATCCACCGCTTCGCGGTCCCCCTTCCCCCCGGGGGAAGGTATTGCGCGGCGCTCATCCTTACAAACTCCAACAACCCCCTTTGCTGAGCATAGCCGATCATCAGAAAACGAATACCGGCAGGCCAAAAGGAACCCCCTTTTGGCCTGCCCTGTAATAAGAAGGGAATCACATGAAAAACAGGAAAACCAAACTGGCATTGCTTCTGGCGGCGGTACTGGTGCTGAGTACCGGCTGCGGCAAAACCGAGACACCTGCCCTCACCCAGGGGGCCACCCAGGCGGTCACCCAGCCCGCCCCGGAAAAGGAGAAGGTGGCCTCCGCCTCGGATATGGCCCCGGTGGAGGACGTGGTGGAGGCGGACATGACCCCGGTCTCCGGAACGGAGCTGAAGGACGGCGTCTACTCCGTCATCGTCGATTCCAGCTCCTCCATGTTCAAGATCACCCACTGTGAGCTGACGGTGGAGGGGGGACAGATGACCGCCCGGATGTACATGGGCGGCACCGGCTATCTGAAGGTTTTCCCGGGCACCGGAGCGGAGGCCGCCGCCGCGGAGGAAGCTGCCGCCATCCCCTTTGAGGAGGCGGAGGACGGCACCCACACCTTCACCATCCCCGTGGAGGCTCTGGACAAGGGCATTGCCTGCGCCGCCTACAGCAAGAACAAGGAAATGTGGTATGACCGGACCCTGGTGTTCCGGGCGGACTCCCTGCCCCTGGAGGCCTTCCGGGACAGCGCCTTTGCCACCGTGGAGAGTCTGGGCCTGGCCGACGGCAGCTACACGGTGCAGGTGCGTCTGGAGGGCGGCTCCGGCAAGGCCTCGGTGGAATCCCCGGCGGCGCTGCGGGTGGAGGACGGACAGGCCTGGGTCACCCTGGTCTGGAGCAGCCCCAACTATGACTATATGCGCCTGGGGGAGGAGAAGTACCTGCCCCGGAATACCCAGGGAAACGCGGAATTTGAGATCCCGGTGACGGCCTTCGACTTTGCCCTGCCCGTGATGGCGGACACCACCGCCATGAGCACGCCTCACGAGATCGCCTATACCTTATATTTTGATTCCGCCTCCCTTCAGCCTGCCTCATGAGCGTCAGGCGTATTTGGGCCGCCCTGCTGCTGACGGCGGCGGCGCTGCTGGCGGGCTGCGGCGGCTCCGCCCCGGCGCAGACGGAACCGGCGGCTCTGAGCTGGGAAAATCTGGAATTTGATCATTCCATGGAGCTGGTCTACGCCGACCAGTTCACCCTGGATACCTATCGGGAGGGTTACCGGATCGTCACCATCGGGGGCACCGACCGGTATCTGGTGGTTCCGGAGGATGCTCCGGTTCCCGCCGGGGTGCCGGAGGAGGTGACGGTGCTTCAGCAGCCCCTGGACCGGATTTATCTCGTGGCCACCTCCGCCATGGACCTGTTCCGGGAGCTGGACGCCCTGGACCGCATCCGGCTGTCCGGCACCGACGCCTCCGGCTGGTATATTGAAGAGGCGAAGCAGGCCATGGAGCGGGGGGACATCCTCTACGCCGGAAAGTACAGCGCCCCGGACTACGAGCGGATCCTGGCGGAGGGCTGCGACCTGGCTCTGGAGTCCACCATGATCTATCACACCCCGGAGGTCCGGGAGCAGCTGCTGCGGCTGGGGATTCCGGTGCTGGTGGAGCGGTCCAGCTATGAAAGCCACCCCCTGGGCCGGGTGGAGTGGATCCGGCTCTACGGCGCTCTGCTTGGCAGGGAGCAGGAGGCCGACGCCTATTTCAGCGCCCTGCTGGACCGGCTGGCTCCGGTGCTGGACCAGCCCGGCACCGGGAAGAGCGTGGCCTTTTTCTACATCACCTCCAACGGCGCGGCCAACGTCCGCAAGCCCGGGGACTATATCGCCAAGTCCATCGCCCTGGCAGGGGGCGAGTACATCCTCCGGCAGCAGCCGGGGGAGGAAAGCGCCTCCTCCACCATGAACATGCAGATGGAGGCCTTCTACGAGCAGGCCCGGGATGCCGATGTGCTGATCTACAACAGCGCCATCGACGCGGAGCTGCACTCGCTGGAGGAGCTTCTGGACAAAAGCAGCCTGCTCAAGGATTTCAAGGCGGTGCGGGAGGGAAATGTCTGGTGTACCGGCAAGAACCTGTTCCAGGAGAGCCTGGGACTGGGGGATCTGATCTGGGACCTGCACGCCATCGTCACGGCCCGGGACCCGGAGAGCCTGGAGCTGACCTATCTGCACCGGCTGGACTGACGGGGGAACTGCCATGAAAAAGACAAGATACTCCGGCGCCTTCGCCTTCCTGGCGGCGGCGCTGCTGGTGCTTCTGATAGGAAACATCCACGCGGGAAGCGTCCGGCTTCCGGTGGGGGAGGTGCTGGGCATTCTGGCGGCGGGCCCCGGAGGCGGCGGCGCCAACGGCCCCATCCTCTGGAACATCCGCCTGCCACGGATCCTGGCCGCCGTCATTCTGGGGGGTGCCCTGTCGGTGTCGGGCTTTCTGCTGCAGACCTTCTTCGCCAACCCCATCGCCGGGCCCTTTGTGCTGGGCATTTCCTCCGGGGCCAAGCTGACGGTGTCGCTGATGATGATCTTCCTGCTGAGCCGGGGGATCCCCGCCAGCTCCATGGCCCTCATCGCCGCCGCTTTTGCCGGATCCCTGATTTCCATGGGCTTCATCCTGGTGATCTCCCGGCGGGTGGGGCAGATGTCCATTCTGGTGGTCTGCGGAGTGATGATCGGCTATATCTGCTCCGCGGTGACGGATTTTCTGGTGACCTTCGCCGACGATTCCAACATCGTCAACCTCCACAACTGGTCCCTGGGCAGCTTCTCCGGGATCTCCTGGGACAATGTGGCGGTGATGGCGGCGGTGGTGGGGGTGACCCTGGCGCTGACCTTTCTTCAGTCCAAGCCCATCGGGGCCTACCAGATGGGGGAGGTCTACGCCAGAAGCGTGGGGGTCAACATCCGCGCCTTCCGGGTGGTGCTGATCCTGCTGTCCAGCGTTCTCTCCGCCTGCGTCACGGCCTTTGCCGGACCCATCTCCTTTGTGGGCATCGCCGTCCCCCACCTGATCAAGCGGCTTTTCGGCACGGCGAAGCCCATCCTCATGATCCCCGCCTGCTTTCTGGGGGGCGGGGCCTTCTGCCTGCTGTGCGACCTCATCGCCCGGACGGCCTTCGCCCCCACGGACCTCAGCATCAGCTCCGTCACGGCGGTGTTCGGCGCTCCGGTGGTGATCGGCATGATGATCTCCCGGAAAAGGGAAAGGAAGGTTTGAATGCCCGATATTCTGATCGATACCCGGGACCTGGCCGTGGGCTACGGCGGCAGGCCCCTGATTTCCCATATCGCTCTGCAGATCCGCCGGGGACGGATCATGACCCTCATCGGCCCCAACGGGGCAGGGAAGTCCACCATTCTCAAAAGCATCATCCGGCAGCTTAAGCCTGTCTGCGGCGCGGTTTACCTGGAGGGCCGGGATATGGCCCGGGTTACCGACGCGGAGGCGGCCAGGCGGATGTCCGTGGTGATGACGGAGCGGATCCGGCCGGAGCTGATGCGCTGCGAGGACGTGGCCGCCACGGGCCGCTATCCCTATACGGGCCGTCTGGGCATCCTGACGGAGGAGGACCGGCGGAAGGTCCGGGAGGCCATGGAGCTGGTCCACGCCCAGGACCTGGCGGACCGGGATTTTACCGAAATCAGCGACGGCCAGCGCCAGCGGGTGCTGCTGGCAAGGGCCCTGTGCCAGGAGCCGGAGGTCATCGTCCTGGACGAGCCCACCTCCTTCCTGGATATCCGCCATAAGCTGGAGCTGCTGGCTATCCTCAAGGACCTGGTCCGCCGGAAGAACCTGGCGGTGGTCATGTCCCTGCACGAGCTGGACCTGGCCCAGAAGATCTCCGACCAGGTGGTCTGCGTGGAGGACGGAGCCATCGGCCGCTGCGGCCCTCCGGAGGAGATCTTCTCCGGAAGCTATATTATGGAGCTGTTCGGCGCCGCCCGGGGCAGCTTCAACCCCAGCTTCGGCAGTCTGGAGCTGGAGCGGGTGACGGGAGAGCCGGAGGTCTTCGTCATCGGCGGCGGAGGCAGCGGCATCGGGGTATACCGGAGCCTTCAGCGCCGGGGGATCCCCTTCGCGGCGGGAGTGCTCCAGGAAAACGACCTGGACCTGCCGGTGGCCCGGGCCCTGGCGGTGACGGTGGTGACGGAGCAGGCCTTTGAGCCCATCGGAGAGCGCGCCTATGCCGCCGCCGCGGCCCTGGTGGACCGCTGCCCCCGGGTGATCTGCTGCACCGAGCGCTTCGGCCCCATGAACCAGGCAAACCGCCGCCTGGCAGAATACGCCCAAAGCAAAGGCAAGCTCACAATGGAATCGCCTGTTCGTAGGGCGGGGTCATGACCCCGCCGACCCGCTGCAAGTTTCCAATCGGTATGTTGAACGGAAAATGACTCGTTCATACCGTAGGGCGGGGTCATGACCCCGCCGACCCGCTGCATGTTTCCGATCGGTCTGTTGAACGGAAAATGACTTGTTCATACTGTAGGGCGGGGGCTCGCCCCCGCCGACCCACTGCAAGTTTCCGATCGGTATGTTGAACGGAAAATGACTCGTTCATACCGTAGGGCTTATGGCTCGCCCCCGCCGAAACGTAACTTTTTTCTGGCGATTCCGTTAAATGCTCCCTGGTCAAAAACCGGAACCTGGTCGGCGGGGGCAAGCCCCCGCCCTACGGTACACCCCCACTGTCATTGCCCCGAGGGGAAGGTCTTGGGGTGCGGTGCTTAACCTTCCGACATGGGAGTTCCGAAAAGGGGGTGAGCATCTTTCACGAAAAGAGAATGAAAACTTTGTGATTTTATCTAAAAAAGTGCTTGACAATTGGCAAAGCAGGTGGTATCATATTCAGGCATGTGCAGGGAAACTATGCATGTGATGCGATGATGCGGGAGATTGCGTTGAAAAACGGTAACTTCCGCGGAGTATGTCCGGTCATCGGGCGGCTGAACTGCTTTCGAAGCGTCAGGCGTATATCGCCGCGCGGGAAGAATGGGTCGGCCTAGGTCGGCCATTTTTCATGGCCCGGAGTGATACGCACGGCGGCGCGGACACAAACAGTTCGACCGTACCCAGACACTACGCAAACTGAGTACGTAATTCAAGGAGGAAAACAAACCATGGCAAACCAGATGATCCGCATTCGGCTGAAGGCCTATGATCACCAGCTGATCGACTCCAGCGCGGCAAAGATCGTGGACACCGCGAAGCGCAACGGCGCTCAGGTTTCCGGCCCCATCCCGCTGCCCACCAAGAAGGAAGTTGTTACCATCCTTCGGTCCCCCCACGTCAACAAGGACTCCCGTGAGCAGTTCGAGCGCAGAACCCACAAGAGACTGATCGATATCCTCAACCCCAGCCAGAAGACCGTGGAGGCTCTGATGAGCCTGGATCTGCCCGCCGGCGTTGAGATTGAGATAAAGCTGTAATTCCCGTAACAGGAATTGCGGCAGCCCGCACTGTCTGGCATCGGGCGGACGGGTCATGTCGGCGGTTTTCCCAATGGATCGCCGACCAATAACCTATTAAAAAGGAGAAACCAAACATGCAGAAAGCAATCATCGGCAAAAAAGTGGGCATGACCCAGATCTTCGATGAGAGCGGCAAGGTCATTCCTGTTACCGTCGTGGAAGCAGGCCCCTGCGTCGTCACTCAGAAGAAGACCGTCGAGACCGACGGCTACACCGCCGTCCAGCTTGGCTTCGGAGACATCAAGGAAGCGAAGCTGACCAAGCCTGAGGCTGGCCATCTGAAGAAGGCCGGCGTGGGCGCCAAGAAGTACCTGAAGGAGTTCAAGCTGGATTCCGCCGCTGACATGAACGTCGGCGATGTGGTGAAGGCCGACACCTTCGCCGCCGGCGACAAGATCGATGTTACCGGCATTTCCAAGGGCCATGGCTACCAGGGCGTTGTGAAGCGCCACGGCGCCGGCCGTACCCCCATGACCCACGGCGGCGGCCCTGTCCACCGTCATGCCGGTTCCATGGGCGCGTCTTCCCATCAGTCCCGGATCTTCCCCGGCAAGATCGGCGCCGGTCAGATGGGCAATGAGCAGGTCACCATCGAGAACCTGGACGTTGTCAAGGTGGACAAGAACAACAAGGTCAAGAACGTGGAGACCGGCATCAGCAAGAACCCGCAGAAGGCTTCCGGCAGAAATCCCCAGAAGGCTTCCGCAAGAGGCTAAGGAAAGGAGATCTTAAATCATGCTTAAGACCAACAAGAACCATCTGGCCAACAAGCGTCAGGGCACTCAGAGCGCTCTGACCCGCGCTGAGGTTTCCGGCGGCGGCCGCAAGCCCTGGCGTCAGAAGGGCACCGGCCGTGCCCGTCAGGGCAGCACCCGGGCTCCCCAGTGGACCCACGGCGGTATCGTCTTCGCCCCCAAGCCCCGCTCCTACAGCTACACCCTGAACAAGAAGGCCAAGCGCCTGGCTCTGAAGAGCGTTCTGAGCGCCAAGGTCGCCGAGACCAACCTGGTGGTCATCGATGCCATCAAGATGGACGCTCCCAAGACCGCTGACTTCGCCAAGTTCCTGAAGGCTGTGGGCTGCGACACCAAGACTCTGGTCGTAACCGCTGAGGCCGATCAGAACGTTGTGAAGTCCGGCCGCAACATTCCCGGCTGCGAGGTCACCTTCGCCAACCTGCTGAACGTTTACGACGTGGTGAACGCCAACAAGCTGGTGGTCGATCAGGCAGCTCTGCGGAAGATCGAGGAGGTATTCGCATAATGAACGCTTACGATATCATCAGAAGACCGGTTATCACCGAGCAGTCCATGGAGGCTGTGGCTGATAAGAAGTACGTTTTCATGGTGGACGTCAACGCCAACAAGACCCAGATCAAGGAAGCCGTGGAACTGGCTTTCGGCGTCAAGGTCGCGAAGGTCAACACCATCCGTATGCAGGGCAAGGTCAAGCGCACCGGCGCTTACCCCGCCGGCAAGCGTGCCGAGTACAAGAAGGCCGTTGTCACCCTGACCCCTGACTCCAAGACCATCGAGTTCTTTGAGGGCATGGTCTAAACCAATCTCAATAAAGGAGAGAAACGCAAATGGCTATTAAAACTTTTAAGCCTTACACCCCCGCCCGCCGCAACATGACTGTTTCCGGCTTCGACGGCGTGGACAAGAAGGCAAAACCTGAGCGTAGCCTGGTTGAGAACCTCAAGAAGAACGCAGGTCGCAACAGCTACGGTCACATCACCGTCCGCCACCGCGGCGGCGGCAACAAGCGCAAGTACCGCATCATCGACTTCAAGCGCCTGAAGACCGATATGAACGCCACTGTCCAGCGCATCGAGTACGACCCCAACCGGTCCGCCTACATCGCGCTGATCAAGTATGAGGACGGCACCCTGTCCTACATTCTGGCTCCCTACGGCCTGCAGGCCGGCGACGTGGTCGTGGCTTCCGCCAACGCGGACATCAAGCCCGGCAACTGCCTGCCCATCGCCAACATCCCCGTGGGTACCGTGATCCACAACGTGGAGCTGCAGCCCGGCCACGGCGCTCAGCTGGTCCGTGCCGCCGGCGGCGCCGCTCAGCTGATGGCCAAGGAAGGGGATCTGGCTCAGATCCGTCTGCCCTCCGGTGAGGTTCGCTACGTCCGGACCAACTGCACCGCCTGCATCGGCCAGGTGGGCAACCTGGACCACGAGAACGTCCACATCGGCAAGGCCGGCCGGACCCGCCACATGGGCATCCGTCCCACCGTCCGCGGCTCCGTTATGAACCCCAATGACCACCCCCACGGCGGTGGTGAAGGCCGCGCTCCCGTGGGCCGTCCCGGCCCTGTTACCCCCTGGGGCAAGCCCGCGCTGGGTTATAAGACTCGCAAGACGAAGAACCCCACCAACAAGTTCATCGTCAAGCGCAGAAACAGCAAGTAAGGAGGAAATGAAATGAGCAGAAGCATCAAAAAGGGCCCTTTCGTAGCTCCTGAGCTGTACAAGCGCGT